>JAENZA010000020.1 GCA_016841485.1 Methanobacteriota archaeon
TTTCGCCCCGAACCATTCGACTAACAACATGGTATCCGGAGTGATATAAAGGTTATGAAAATGGATTATTCTCTGTTATTTCCGGGAAATACCCTGCAGAATATCACCAAATCCAAAAATAACGGCCATTATGCATGTAAAATTTTTAATTCAATCGTTTTGAAGAGAGCAGATACCCCAAAAATCATGCAAATGCCCCCGGTGTCGGGGAGCGGCCACGCATATTCCCTGCAGAAGAAATCCCTTAAAAAATCTATTCAACGGCCAAACACCATTCTTTTGAGAATTCGTCTGTAAATTAATCCTCAAAAGCATCTGCGCGCCATCTGGCAACGTAAATATCTCCAAAAAATTCTTCCTGCCAGATCATGAGCCTCCCCTCGAGCATGAGAAAGAGCAGCGGAAGATATACGGTGCGCACGTCCTTGCCCATCCCGCTGCTGAGCGCGTGCAGGGTGGTCACCTCCTTCCCGTCCGCCTCCATGCGCTCAAAGGAGGTGTACACCGTTTCCGTGACATCCTGGAAGTCCTCCTCGTGCGCAACATTTACGATATCGTCCGCTTCAAGCAGGAGCTCCGGCACAGGACTCTTCCGACGCGTACGCCGACGCTCCATCTTCTCAGCGGTTTTGAGCTCTTTGATCAGCTCATACAGGGTAACCGGCCTGCGCCGTTTCCCTTTTCTTCCCACCCGGCGTTTGATCTCCCGTTCCAGGCGTTCGATCGGTTCGGAGAAGTCCTCAAACGTAGAATCCCCATCGAACCCGAAGTCATCAAACAGGGGGCCCTCCTCAAACTCGGCCTCTTCCACCTCATCTGTCTCCTCCAGATACTCGGATTTCATCCTGAGAAGGGTTGAGGCAAAAAAAAGGGTCCTGCCGGAGATGCGGAGATCGAGCTCCTTCATCCTCTCGAGTTCGCCGAGGAACCGGTCCGTCACCTCGACGATATCGATGTTCCACGGGTCGATTTCACCCGACTCCGCCATGCCGACAAGAATTTCAACCGGTTCTTCATGCATTGTTCTTTACACCGGTCACGTAGGTGGACTTGTCCGGACGCGTGGTCACCCCGATGATACGGTCGGCCCGTTCAATCGTCGGCTTTCGCAGCGACACGCAAATCGACTGGGCCTCACCCGAGAGTTCCTGGATCATCGTGGAGACACGTTCGACATTGGAACCGTCCAGCATCATATCAATCTCGTCCAGCGCATAGAACGGAGCCGGCATGTACTGCTGTATGGAAAAGATAAACGCAAGCGTTGTCAGGGACTTTTCACCGCCGGACAGCGAGCTGAGCAGGTGGACCTTCTTGCCCCTCGGCTGGACGGCAAATGTCATCCCGCCGGTAAACGGTTCATCGTCGTTGTCGAGGACCAACCTCCCCGACCCGCTGGTCAGGCGGGCAAATATCTTCTGGAAATTCTCATCAATGGCACGGTATGCCTCCATGAAGGAGTCGAACTTCATCTTCTCATAATACTCGATGCGCTCGATAAGTATGGTGCGTTCGCGCGAGAGGACGTCCTTTTTCTCGGTACGCTCGGCAGCCCGCTGTTCGACCCGCTCATACTCCTCAATGGCCAGCATATTCACCGCACCGATGCGTTTCATGGCCCGCTCGGCGCTTTCCATACCCACCTCGATCTCGTCGAGGGAGAGATCCGTGGTGACCTCGCCCACGTCTGCCCGGAGCCGTTCGATCTCCTCCATGACGGCGATCTTCCTGTCACTCAGGGAGCCGATCTGGAGCCGGATCTGGCTGATGGTGGTCTCGATCTCGAGAATCGAGTGCTCAATCGTACGGATCTCTGCAAGGTGCGCATCATGGATCTCCTGCAGGCGGGTAATCTCCACGGAGAATGACTGCTGTTTCTTCTCCAGATCGCCTATCTCCGCAGTTTTTTCCTCAATCATACTCCTGTCGGCCAGGATTTCAGCATCAATCTCCTTGTTTCTTTTCTCGAGTTTGTCCCTCTGCTGGGTAAACTCCTCAAGACGGTTCTTGTAATGCTGCCGTTCCCTCTGGGTATCGTTGAGATCGGCCTCCTTGTTGGCGATGCGCCGGTCCAGGTCTTCCAGGGATTTCAGGAGCCGCTCCCTCTCCTCCGAGAGATGCGGGATCTGCGTATCCGCCAGCCGGGACTTCAGGGCGGCAATGTCCTTTTCCACGCCGGCAATCTTCCCGTTTGCAGAGCCTATCTCCTCCTCGAGTTCTGCCAGGGACCTGCCCCCGGCCGAAACGCCGGTGATCTCGTCCTGCCCTGCGAGAATCCCTGAATGCTCCTCTTCAAGACTCGTCACCCTCTTCCGGTACTCATCGAGGAGCATCCGGTACCGGGCCATCTCATCTTCGATGGCAGTCCGCTGCCGGCGTGCCTCCTCGGACTCCGCAGTATAGCGCTCGACCGCCGATTCCAGGTCGGCCATCTCACCCTGGAGGGCGGAGATCTCGGATGCAAGCCGGGCGACCTCGTCTCCGACGGCGACGCCGAACCCCCCCGCCTTCTGCCGGCGGGACCCTCCCGTCATCGCACCTCCTTTCTCAACGAGATCGCCTTCCAGGGTGACCATGCGGTACTCGCCCATCATCTTCCGGGCGATATCCAGGGTGTCGACCACTACCGTCGCACCGAAGATCTGCCTGAAGACGGGATCATAGAGCGGATCATACTCCAGGAGGTTGACCGCATAATCGATAACCCGCGCATTTTTCAGGGGGGGAACGGGGGCGCTTTTCAGCCGGTTGAGCGGCAGGAAGGTCATCCTGCCAAGACGGTTCTCCTTGAGATAGGCAATGGCATCGGATGCCACCCGGTCCGTCTCGACCACCACATAGTTCAGGCGGCCTCCGGCGGCAATATCGAGAGCGGTGGCGTACTCCGGCGGCGCTTTACCCAGCTGGGCCACCGTCCCGTAGACCCCGTCCATCCCGAGAATCGCCTCAAGCGCCTTGCCCCCCGCACCGCTTACCTGCTGCTGTGCCTCGAGGCGCATCAGGTCCCGTTCTTTCGAACGTATCTGGTCCCTGACCTTCTCGAGTTCGGAACGGTTTTTAAAAAGCGTGCTTTCCGCCCGCGATACGTGTTGCCCATGGCTGTTTTTCTCCGTTTCAAGCCCCTGGATCAGCTCTTCATATTCGTGGCACTGACGCTCCTTCTCTTCCTTCTCCTTTTCCACCTGGACGAGCCGCCTGCTCATCCGTTCGTGTTCTGAGGTGCGAAGACGGCTGCGTTCGATCATCAGATCGCGTTCGCCGATCAGTTCAGAACGCCGGTTCTTCAGCTCGGATATGCTGCTCTGGAGAGCAAACAACTGGTCCCGCGCCCCAGCCACCTCATCACTCTCCGTACCGAGCGTTTGTTCAACCACGTCGAGGTCTGCCTTCTGCCCGGCCCGTTCCATATTGAGGTTGGACCGGTCAATCGAGAGGTCCCGTATCGACGCAGAACATTCCCCCACGCGCTCTTCGGCACGCTTGCCATTGGTATAGAGCGAATGAATTTCCTCGAGATTCGAGGATTTTTCATAGCTTTTGCGCCCGACAGATTCTTCGGAGGCCTTGACAGCCCCCCGGGCGGATTCGATTTCCTGCAGCAGACGGAGGTATTCACTGCCGCTTTTCCGATGTATTTCTTCGGATATTTCATCGATTTTTGACTGGATCTGAAGAATTTCCTGATCCAATCCGGCTTTTTCCCCGGCCTTCTTCCCGAGGTCTGCCTCATGGCCTGCAATGATCTCATGGAGGGAGCCGAGCTCCCGTTCCCTCGCCATCAGGAGTGCGGCGACCCTGCACTCACGCAGATGGTCCAGTTTATCCTGCCATTCGCGAAATTTAATCGCCTGCTCACGTTCTTTTTCCAGTTCGACAAGCCGGGATGAGAGCTCATGCAACAGGAGTTCTTCACGCTCGATCCGTTCACGGACGATCTCGAGTTCTCCGAGGGACTGTTCCTTCTTCTTATCAAATTCGGCGACACCGGCGATTTCGTCGATGATCTTCCTGCGCTCGAAGTCCGTCATCTCGGTGATGCGGGTGACATCCCCCTGCATGACAACGTTATACCCTTCGGCCTTGATGCCGACCTTCACAAGAAATTCAATGATGTCGCCCTGTTTGCACAGCCGGTCGTTGAGATAGTTGTAACTATAATAACCGTGAGGGGTCCGTTTGATACGCCGCCGTATGCGTGTACCGTCGGAAAACGTGATCTCAACCTCTGCAGTATTCTTACCGGTATTGACGTTGATGAGATCCGTCAGCTTCTCGGCACGAAGACCGCGTGCGCTAGAGAGGGCAAGGCAAAAGAGAATACTATCAATAATGTTGCTCTTGCCCGAGCCATTCGGGCCCGATATGACGGTAAATCCCTCATAAAAAGGGATTTTTGTTTTTTTCCCGAAAGATTTGAAGTTATCTATTTCCAGCTCAGTGATGTACAACGAGCAGACTCCCGGTTATTTTTTCTTTATTTCCACCGAGTCATCTTCTTCGGCGTAAATCAATGGTTTTGAGGGATCGGCTGAGCGCTGATCCCTTCCGGCACGTGATTTATTGACCGCACGGGGGCGTGCTCCGGCAACGATAAGGTTCTCATCGTTCTTGCGCTCTTCGTATTCGAGCGTCCCGTCCGGCTGCATAATTTTGACGGAATCCTCAGGCTCTTTTCCGGATTTCGTATCTCCTGCAGGTTTCTGGGCAGATTGCGCCTTTTCGGGGACCGGACGGGTACGTCGTACCGCAGGTCCGGGCTGGGACGCCGCCGATGCGCCCTCCATCATCTTCGAAAGCTTGCGCACCTCTGCTTTCATATCGAGAAGCTCTTCAGTGAGTCCCTTCACCATACCCTCGAGTTCATTTACCCGGTTTGAAAGGTGCTCATCCGCTATCTCTGGTACCATCCCTTCATTAGGCTCAGCATTTTCTTTCAGCATTTCGATCTCCCGGTTTTTTTCCTCAATTATATGTTTCAATCGGTTGATTTCCCTCAGATTTTGTGACATCGACCCCTCTCCTCACAGAATGGTTACGCCGAGTATCTAATATCTTTTATGTTCTTTCATTATTGATAGCGTTTCTGGGCGCATAATACTGGATTCACTCGGATTTTATCATTTTGCCGCATTTGTAACAAGGTATATACTCTTATGTCCCTAACCTGTGTGCATATGTCTAGTCTGGCCGAATCAGATCCAGAAGTATATGAAATCATAGAACTCGAACGTTCGCGTCAGGTGAACGGTCTTGAGCTCATTGCTTCTGAAAATGTGGTTTCCAAGGCGGTCCTCGAAGCTGTCGGTTCCATAATGACCAACAAATATGCCGAAGGATATCCTGGAAAGCGCTACTATGGCGGATGTCAATTCCATGACATGGTCGAAAACCTGGCACGTGACCGTCTCTGTGAACTTTTTAACGCCGAGCATGCCAATGTCCAGGCCGTCTCCGGGAGCCAGGCAAACCAGGCGGTGTACTTCGCATATATGCAGCACAACGATGTGATGATGAGCCAGGACCTCTCGCAGGGCGGGCACCTCTCCCACGGGTCTCCGGTCAACATCACCGGCAAATGGTACTCGGTCTCCCATTACGGCGTCGACCATGAGACCGAGACGCTCGACTATGCCATCATTGCCGAACAGGCGCGCAAGATCAAACCGAAGATGATCGTCTGCGGGGCCAGCGCCTACCCGCGTGAGATCGATTTCAAGGCCTTCCAGGAGATTGCCGAGGACGTCGGCGCCTACTGCATGGCCGATATCGCGCATATCGCAGGTCTCTGCGCAACCGGTGTTCACAACTCCCCCGTCGGCGTTGTGAACTTTACCACCACCACGACCCACAAGACCCTTCGCGGACCGCGTGGCGGCGCCATCATGTGCAACGAAGAGTATGCCGCCGACATCGACCGGTCGGTATTTCCGGGCATGCAGGGTGGACCCCTGATGCACGTCATCGCCGGCAAGGCGGTCTGTTTCCAGGAAGCCCTCAAACCCGAATTCAAGGAGTACGCAAAACAGGTCGTCAAGAATGCACAGGAAATGGCAGAGACGCTTATTGATGAAGGGTTCGACCTGGTATCCGGCGGTACGGACAACCACCTCATTCTCCTGGATCTTACCAATATCGGCCTCACCGGGCTTGAAGCGGAAAATCTCCTTGGCGATGCGGGCATCACCGTCAATAAGAATACCATCCCCCGCGAGACCCGCAGTCCGTTCGTCACCTCAGGTCTTCGGATCGGAACCCCCGCCGTCACCTCACGGGGCATGAAGGAAGATGAGATGCGCCAGATTGCCCATTTCATTGCCCGCGTCCTCAAGGACCCCGAGAACAAGACACAGATTGCAGACGTCAGGGAAGAAGTTAAGGGACTTGCAGGCGGATTTTCTCTCTATCCGGATGAAGTATGTTAATTGACGGCAAAGGAATCTCACAAAAGCGCCTCGCCGCACTCAGGGCAGACATTGCCGAATCGGGACTAACCCCGTGTCTTGCCACGGTCATTGTGGGAAATGATCCCGCATCCCAGATGTACGTGAGGATGAAACACAAGGCCTGCCAGGATGTCGGCGTCACCTCCGTCGGCGTGGAGCTCGGCGAAGACGTCTCCACCGAGGAGGTCGTCGCCGCGGTGGCCCGTCTCAATGATGACCCTGCGGTCCATGGCATCCTGGTGCAGCTGCCGCTCCCCGGCCATATCGATACAGAGGCCGTTATCGAGGCGGTCTCGCCGGCAAAGGATGTGGACGGGTTCCACCCGGAAAATATTGGCGCCCTCTTCTCAGGACGGCCCCGGTTCGTCCCGTGCACACCGGGAGGCATCATGACCCTTCTTGCGGAGTATGCCATCCCGACGAGCGGTGCATCGGCGGTCGTCCTCGGACGGAGCGTGGATGTCGGCCGGCCGATGGCCGCCCTTCTCATCAACGCCGACGCGACGGTGACCGTGTGCCATTCCCGGACCCGAAACCTCGAGGACGAGATCAGGAAGGCGGACATTCTCGTCAGCGCCATCGGCAAGGCCCGCTTCGTCACAAAGGAGATGGTGCGGCCGGGTGCCGTGGTCATCGATGTCGGCATCAATTATGATGAAGACGGCAAGCTGTGCGGAGATGTCGACTTTGACGGTGTTGCAGAGGTTGCCTCCGCCATCACCCCGGTGCCGGGAGGTGTCGGGCCGATGACCATTGCAACGCTGATGGAGAATACCTTCGCCGCCGCCAAACGCCAGATATGCTGAACTGCTTCGTAGGAACGGTGGGTATCGGCAGCGGCGAACCGGCACGCCTGATGGCCGTGATGAATGCCAGCCCCGAATCTTTTTTTTCCCATTCTTTTGTCCCCAGGGAACAGCTCTGGGATACGGCATCGCGATTCTGTGACGACGGCGCCGAGATCATCGACCTCGGGGCACGCAGCACCGCACCGAACGCTCCTCCCCTCACCGCCGCCGAGGAGAAGGAACGGGTCTGCGCCTCCCTGAAAGAACTCGACGGCATCGGGATTCCCATCTCGGTGGACACCATGTTCCCGGAAGTGCTCGAGGCGGTACTCAGGTACGATATCGATGCCATCAATGACATCCACGGCCTTGCGAGTCCCGAGTATGCACGCATCGCGGGTGAGTCCGGCCTCCCGGTATTTCTCATGGCATCATACGAGGTTCCGGGCGATGCCGTCGGGCTGGAGGCGACCCACGGCGCCTGTAAGAAGGTGATCGCACGGGCGCACCGGGCCGGCATCGAAGAGATCATCCTGGACCCCGCCGTCGGCAGCTGGGTTCCCGAACGATCCATGGAGGACGACTGGGACCTCTGCCGGGGATTTGCATCGTTTATGGTGCACGGCTACCCGCTTCTTGCCGCCGTTTCACGAAAATCGTTCATCGGGGATCTCCTCGATACGCCGCCGGAAGGCCGGCTGGCCGGGACGATGGCCGTCACCTACGACCTCCTGAAGCAGGGAGCATCCGTCGTTCGCACCCACGATGTACGTGAGACCGCAGATCTTCTGCGGGTATATGAAAAAATGCAGGGAAACAATGACTGAAAATTTTTGCGTCTATGGATTGCAGACCGGAATTATCACGCCCGGTGAGAATATAACGGAAATCCTCATTGCATCGGCAGAGGAGACGTGCGGCATCGAGGACGGCGACATCATCGTCATCGCGGAAAGCGCCCTTGCATCGGCCGAAGGAGCCATCATCCATCTCAGGGATATCACCCCCTCGGCCGAGGCGGAGCGTCTTGCCGCCCAGTACGGGATGGACCCGCGGGTGGTCGAGGTGGTCCTGGGCCAGAGCGATTCCATCATCGGCGGAATTCCGGGCTTTCTGCTCTGCATGCGGGGAGGAACCCTCCTGCCGAATGCCGGTACGGACGGGTCGAACGCTCCACCCGGCGCTCTCGTCTGCCTGCCGGAGAACCCGGACGAAAGCGCCGCGTCGATACGCGAACAGATCCGTCAGGCAACGGGGAAGACGGTCGGCATCCTGGTGGCGGATTCACGGACCCATGCCATGCGTCTCGGGTGCAGCGGCGTTGCCATCGGGTGCGCAGGGTTCGGGGCCGTCGTCGACGATGTCGGGCGATCCGACCTGTTCGGCCGTTCCCTTGAAGTGACGAAGCGGGCGCTCGGGGACAACCTCGCCTCTGCCGCAGAACTGGTGATGGGCGAGGCGGACGAGTGTATCCCCGCAGCGCTCATCCGGGGAACGAAGATTCCCATGACCGAAGAGGCAGGTATCGAGACGATCGATGCCGCAGAATGTCTATTCATGGGGGCTGCGCTGAACACTGACCCGGCCCGTCTCAAGGGAAAGACCGATCCCGATACCCTCTAAAAATCCCCTGCTCTCCCCTTTTGCATGGAGGAGGATCTCCACCAGGTCCTCCCGTTCGTCGATATCCGTCGACATAAAAAATGAGTCGATCACGTCAACACTCAGCCCTTCGGCGTGAGCGATTGCCATATGATCGCAGAAACTTGCCCCGTAAAAGTCCACCCTGAACCGGGAGGGATCCCGGATGAAGATCACGTTGGTCCCTCCGCCTCTGCCGGGGACAATCGCAATATCCGCATCGGTGGTGATCACCCGACGGATGCCCTCCGCCGTTGCAAGCGGAATATCGGACATAAAGATGAGGAGCGGACCCGTGCTGCATCCGGCCAGGTACTCATTGAGTGCCTCATTGAGTCCCTGTTCGTCGATGCAGGTCCGGGCACCCGGGTGATGGTATTCCACGGTGCAGAGAATGCAGGGGCTGCACCCCGCCTCTCGCAGCGCACGAATAACATCGCCCAGCATGATCCGGGCAAAAGCCTCCCGCTCCTGCTGGTCCATGATGTCTGAAAGGCGTGTCTTCGGATTTACGGGACGAAATGGTATGATAGCATCGACGGGCATAATGAAATCACCGGGCTGTGCCGTGGTCTGGTTCACGCTTAAAAAATGAGATTATTTTTCCCTGAAAAAAAGACGGCAGTGACAGTTTCCGTCATTCTCCAGTTCATCCTCATGGAAGATGCAGGGGCAGATGATCTCCTTGTCCTTCTCCTCATCCCCGAGCCGCATCCTGCACGGGCAGTACCGTTCACCCAGGCGGACGGTGTTTCGGGCAAGCCCTTTTATGACCGCGTTAAGCTGTTTGTCATTTACATTCAGGTGCCAGCCCTTTGATGCGGCATACCCCTCTGCCCATTCTCTGATGGACTTCTGCATGGCTTCTTCCTCAGCCTTTCTGGTTGTTCCCGTCATGTGTCACCTACTGCTTTTCTATATGGGAGATCATCGACTCAAACAGACGCCGGCCGTCCTCCGAACCAAGAATTCCTTCTGCCGCCCGCTCGGGGTGAGGCATCATTACAAGGACATTGCCTTCATCTCCCAAAACACCTGTGATATTGAGTGCCGAACCGTTCGGGTTGCTCTCGGGAGTGCACTGCCCCTCTTCATTGCAGAACCGGAAGGCCACCTTCCCCTCATCGAGGAGCTGCTGACCGACGCCGGGGGGAACGACATATCGCCCCTCCTTGTGGGCAATGGGGATTCGTATGACTTCACCACTGCGGTACTGCGAGGTGAACGGCGAGGTTGCATTTTCCACCCTGAGGTGTACCCACTCACAGATGAACTTTGGGTATTCATTGGTGGTGAATACGCCGGGAACCAGTCCGCTCTCCGCACCGATCTGGGCACCGTTGCAGATGCCGAGCACGAGCCGTCCGGCACCTGCGTGCCGGAGAACGTCCTGCATGACCGGGGTGCGCGTGGCAATGGCGCCCGCACGCAGATAGTCGCCATAGGAAAACCCGCCGGGTATGATGATTGCGTCGTACTCCTTTGCGATGCCCTCCTTGTACCATAGCAGGTCACAGTCCACGCCGCATACATCGTGCACGACATGATACGCATCGTAGTCGCAATTGCTTCCGCCAAACTGCAGTACTGCAAACCTCATCCCTATACCTCAATCTCGTATGAATGAATGACCGGGTTTGCCAGCAGCCGCTCGCACATCTCCTCGGCCCTCTGCCTGGCATCCCCGGCGGAAGGGACGTCCATCGTGATGAAAAACACCTGTGCAGTCGACAGCGATTCCGTTGCAAAACCCAGATTCGAGAGGGCGTGCTGGATGGCCCGGGCCTCCGGGTCAAGCATGCCTTCCTTGAGTGAAATTGTAATTTTTACGGTATAACTCATGCATTTCCTCCACGCATTTCATCAGTGATCCGTTCGACGACGCGTGCATATGCCGACATGACATCTCCTTTGCCGAGCCGGTACACATCCTTGTCAAGCGATTCGCCGGTCTTTTTGTCCCAGAGCCGCATGGAATCCATGCTGATCTCATCGCCGAGATAGATCTCGCCTTTTGCCCTGCCAAACTCAATTTTGAAATCCACGAGATCGATGCCGAGTTCGGCAAAAAACTCAGAGAGCAGGAGATTTATCCGCAGGGTCTGCTCGCGGACAAAGGCAAGTTCATCGGGGCTCAGCAGCCCGAGGGCGACTATCAGATCATCGTTGATCGAGGGGTCGCCAAGGGCATCGTTCTTGTAGTCGGTGACGATGACCGGGGGGGAGAGCGGCTGCCCCTCCTTGAACGGGAATTTTTTCACGATCGACCCGGCGGCGATATTGCGGGCGATGACCTCAAGGGGAATCATCTTCAGTTCCCGGACGTTCATGGTGCGGTCGTCCTCCATGCCGATGTAGTGCGTCTTTATCCCGTTCTTCTCGAGATAATTGAAGAAAAAGGCGGATACCCTTGCATTGTAGATGCCTTTGCCTTCCAGCACATCCTTCTTCTCACCATTGAACGCGGTGATGTCGTCCCTGAAGACGACGACCAGTGCACCGGGGGTATCCGAACGGTACACCGATTTTGCCTTCCCCTCATACAGGAGTTCCCCTTTCAACATTCCTCCTCTCCTCTTCGCGTCATCATATGCATGTTGCGTTCCTGAATCACTTGAACAAGATTTTTAATAAGTCCTTCGAGAGACGGGTCATACCATCCGCATTCTATGAACTTCTGGTATATGCAGAGGCGCTCACGGAGCTGATGGTCGCCGACGATCGTACGGAGATCTTCGATCTGCGGCCACGGGTGTTCGGGGTTGACGTAGTCGATCGTCACCGGGGAGACCCCGCCGAGATCATCGACGCCGCAGTTGACCAGGTCCGCTGCGTCGGCAAGGTTCGGGGGGACCTGCACCATCACGTCGTCGGGAAGAATGTCACGTGCCAGTTCGATGATCCCGCACATCTCCTCCGTGCCCGGGTAGGTTGCAGCCTCCATCGGCGTGCCTTCCTTCGGGCAGAAGTTCTGGACGATGACCTCCTGGATGTGGCCGTATCTCCTGTGCAGGTCCCGGATGACCTCGAGCGACTCTTCCCGGTCACGGGGCGTCTCCCCGATCCCGATGAGAATGCCCGTGGTAAACGGTATCTTCAGGCGTCCGGCATCCTCCATCATCGCAATCCTGACCTCCGGGACCTTTCCCGGCGAGTTACGGTGTGCGGGGATATCGGCCGTCGTCTCCAACATGAGGCCCATGCTGGCATTCACCGTGCGAAATCGCTCCAGCTCCCCGTAGTCGAGGATCCCCGCATTCGTATGCGGCAGCATCCCCGCCTCGATTGCCACGCGGCACATGGCATGGCAGTAGTCCAGAATTGTTGCATAGCCGGTCGGTGCCAGTGCCGCGTCGAATCCCTCGACCATGCCGGGCTGTTCACAAAACGTAAAGAGTGCCTCGGTGCACCCCATGGATGCGCTGTAGCGCAGGGTGGATTCCACCTCTGCAGGAGGCATGATGCACCCCTCCTGCACGGGTGTGCGGAAACAGCAGTATCCGCATGTATTCCGGCACACGGTCGTGAGAGGAAGAAATGCGTTTCGTGAATAGGTGATCACCCGGGGGTGCATGATCATACATTTCAGCACCACGGATATTCAACCTTCGGACAGATGCCGTCCCGGCACTCAGAACCACTGGTCAAGGGTCTTCTGACCGGTCGTTGAGCGCATCTTCTCCAGGACGGCCTTTACGCGGGCGGGCGAGAAGTCATAGGTCCTGCAGAGCAGATCATAGAGCCCTTCTTCATCCGGCTCCTGCCATTCCACCGTGTAGTCCTTCAGGACGGGAGGGGTCTGGAAGAATGCAAAGATCGGCCCGGCATCGGTCTCCGGCGCCTTCTCCTCCATCGTCTCCTCATAAGTCCCGTTCCGGACGATCTTCAGGGCGGTCTTCGGCCCGACGCCTTTGATGCCCGTATTGAAATCGGTGCCGATGAGGATGCCCATGCGGATCAGGTCATCCCGGGTTATCTGCAGCCCGTCCAGCAGCTCGGCGAGCACGATCCGTTCGGGTTCGACGGAGACGGTCCGTCCACGTATCTTTCGTTTCCCGCTCACGGTGAGGTTTCTCACCAGCACCGGCACGCCAAAGAGAAGCGAGTCGTAGTCCTGGGAGACCGCATAGCTGACATCCCCCCGCTGCGCCATATAGGCCGCCTGCGCCTCCCCTTCGCTCGGCGCATTCAGGTAGGGAATACCCATCAGGCCGAGCAGTTCCTGCGCCCCGCCGATGATATCCCGGTCCACCCGTGTCGCCGAACGCGCCTGTTTATAGGCCTCCTGTTCGTCACCTGCCACCCGGGCCTTCTCCCAGGCCTCCTCTGCACGGCTCCGTGCGGCCCTGCGCTCTTCAATGGTCCTTGTTTTTAGCTCCGGCGGTTTTCCGTCGAAGACATAGACCGGACGGATCCCCTTCTCCATCAGGGTCGCCGTCCGGAAAAAGAGTCCCGATATATGTGACGTGACCCGCCCCTCGCGGTCCATCAGCGGGGTCCCGTCCGGCTGACGGATGATGGTCAGAAACTGGTACAGAGCATTGTTGCCGTCGATTGCGGCACTTCCGGCAAGGGCGTCCCATGATACCGGCGTCTTGTAATCTGCGAGAATCTCGCGTAGTCCTACACCCATAAAAAAATTGTGCGTGTGTGGTATTTTAGCGGTACACGCGGCGCGAAAGTTCAGAAACGATCTGGTGAACCTCGGAGATCATCGTATCGCACTTTTTGTTCACCATCTGGTTCAGCTCATCCAGATTCATCCTCATGGTACGTTCGCGTGCGTTCACATTCTGGTCCAGTGCACGGATCTTTGCTCCCAGTGAAAGAAACAGCCCACCCAGTGAAGCCATCATCAATGTTGCCGCCACCGCCAGAATCAGATCCTGCCAGACTCTCAGGACGAGAACCAGTGTGGCAATGATCAGCACAATTGCGAGGATAATGTCTACAAGAGATTCCTGAATATCCATGATATTTCATAATGGCAAACCATTAATTAATCTAACTATATCGAATCACCAATTTTGTGCCATTTCCCGGGAACGGCACGGTTCCTGATTTGAAATTCTCTACTTTTATCCATATCATTTATCCATATCCGGGTCAAGGTGTACCATCAATGAGTGAAAAGTCAGGTCTTCGTTCATACGCACCCCTTGCAGGAATGCTCCTTCTCCTGCTTCTGGTCCAGATCTTTGCCCTCGCCGTCACCCCGCTTATGATAGGGGCCGGGTATGAGGCATTCGAAGACCCGGAATCGGCCGCAAATCCAATATTTTTCATCCTGATGCTCCTGGTGTTCACCGCCGTCCTCCTCTGGCTCATCCGGAAGGGGAAAAAAACCGTCATCCAGGCGATCATCGGATTTTCCATCGTCTTCATCTTCGCCTATATCTACAGCGCCGTCTTCCTCTTCCTCTTCGGAAACACAATCCTGGGATGGCTGATCACGGGAACTGCAATCATCCTCTCGACGGCGCTTTTGTACCTCTATCCCGAGTGGTACGTCATCGACGTGATGGGGGTCATCGTATCGGCAGGCGCCGCATCGATATTCGGCATATCGCTCACCATATTCCCGGTCATCCTTCTCCTCGTCCTGCTGGCGGTCTACGACGCCATCTCCGTGTACCGGACAAAGCACATGCTCGATCTTGCCGAAGGAGTGATTGAAACCAAAAGCCCCATCCTGGTGGTCGTCCCCAAGAGTGTGCGGTATTCCTACAGGAAAGAGGGGGTCGATATTCAGAAGGATAAGAGTGAACGGGGGGCGTTTATCATGGGAATGGGGGATCTGATCATGCCCACCATCCTGGTGGTCTCCTCCTACGCATTTCTTGAAGCGCCCGCAGTTGTCTGGATGCTCAGCATCCCCACCCTCGGGGCCATGCTGGGAAGCATCGCCGGCCTCATCATCCTCATGCACTTTGTGAACAAGGGCAATCCGCAGGCCGGCCTTCCTCTCCTGAACGGAGGGGTAATCACAGGTTTTCTTCTTGGCTGTATTCTGGCGGGGACCTGGGGCTGGCTTCCATATATCTGAGAAGAAGAGCCACGACCTCGTCTACGCCCTCTTCCGTCGTCGTGGACATGTTCATGTACCCCTCCATTTCTTCCAGATCGGATTTGCTTACCACCACTTCGACCGGGACGTCTCCCACGACCCGGCGAATCTCTTCAAGAAGGGTCAGCTGCCGGTCCACCGGATAGCCGCAGGCCTCACTTGCATCGATGATAAAGAGAATAACATCGGCCACATTGGTGATTGCCGAGAGGGCCTGGTGTTCGATATAGTTGCGTTCCTCTGCCGGACGGTCCAGTATTCCCGGCGTATCCACGATCTGCATGCGCTCGCGCCCGACGTCGCGGTGGCCCACGACCACCTGCTTGGTCGTAAAGGCGTAGCCTGCCACCTGCGGCGTCGCGGAGGAGACGAGCCGGATGAACGACGACTTGCCCACATTCGGGTATCCTGCGACCACCACGGTAAACTCATCGCGTATGTCCGGGAGCTTTCGCAGGACGTCGCGGGCGTTGTTGAGGAGCATCAGGTCGTCTTCCACCTGGTGCATGATGGAGGCCATGCGCCCGGTCGCGGCTTTTCTGAGGTTGGATGCATCATCGGGATTGCTCCGGATTTTCCAGGCATATTCGTTGCCCACATCACGGATGCGGCCCGCGGCCCATGTAAGAGCACCAAGGGATTTTCTGAGTTTGTCAATACTGAAGAGGATGTTGGTCATGTCCCGGTAGAAGACGGGAAGATTTTCAAAGGTCGGAAACCGGTGCACAGTATCATCTAATTTGTCATAGAGTGATTTTGAGACGGACCGTACAAATTCCTCATTTGCACGGACTTTGTTGCGCTTCTCTTTTTTGGCTGCTGCCGCCCTCTTGAGCGCTCGCTCAAGAAGTTCATCGGCAGTCGGTATAGTTGGTATTGTTTCAAATTCCACAGAAAGCACAACCCATTATTAGTAGAGATTGCTTATGATTAACCATTATGGATCTGTCACCCATCCAAAAAGATATTCTCATCACCCTCATTGCCCTTTATCACCGGAATTCATCTCCTATAAAAGGTGAAGGCATTGCAGATATGCTCAAACGAAACCCGGGGACAGTGCGTAATCAGATGCAGGCGCTCAAGGCCCTGGGACTCGTAGACGGGGTGCCCGGACCCAAAGGAGGGTATACGCCGACATCCCTTGCCTACAAGGAACTCAATATTGCCGATTATGCCACTGAATCGAGGGTGCCGATACGCATAGGAGAAGACGTTGTTAAAAGCGTCAACGTAAGCGAGATTGATTTTACCACGCTCTGCCACCCGGACATATGCCAGGCGGTCGTCAAACTCATCGGGAGCGTCAAGATGTTCCAGATAGGCGATCGGATCACCATAGGTCCGTCGCCGGTGAACAAACTTCTTGTGCGCGGCGAGATCTACGGGAAGGACGAGGTGTCCCAATCGCTGCTGATTACCATCACCGAGATGATCTCGCTGCCAAAAAAGAAGATCAAACACTATATGTCATCGCCGGTGAAGAGCATCCCGGTCGCGGCCACATTCCGGGACGCCTTTTCCATCTTCACCACCAACCGCATTCACGGCGCTCCGGTGATGGACGGGGAAAGCGTCGTCGGCATCGTCACCCTCTCGGACATCTCGCGTGGGATCGACGCCGGCATGGACCTTTCAACGCCGGTCACCACGGTGATGACGGCAAAGGTCGTCACCGCCCCTCCCGACATCAACCTCTATGAGGTGATTGGCCGCTTCAAGGAACAGTCCATCGGGCGCCTCCTCATCATGAAGGATGACCAACCCATCGGCATTCTCACCCAGTCGGATATCATCAGGGTCTTCCCTGCACTCTGATTTAAAAAATACCTTTTTATTATCCCCCGGCTCATGCCGTTTTTAAAACAATTTAAATAGTATCAGACCCTCCTTTTCTAATATGAGGAATACATTCTCCCGCAATCTCTCCCGAAAAAAAGTGATGAGTACGGATGGAATGGTCATTGGGACAATACGCAATATCATGGCGGACTTCAAGAGTGGGGAAGTTACTGATCTTGTCGTCAAGCCTGAGCAGAATTTTGATACGTCCAATTATACCATCGAAGGGGACAAACTCTTCATCCCGTTTGAGGCGGTAAAAGATATCCGGGATTATATCGTGGTTGACCGGTACCTTCTTTCACGAAAGTGAAGGAAACACCGATTGTACTGCTTCGATAAATCCATCCCCGTACTCTTCTTTTGTGACCCGGTCCGCAGAATCGCGCATATCGTCACTACAGTTTGCCACCGCAATCCCGATGCCTGCCGTCCGCAGCATCTCCTTGTCGTTGTGCGAGTCGCCGACGGCAAGGAAGTCTAAGACCCCTATGCCGAGATCCTCTGCCACATGCCGAAACGCCGTCCCCTTGCTGATAGCATTCCCCTGGAGGTGGATGGCAAATCCGGTATCAAGAACGCGGACATCAAAGCCCGCAAGGGCGCTTCGCACCTCCTCCGGGTCCACCGTCCGTGCAAAGGCCACATCGGCAAACCGGTATTCGGGACTGTAGAGCTCCAGTTCGATTCCCTTATCCCCGAAATACCGTTCGAGATGGGAAAATGCGGACCTGCACAGGTCGATATCTCCGAGAATATGCTGCTCCCCCTGAAACCCGACGCGGTACAATCCCCCGTTCTCACAGACGACCGTCCCGTCCGTTCCGATCATCTTGCAGAGGATCGTAAGCGAGCAGATGGTGTTCCCGCTTGCAAGGACCACCGGGATGCCCGCGTCGACCAGCAGCCGGATGCAGTCGACCGCACGCGTGTTCAGCCGCCGACGCTCATCGGTAAGCGTCCCGTCCAGATCAGTGATGACCGCTTTTGGTATCTGCTCCACATCCATCTCCTGCAGTTGGTGTCTAAATTGGTTTTAAGCCGGTCATATCGACCATGAACGCCGCCTCGCCGTCCGGGAGGCTCGGGCTGTCGACGAGCTTTGCAACACGCTTTCCGCCCTTGCTCTTCCTGAGATAGATACGGAATTTCGATGCGTGCCCGACGATGTTGCCGCCGACGGGTTTTGTCGGGTCGCCGAAGAAGACGGCGGGGTTCGACTGCACCTGGTTGGTGACCAGGACGACCGCATTATGCTCTTCTGCTAATTTGGCCAGGTCATACATATGTTTATTGAGTTTCTGCTGCCGGACGGACAGCGTCCCCCGGCCGGAATATTCCGCACGGAAATGTGCCGTCAGCGAGTCCACGATGAAGAGACGAACCGGTTTTTCGCTCCCTTTCAGTTCTCCGGCAAGTTCGCGTGCACTGTCAACGAGAAGCATCTGGTGGTCCGAGGTGTAGCCCTTTGCCACGTGGATGTGCTCGAGAATCTCCTCGAAGAGCGGGTGGTCGTCCTCCGTATCGAGGCCGTTTACCATCTGCTCGATCCTCTCGGGGCGGAAGGTGTTTTCGGTATCGATGTAGATGCAGGAGCCGTTCAGGCCGCCCTGCTCCTCGGGCAGCTGGACATTGACCGCCATCTGGTGGGAGAACTGACTCTTTCCCGACCCGAACTCGCCGTAGAACTCGGTGATCGACTTGGTCTCCAGGCCCCCGCCCATCAGATCGTCGAAGTCGGGGACGCGTGACTGGAGCTTGCGGACCTCTTTTCGCTCCTCAAGGACCACGGTGCCGGTCTTGAACCCGCCGATGTCCGCCATCCGCCGGGCTTCCTTGATCATCTTCTTCGCCGTCGACTCGCCGATCTCCGCCGCTTCGGCGAGATCCGCATAGGAAGCAGTGGCGATGCCCTCGATGGTCGTGTATCCGGCGTCCCTGAGCTTGTCGGCGGTGGTGGGGCCGACGCCCGGAATGTCCTCAATATCTAGTTCCGGCATACTTATGTACCTCTCATCAATTCAACTGGATAACCATTACGAAAGTGGCTATAGGTCGGTGAGCCGTGCACCGCGAAAGTGAATCCGGAAAAAATGGATCATGCGGGATGAAGTCGACGGATGCGGTCCCGGACATCCTCCAGGCAGACCGGCACCTCACGCACCTCATACGGCATGAGGATCTCCCCATCCAGCATCCCGACCACCTCCACCTCCGCACCGGGCAGCAGGTCGGCATCGCAGAGGTAGCAGGTGGCACCGTCGTCGATACACCGCCCCTGCACCGTATCGATGACCGTGCCCCGGAACACGATCTCGGCAGGTTCCGGGGATGCGGCGGATGGGGGAGTCTCCACCGCAAGCACGCAACCCCAGCTGCAGTGCACTTCCAGCCCCCCGTAGCGGCCGCGTTTGACCACCGCGTTGTACAGGGAGAGGTCGGTGCAGACCGGGAGGTCCGCCTTCGCATCGTCTCCCCACAGGACCAGGTGCACCCGCCCCGAGGCATCCTCCATCTCCGCATTGCGCACCCACGAGACGCCGCCTTTTCGGGTGGTGAACTCCCGGACCGGGCCCGCCTCACAGAGCGTTCCCCGGATGCAGACGCACGCTCACTCGCCGACGTCGCCTATCGCATCAAAACGGGGGGTATACGTCTCGTCGCACGGCACAATCGCTCCCGACCTGCCAAGCGAATACTCGACGCCGTTTGCCCGGTCGTTTCTCCGCACGCCGCCGAACCGGTACGACCGCCCGGCATCCACCCCTTCGGCGATTGCCGGGTCCCAGACGACCACCACGACAAAGCGGTCGCCGTCCCAGAGGACGAGGTTCGTCTTCGTCCCTTCGGTCCCGTCCCGGCGGGTGAAGGTCTGCGGGGTTCCCGCCGCAACGAGACACCCGGCAACCGTCTCCTCCTCGCGTCCGCCGGGAGAAAATCCGCCCGGTTCGCGCCGCGTGGGAATGTCACAGGCGGTACGCTGCAGATCGAGAGCATGGACTTCCTGTCCGTCCCGCAGTTTTCCGACGATCTCCAGGACCTCGCCGACCGCGAGATCGGCGGTGACGAGGGCCTGTTCATCCCACAGCACCAGCCAGACCTCCCCCGAGATATCACCCAGGAGCACACGGCCGACCATGCCGGGGGTCTTGTCCCTGCGCTCGAACTGCCGGGGTTCGCGCAGTTCGAGAACCTTCCCAAAAAACGAGATGCAGCTCGGCCCCTTCTTCAGCTCACCGATCTTCAGGTGGCTGCGCCCGGCATTTCGTACGACGATCATGGCGGCGGTCCGCTCCTCGTAGACGCCGCCGGACTCCTCGATCGCGGCAAATACCTGCTTCTCGTACTCCTCCCAGGGAAAGAGATCATCAACCAGTGAAAAATGTGCCCTCATGGCGTTCACCGGGAAAAGAAGGTTATCTCTGCCATGGGAGCTGTTCCATGGTCATCTTCAGATCGATGATGGTCTCGGCCCTGCGCATGGGGGCTTCCATGCTGCCATTGACCATAATCTCGGCACACCGCGGCCGGCTGTTGTACTGGGACGACATGGAAAAGCCGTACGCCCCGGTATCGAGGACCGCAATAAGGTCGCCCGGCACGACTTCCGGCAGCTGCCGGTCGTGGGCGAGGATGTCGCCGGTCTCGCAGATGGGGCCGGTAATCGTATACTGGTCCACCGGTGCCACCTCCGCTTTGCCCGCGACGATCACCTCGTGGTACGAGTCGTACATTACTGGGCGGGCGAGGAGGTTGAACCCGGCGTCCACGTTGACGAAGTTCTTGTGGGTCCTCTTGACCGAGTTGACACCGGTGAGGAGGACGGTTGAGTCCCCCATGAGATTTCTCCCCGGCTCGACCCATAACGCCGGCTTGATGCCGGCTCTTTCAATGCCGTCAAGAAATACCGGCATGACGGCGTCCGCGTACTCCTGCGGCGTGGGGGCGGCCTCCGTCGTGTGGTTGTAGGGGATGCCCAGCCCGCCGCCCATGTCGAGGAACTGGAGGTTGACGCCCAGGTCGGAGACCTCCCTTGCCACCTTCACGAGCACCTCGGCTTCCTTCGCAAACGGCACCACATCAAGAATCTGGGAGCCGATGTGGCAGTGCAGCCCGACCGGGACGATATTGGTGGCCTCGACGGCGGCCCGGTATGCGTCTTTGATCTGACCTGCCGGGATACCGAACTTGCTCGTCGCAAGGCCCGTTGCGATCTTCGGGTGCGTCGGCACCTCCATTGCCGGGTTGACCCGAAACGAACACTCGACGGTGGTGCCCATGGCCCGTGCCACCTCGTTGAGCTGCTTCATCTCGTCGACGGAGTCGAGGGAGACCCGGACGTTCTTCCCGACCGCAAGCTTCAGGTCCGCCGCCGTCTTCGAGCTCCCGTTGAAGAGCAGGTGTTCGGGCTTCATCCCGGCTACGAGGGCGAGGTACAGTTCCCCCGCCGAGAAGACGTCCGCTCCCGCACCCATGTCGGCAAAGACCTTCAGGACGGCGAGGTTGCCGTTCGCCTTTGCCGCATAGAGCATCTGGACATGGTCGTAGTAGCCGGTCAGCGCCTGCTGGTAGGCCGCAAAGTTCGCCCGGATGCGCTGTTCATCGGTCACATACAGGGGCGTCCCGTATTTCTTTGCAAGCTGCGTGGTGTCATGAGTCCCGATCTGGAGGTGTCCGTCCTTCACGGTCAGGTGGGGGGGCAGGACCATCAGGTCGTTCATAGGTCCATTCCCCGCATGCGTTCAATCGCCTCTTCGATGCGCCCGACCGACCGGGTGATGGCGAACCGGACATACCCGTCGCCGTGGTTGCCAAACCCGACGCCGGGGGTGACGACGATGCCTGCCTCATCGAGCATCCGTGCCGCAAATGCCATCGAGTCGTCCACCTCCATCCAGACATAGAAGGTCGCCTTGGGGGCGCTCACCGAAAAGCCGAGCTCCTCCAGACCGCGGACGAGGACGTCACGGCGCTCCTGGTATACGGCGCACGATGCCGCGACACATTCCTGCGAGGAGGTGAGCGCGGTGATCGCCGCCTCCTGTATCGCATCGAACGCACCGGAGTCGATATTGGTCTTTACCCTGCCGAGACCGGCAATGAGCTCTGCCCCGCCGCATGCCATCCCGATTCTCCATCCGGTCATATTGTAGGTCTTCGAGAGCGAGTGCATCTCCATGCCGACCTCCATCGCCCCGTCCGCCTGAATGAACGAGGGGGGCCGGTAGCCGTCAAAGGCAATCTCCGAATACGCATTGTCGTGAACGACCACGATGTCATGCTCACGGGCGAACTCCACCACTTCGTTGAAGAACGCGAGGTCCGCCACCGCACCGGTCGGGTTGTTCGGATAGTTGAGAAACATCAGTTTTGCCCGGGTGCATATTTCACCGGGAATCGCCTCAAGGTCCGGGAGAAATCCGTTCTCCTCGGCAAGCGCCATCTCATGGACCTTCCCCTCCGCAAAGAGGGTGCCGGTCTTGTACACGGGGTAGCCGGGGTCCGGGACGAGGACATAATCGCCGGGGTTGACGAATGCCTCGGGCACGTGGGCAATACCCTCCTTCGAACCGATGAGCGCGAGGATCTCGGTCTTCGGGTCGAGTTCGACGGAAAAACGATCCCTGTACCATCCGGCAACGGCCTCCCGGTACGAGAGCATGCCGGTATAATCGGGGTAATGATGGGTTGCCGGGTTGCGGACCGCCTCCACGAGGGATTCAACGATATGGTCGGGTGTCGGAAGGTCCGGGTCACCAACACCAAGGTCGATCACATCCACTCCCTGGGCTCTTTTTGCCGCCTTCATGGCGTCTATTCGTGCAAAAAGATATGGTGGGAGGTTATCAAGGCGTTGTGCGTACATCATCCATTCATATAATGCAGACTTCCGATATAATGTCAACCCACGTGCCCCGTTTCCCGCTCCCTGCATCTCTATAATTTATTGGGACTGAGGGCAAATACACGCAGAAGGAAGTACAATGCTCACCGTAACTTATCCGGGCATTCGCGTTGAGGACGGGCATCCGGCAAAGATCATCGATACCATCATCAGCGAGGACCGGTTTCGCATCTTTCTGAACAACGCCCTTCTGATCGAACAGGTCGCCTCAAACAATATGCTCAGGGAACTGGGAGCGGGGTTTGTCATCTGTGAAGGGCTCGCAGAAACCGTCGAGTCCGTGGAGACCGCCGGAAACGACATCTGGGTGGAGGCGGACGTGCGCAGGAACGCCGACCTGGAGATGCGGACCGGGGGAGGGCACGGGATCAAGCAGAATGTACCGCCCATCGTGACCTCGTCCCTGATGATGACCCCGGACGCCATCTATGCCACCACACGCGAGATCCACTCCGACACATGGCAGCAGACCGGCGGGGTCCACTGTTCGGTCCTCGTCCGGGACGGAGAGCCGATCGCAAAGAGCTGCGATATCGGGCGGCACAACACCGTCGACAAGGTGGTCGGTGCTGCCGAGCTCAATGCCGTCGACCGGGGAGTGTGCGCCATCGGGTGCACCGGACGCCAGCCATCGGGGATGGTCGGCAAGGTCGCCAACGCCGGCATACCCATCCTCATCAGCCGGGCGGCACCCACGGACAAGGGCATTCTCATGGCAGAAGCCGCGGGCATTACGCTGATCAACTTCTCGCGGGGCAACCGGTTCACCATCTTCGCCCACCCGGAGCGGATTACCGGCATCCTCCCCGCACTGCACCACCAGAAGAACACCGATTGGAGATACCCCGACGCATGAACAAACCAGCATCACCCAAACCACGAACCACACTCATCCTGCTCGGATGCCCTCAGGTCCCCGTACAGACGAGCATCGCCCTCTGGCTCTGTGCAGCGCTCAACAAACAGGAGATCGGATGCCTCGTGGGCGGCACGCCTGCCGCCCGGTCACTGCTGGAGGTCGCCGACCCCGACCACCACTACCTGACGGACGTGGGCGATCTCGACACCATCATAGAGGAGATTGCCGATGAAAAGCGGGACGTGGATGCGGTCTTCGTCCTCATCCACAACGAGGCGGGGGTCGCGTACGCCGCGACGATGGCGGAGATCTCAGCAGGCACCACCTATGCCCTGATCTTCGGTGATGCCGCCGAGGAGCGGGCGCAGGAGATGGAAGGGCTGGGCTGCCGCCTGATTACTGCAAAGGGCAGCCACAACCCCCTTCCGCTGAAACGCAGGGTTCAGGAGGTGCTGAAGTCATGGGATGCATAGAAAAGCTGGATTATGAGGTCCTTATCCGCCATGCCTCCTTTCCCGAGGCGGCGAAGTACATCCGGGCGCACTGTGCGGAGGCGTACGAAGTGCGGCCCGGCTTCAAGATATTCGACAAGGCGATGATCGGCATCCCGCCGGTGCTCATAGGCATCGACGCGGACACCCTCACCTTCCCGTTCACCAAACCCTGCCATGGGACCTTCCTCCTCCGGGTCGAGGATGCCACGGAAGCGGCCAGGATCCGCACGAAGGCAAAGCGGGTCAAGCCCTGACCCGGACCCCCCCTTTTTTTGTTACTGCGGTTCGTCGAGGACCCCGCGGTGGAGATGGGCGGCGGTCAGGCCGCCCGTGGCAATCTTTTTCAGGTCGTCTTTCTTCTTTCCCAAAAACGAGCGGACGCCGGGCGCCGGTTCTCCCCCCGCACCCGCAACCCTGCCTGCGCCCTCCATATAGGCGGCGGTCACCGTCCGGGTGTACGCCGGGGGTTTGATGCGGCAGTCGATGACGAATCCCGCAACTCCTGCCTCGCAGAGGGCAGGGAGCGAGTCGATGAGGCAGGTCTCGCGCGAGTTCCAGATATGG
>JAENZA010000021.1 GCA_016841485.1 Methanobacteriota archaeon
GTTCGTGTTGGGAATATCGGCGACCTTGAAGTCGGCGATGAGCGGAAGGCCGTACTCTGCGAGCTCGCCTGCGATGCCAAGGCCTGCCGCAAGGACAAGGGGGTAGCCGATCTTCACGGCGTCGAGGTGCGGTGCCGCAGCGGCGACGACGCGGTGCGCCTCCTCTGCCGAGAGGACATCGAGTGCGAGGATGATTCCCGTCATCGGCCGATCCTCTCCCGCACGGCCGCAATCAGGAGCGGCAGGGTGATCGTCGCATCGCCATACACCGTCTGGGCCCCGGCCTTGCCGGTCACCTTGCCCCATGACTTCGCCTCGTCGAGGGTGGCGCCGGAGAGGCCGCCAAGGTCGGGACGGTCCCCGGTCAGCTGGACCGCGTACTCGAACCCCTTCGGGGTCATGAGCATACTCTGGAAGATGTAGTTCTTCGGGACGCCGCCCCCGACCAGAAGCGCTCCCGCACGCTCGGCGGTAAAGCAGGCATCAAGCATCCGGTTCATGTCCCCGAATGCATCGACCGTTACCTTGTGGGTCTGGTTGAAGAGCCAGTACTGCAGCCCTATCATCGAGTCCTGCAGGGCGGGGCAGTAGACGGGGATATTCGCCTCTGCTGCGGCTGCAAGGATGCCGCTGTCCAGGCGCTCGCCGATATGACGGCACATCGCCGCAATGGAGATGGTCGTGCCGTCTTCTATCTCCCCAAAGGTCTCCTGCATAAACTCCTCGAAGGAGATGAACGCCTGCGAGGGGAGGTAGACGTCGTATATTCTGTTGATCTCCTCTTCAAACAGTTCAACATCGTCGCACATTTCGCTCCCGTGATAGTGCCGGCAGCCGATTGCCTCGATGACATCGTGGGTCAGGTTGGCCCCCGTCGAGACGAGGACGTCGATATACCCGTCCCGTATGAGGTCCTCCACGATGCCTCCCATGCCGCCGGGGACCATGGCTCCCGCAAGCCCGAAGAACTTTACCGTCGACTCATCCGAGAGCATCTCCTCCAGGATCGCTGCCGCCTTGAAGAGGGAGCCTGCGTTGTAGGCCCCCGCCTTTCCCATCTCACTTACCAGTTCATTGACCGTCATACCGGCACGTACCCGTGCCTGCTCGACCGGTGTTCCGCATTCATGCTCCATGATATTCCCAGGAATGGTGTAGTTGTTGGTCCCAATGGACAATAAATGACATTACCGGTAGCCCTCTCCGGTGGGGGGCAGGGGCGAAAAAAAGGAAGATCAGGATGTCACGTCAAAGCCGGTTTCGACCGGATATCCCCCATCGACCCATGCCTGGTAATTGCCTTCGAGGCGCCAGACAGGGTTGAATCCTGCATCGACAAACATCTGTGCTCCCAGGATGCTCGCCTCGTCGCTGTGACAGTAAATCGCGTACTCGCCTGCCTTGTCCAGTGTGGGCAGTGTTTCTTTAAGATTCTGGAGCTGGATGCTCACCGCACCGGCAATATGCCCTTCGAGGTACACGGGTGATACATCCACTATGACAAGGTAGGGAAGTTCCCCTCTTGCGGTGTTCAGGTCTGCCGCGCTCACGTTCATGTAATAGGGCATCTCGACCGGATATCCCGCATCGACCCATGCCTGGTAATTGCCTTCAAGGCGGTAGACCGGAGAGAATCCGTTTGTGGCGAATGTCTCGGCTCCCTGGATGCTGGCCGCATCCGAGTGACAGTAGATCAGGTACTCACGGTTCTTCGAGAGGTACATGATCTCCTCGTCCAGGGTGGCAAGCGGCATGCTTACCGCTCCCGGTATGTGGCCCTGGTCCCAGATGGGTGAGACATCCACCACCAGGGCCGGTGCCCGGTAGACCCACATATCATTTGCTTCCTGTGCCGTGACATCCGTGTACCCGGGAATCGGTTCCGTCGGGGTCGCCCGTTGGTTCGCCCGGTCCCCCGTAATCGGCACATCCTGCGCAGCATACGGCGCACAGGACGGCCATTATCCCCAAAAATGTTCCATACTTCATACATCACCACCCCTTCAGAGGTTGGTGACGGCGGTTATCGACACCCGGCTATATAGTTCTTATTGTAGTTTCGGTTCCTTTCGGCGGCAGAGGGGTCGTGCGAGATGGCGACGGGCGGACGGGGGGACCTCATACCAGCCAGGGGTGATGGTGCGTTCGGTCGTCACCGTCTCCGGGGTGTTGGTGTGGGTTTTGCACCTGCGGCACTTCCATCCCTTGTTTTTTCCGTCGCTCTTCATACGCCGTCCACACTCCGGGCAGAGGGGCGGGCGGGTGGTGACGATGGGGGGGCAGGTGATGATACGGATTTTCTCCAGGTTGATGCTCCCGTTCTTGTAGCTCCCGGTCACGAGGAGTTCGTCGCCGGGGGCAAGCGAGCGGACCATGTCCCTGAACCCCTTCGTCGGTTCGTATGCCATGCAGGTGACCCGGGCATCGGCGTCCTCCAGCTCGAAGGTGACGTGCCCTCCCTGTCCGGTCGAAGGAGTGGTGGCCACAGTGCCCATCACCCGGTAGGATAGCCCCTCCTCCACACCTGCGAGTGAGGCATCGATGAGGTGGGCGTCCGTGCCCTGGTTGGTGCGGAACATCTCCTCCATCACCGGTTCTTCGGAGATGACAAAAGACCGTGCCCTGAGAACCCACTCCGGCGACTCTCCCCTGATGCCGAAAAGGACGGGGTCGGGAGTGTTGGGGAAACAGACGATGCAGTCGTTTGCACGGTCCACCGTGTCCCAGGTATGGGGGAAGGTCTTCTCCTCCGATGTGAAGAGGCTCTCCCGTTCGACCTCCCGGTCGCCCCGCTCGGACGGGTCGCGGTAGGCCAGCAGTTCATAGGTCCAGTCGGTAAAATCGGCACTGGCGGCAGCGGTGGCGCCGATAAGCCCGCGGCCCAGTTTCCAGCCGCGATAGAGGGCCCCGTGCCTCCTGAGCACTGCCTCGGCCTCCTCGAGGGTGCAAAATCCTGTGACCGCCTTCTGGTAAAAATCAGGTGGCAACAGGGTGGGAGCAACAACAAGGCCCGGATGGGTGTTTTCGGCACCGAGGTCTGCGAATTCGTCGACGGCATCGCAGGCTATGGCAAATGCCCGTTCCGGCTCCCCTCCCTCTGCCTCGATGCAGACGGCGGCATTTCCCCGGGTCTTCCACTTCACGTTCGGGTTGAGCCTGACAAGGAGGCGGTCCGTGATCGTATATCCTGCGTCCTCCAGGCGCCGGACGAGAACCGCTCCAAGGTACGTGGTGCACATCCCCTCGGGGGAATCCGTATCATCGATTGCAATTCGCATGAATGATACCATTTATAAGGGTATCGCAGCTATATCAAACATACAGACCGATGACACAGGAACGGTTGCTTCAGACACTGACAAGTATTCTTCTGATGGCGGATTTTAAGGTGTCTGAACGCTGTGGTATGCGCCCGAGAAGTTTTGACATCATCGGTGCCCGGGGCACGACAGTTCTTGTCATCAAGGTGGCGCCCCACATCGACAGCGTCAGCGAAGAGAATGCACGTGATCTGGCCCTGATCTCCCACTATATCAAGGGAGTGCCGATGATCATCGGTGAGAAGGCCCGTGACTCCGAGCTCGAACGGGGAGCCGTCTACCTGCGGTATGGCATCGTCGCGGCGAATGTCATGACGCTCTACGATTATCTGGTTGAGGACGCCCCACCCCTCGTCTATGCCCAGCCGGGAGGACTCTATGTCAATATCAACGGAGCCCTGCTCCGTGATCTTCGCGAGGAACGCCAGATGTCACTCGGGGATCTTGCCGGTGCCCTGGGGGTGTCACGGCGGACGATCTCAAAATATGAGGGTGGGATGGGGATGACCCTTGATATCGCTATCCGGCTGGAGGAGATCTTTGATGCGGCCATCGTGGAGGCGATCAAACTCCTTGAGAACCAGCAGCATCTGGCTCACCATCATGAGGACGTCACTCCACAGAATGCACCTGCCGATCTCGAGAGGATGGGAATGGAGTTGCATGGCATCCGCCGTGCGCCTTTCGAGGCTCTTGCGGTATACGAGGAAGAGACGATCCTGACCGGGTATGGTCCCGCACAGAAGGTAATGCGGCGCGCCGCCCTCATCGGAAATATCTCCGATATAACGAATTCACGGGCAGTGTGCGTCATAAAAGACTACAATAATAGAAAGAAGGTCGGAAAGACACTTGTTATCGGAGAGCGCCATTTATCGGGGCTTGAATCAGGATCTGATCTCATAGATCTGATCGACGATTAGTTATATTTATATAGAACCACAAACCATTTTATCATCACATTTGGTGACAATTATGGCAGCAAATCTTGGTGGACAGCCTATCTTCATTTTGAAAGAAGGTAGCCAGAGAACCCGCGGTCGCGATGCTCAGGGCTCGAACATCGCAGCAGCAAAGGCCGTTGCAAGCGCAGTGCGGACCACACTTGGTCCGAAAGGAATGGACAAGATGCTCGTCGACACCATCGGTGACGTCGTCATCACGAACGACGGTGTGACCATCCTCAAAGAGATGGACATCGAGCACCCTGCAGCAAAGATGATGGTCGAAGTCGCAAAGACCCAGGACGATGAGGTCGGCGACGGAACCACCACCGCTGTAGTCGTTGCAGGCGAGCTTCTCAAGCGGGCAGAAGAACTGCTCGAGCAGGACGTGCACCCGACCGTCATCGCACACGGGTACCGTCTCGCAGCAGACAAGGCACAGGAGCTCATCAAAGAGATCGCCATCGAAGTCAAGTCCGATGACACCGAGATGCTCCGCAAGATTGCCGACACCGCAATGACCGGCAAGGGCGCAGAGGCTGCAAAGGACAAGCTCTGTGACCTCGTCGTCCGTGCAGTCACCCTCGTCGCAGATGAGGACGGCACCGTCGACACCGACTACATCAAGGTCGAGAAGAAGGTCGGCGGCACCATCGAGGACTCCGAGATCATCGAGGGCGTCGTCATCGACAAAGAGCGTGTGCACCCCTCCATGCCCAAACTCGTCCAGAATGCAAAGATCCTCCTTCTGAACGCACCTGTTGAGTTCAAGAAGACCGAAGTGGACGCAGAGATCTCCATCACCAGCCCCGAACAGCTCCAGATGTTCCTCGATGAGGAAGAGAAGATGATCAAGGGCATCGTTGATAAGATCGTCAAATCCGGTGCAAATGTCCTCGTCTGCCAGAAGGGCATCGACGACATCGCCCAGCACTACCTCGCAAAGGCAGGCATCCTTGCCATCCGCCGTGTGAAGAAGTCCGACATGACCAAGCTCTCCCGTGCAACCGGTGCAACAGTCGTCTCCTCCATCGACTCCATCGAGGAGTCCGAGCTCGGCACCACCGGCCGTGTTGAGGAGAAGAAGGTCTCCGGCGAAGAGATGATCTTCGTGACCGAGTGCACCAACCCGAAGGCAGTCACCCTCATGGTCCGCGGCGGTACCGAGCATGTTGTCGATGAACTCGACCGTGCCCTCGAAGACGCTCTGCGTGTTGTCTCTGTTGCAGTCGAGGACCACAAGTTCGTCGCTGGCGGCGGATCACCTGAGGTCGAGCTCTCCCTGCGTCTGCGTGAATACGCAGCAACTGTCGGCGGACGTGCACAGCTTGCCATCGAGGCATTCGCAGCAGCACTCGAGATCATCCCCCGCACCCTTGCAGAGAATGCAGGTCTCGACCCGATCGACATGCTTGTCGAGCTCCGCTCCGAGCACGAGGCAGGCCACAAGACCGCCGGTCTCGATGTCTTCGAGGCAAAGCCCCGGGACATGCTCGAGGCAGGCGTCATCGAGCCGATGCGTGTCAAGACCCAGGCAATCGCCTCCGCAGCAGAAGCAGCGGTCATGATCCTCCGCATCGACGATGTCATCGCGGCATCCAAGATGGGCGGCGGCGACATGCCGTCACCCGAGGAGATGGCAGCCATGGGCGGCGGCATGGGTGGCATGGGCGGCATGCCCGGCATGATGTAAGTCAGGCCACCAACCAAACCACAATAATATTTTTAGTCCTGCCCGGATGATTCCGGGCAGCTTATTTTATCTTCTGTGTTTATCGTTACAGCGCCGGTGATGCACCGGGTTTTTATGTCTTCTAATGGCATGCCTTTCGCCTGAAAACATCGAAAAATAATTTTAATTTCATTTTGAGTTTAGATTTATTATTCGACCGATAAATAGGCTAATATCAGATTATTTTGGCCGCCAAAGCATTTATCGAAGAATAATTGGTACATTCGGGTGCGTATGAAACAGGAGATTGGAACATGCTAAAACGGGGAATATGCTGTATACTGGTTCTCAGTCTGTGTGGGGGCATCGCCGCCGCCGGAGACTGGGAACTGCGGTTTGACACGAATATCGGGACGAATGATACCTCGCAGACGTACTTTATGATGGGAACGGATACCTATGGCAAGAGTTCCTATAACGCCAGTCTGGATGTGGCGGCAAATCCCGGTGATCCGGGAATGTGGCTGGAAAAGGATGCCGGTGTCCAGGTGATCTCCGATTACCGGAAAACACTGAATTCCATTAACCCCACTCAGTCGGTATACACGCTCAATGGGACGAATATCACCGACGGGGTAAATTTTAATTTTCTCAACGTAGCCGATCTTCCGCCGATCGTAGGCAATATTACGGTGCGGTGGTATTACAATTCCACGATGCCTGTTGCAACGGAAATTGGTGAAGCCAACCCCTCTTTCTGGATGTCTCCGGATGCATTCAATGCCTCCGCTTCACCATTCCTGCCCAATATCACGGTGACATATACTGCACCACCGGCACCCGTTGCCAACTTCACCGCAAACGTAACCTCCGGCGATGCCCCGCTCACCGTGCAGTTTACCAATACATCGACCGGCTACGAGCTGTACAATCCTACATGGGTATTCGGTGACGGGAGCCCAATGATAGTGGGCCCGGAGACTCCTGTCCATACCTATACTTCTCCCGGTGTGTATGATGTCAGCCTGACCATCATCAATCCGGGGGGTTCCAACACCACCACCAAAACGGCGTTCATCAACGTAACGGCCCCCCTGCCCGTGGTGAACATCACCGCGAACCAGACCATCGGGCCCGGCCCCCTTACGGTGAACTTCACCGACCTGTCGGTGAGCGGTTTTCCCGGCTATACCACCCTCGAGTCTTGGGAGTGGGACTTCGGTGACGGCACGGCGAACGGAACCGGGAGGAATGTCACGCATACCTACACCACATTCGGGAGATTCAACGTGACGCTGACGGTGACCGACAATCTGACGCAGTCGTCGACCCGCGTCTTCGAGAACTACATTACCTCGCTTGCTCCGGGGCCTCATATCAATTCTATCGCACATGGGTATTTGTCCTATAATGTCCCTGCAAAAGTGATTTTTTACGGCAGCGCAACGGCAAGCGAAGGCTTTGCCATCGATTCCTGGTACTGGGAGTTCGGCGACGGCACGAATGGCACCGGGCAGACCACGGAGCACCTCTACACTGTTCCCGGGACCTATTGGGCCAACCTGACAGTGACCGACAACCAGATCCCCGGACAGACGAGTAGCTGGACATTCTCCTTGCTTCCCTTTTCAGGACCCCTCCCCGTCCCTGACTTCACCGCCACCCCCAACAGCGCCCGGATGCCGGTGACGATCCGGTTCACGGACCTGTCGACCGGTTCGAACATCTCCGCCTGGGCGTGGGACTTTAACTCCGACGGGCAGGTGGACTCGACGGAACAGAACCCGTCCTGGGTCCCCGTCGGGCCCTTCCCCGCCTACTACAGCGTCACCCTCAACGTGACCGATGATAACGGACAGAACCAGGTGACAAAGTCAAATTACCTCTACATCAACGAAGAGGATGACAACGACGGCCCCGACTTCCCGCCGGTGACCCGTGCCACCCCTACCCCGACGGTGAATGCGACCAATGCCACTCCCGCCGGTGCGGCGACGGTGACCGTCCTCGCCGGGCCGGGGTCGGACAGTTCAACCGGTGAGGGCTCCGGCAACGATGAACCGTCGTCAACCCCGTCCCCGTCAGCGGCTGCACCTGCGGGGACCGGCACCCCTGACACAGCGGCAACTGATGAACCCGTTCCCACCGAAAGCCCCCTTGGGTGGGTAGCGGCAATAGCAGGTCTTGCCGGTTCCGGTGTGGTGCTGTTCAGGAGACGGTGAGCCTCCAGAATAGGGAGCCCGCTCTCTTCTCCTTTTCAACAGATTTTCCTCATTCTTTTTCAAACCGCTGCGACGAATTTCTTTCCATCCCTGAGTGGTACATTTTTTACGTCACCCGGTTTGGTGAGCGCAGGGACGATGTCGGGACAATTTCGTATCATCATGGGCGGCTTTCTCTGGTACCCTTTATAATGACGGCGAAAAATAGTGAGATTGTCTGAAGTGGGCAGGTTTCCCTCACTTCATGTTCTTTTTAATCTGGATCCACTCCTCCTGGGAGAGGTGCTCCTTTCCGTGGGCAGTGCGGGCGTGCTCAGCGATCTTGTTCTCAAGATCGTGCACGTTATCCGCCTTTCCCTCAAAGGGACAATCGATTCCGATATCCTTGCATTTGAATGATACCATGGTACCTCCAAAGTGGTGGAGGGTGCTCTTATTATAGATATATCTATGCCGGACATGGCCTCCGGGAAGGAAAAGAAGGCCGGGCGCAAGAACCCTCATTGGCATCTCTCCGTGGCTGGCGGACAGTCGTCTTGAGGCCACCTGCCGTGTCATTTGCCTCTCCTGCAGAGGAAAAAATCGCTACTTTCCCCCATATCCAAAAAAATGGATGCCCTTCATCCGGCAAAGAGTGCCGGATGGACGGACATTCCCTCCACAGGGGGGCTCTTTCTCTTCGGCACATGGATGGGGACCAAACGTGTCTTTCCTCAGAAATATAGCCGGGATGGAAATATTCTGCCGATTTCTCCTCTCTCTGTGCTCGGCGGTGCTTTGCCATGCAACGCTACAGCGCAAATTTTTATCGTTATTTGTAATGATCCTTCATACCATCCGAAATGTTTCGGAGGAGGTTGTACGGGGGAGAGGAACATGAATGTTAAAGATCGCATCATGATACTCGCAGAAGCCGAGTATCTGTATCAACTGGCCCGGCAGAAAGCCGATGGAGAGGACTACGATGGGGCAATGGCTCTTCTTGATGAGGCGCTATCGCTTGCTCCGGGTTTCTCTGTTGCGCACTGCGAGAAGGGGAATTGCTTCCATTTCACGAATCGTGAAAGTGATGCGCTTGAATCCTATGAACGGGCGATTCAGGTGGACCCCTACCACGCAGAAGCATGGTTCTACAAAGGACAGATCCTTAAGGGAAGAGGGAATGTCGAAGAGGGGGACCAGTGCATCGAACGCGCTACCAAACTCTGCAGCGGCAGATAATTGCACCACCCACATGAACACTCCTAAGCAGGGAGTGAACGGAAAGCCGGCAATGCCGGCACATTGAAAAAGCGGTCAATTTGGGGAAATCATGGCCTGCTTTTTCAACTATTTTCCAGGTATGGCTGAGCCATAGAACTGGATGAATATATATGCTGGTGGACAGAAAGGAGAGCAGGTCGGGAAGACAGATCCAATAGAAGAGACCCAATGAAGATGTATCCATGGGAGTAAGGTATGACGTCCTCATCTGTATTTGCCGTTCACCCGAACATTCTCCGGTTTGAACAGGAGATTCGGTACCGGTCTGACACCGAGGTTACCGGGTTCTTTTCTGAAGATGGAATCCTGCTTCTCACACTCCAGGGCGACTGCCATCCCGGGGAGGGATGTTTTACTGTTATCCCGGATGGTGCAGAGGAAGTCATATCCGGGCAGATTATGACCCACAATCACCCCTCCGACGCCTCGTTTACCCGGAGAGATCTCAGGGAGGCTTCCTTTTTTACCCTGAAGGAGATCCGTGTCGTCGGGAGAACCGGGATCTATTCCATGCGTCCGGGTCCGGACGGCTGGCCGTCGCCCCGGGAGATGGTGGCGAAATTCGATGAGATATGGGAGGATCCTGACCTTGATACAAGGGTTGAGAGGATGATGCATGAGAAGGCTGCCCATGAAGGCGACCTACCTGACGGAAGTGACACGGGGGATGCCGGCCGCCTGAGAGTACGATCGGACCTCTGTTGCATGCAGCTGGCAGAAGAACTGCATCTCAGGTACCGGAAGGCATGCTGGCCGTCCTGAGAAATTCCTTTTTCTGTCGGGTGTTCTGTCCCCGATTGGCGGGTGAGGGAACCGTTGGATGTAAGGAGGTGCCAGCCCATCACCGGAAGGGAGGAGGTGTCCGTAGGGCGGAGGGATGGGGCACATGAGGCTCCCCTCCGGGACACCACGACACTCATACGCCGGGACTACCATCATGGAGATCAGGGAGTGGACAGGGCAGTCCGGATTTCCCTGCACGGGCCACTTCCACGCACCGCACCTTTAATGCCATACCAGGATGTATAGACCATTATGGGTGAGAAGTTCGTTTTTATGAAGCACCGGGCGGTCTGTTATAACTGCGGCGAGAATGTCGACCAGGTCATCAAGGCCGTCTCTCCGAAGGCGGAAGTGGTATGCTCCAACTGTTCGGCAACCCGTATCTTCGTCCCGAAATATGAAGAGGTGGCAAAGCGTGGTCATTTTGAACCCCCGATCAGCTGCTACGAAGTCTGGCAGCTCGAGACCGGGGCGCCGTGCAAGAACTGCGGAGTCACGGGGCCTCATGAGATTGTCATCGGGTGCAACAACTTCAGTACCCGCTGCAACAACTGCGGGTACACGCATTTCTATAAATTTGATATGGAATACATCGGGCAGTGCCCGATTGAAGAATAAAAAATAGTTCCTGTTTTTTCCCGGTCTCTACCGCTTTTTGCCCCTGCTCAGAGCAGCGAGGCATGCAAGGGCACACAGTCCTCCGAGAATACCGATGGTACCCGCCGGCGTCTCCTCGACCGGCGGGGCGGGGGTGAGCCCGATGGTGACGCTTGCAGTCTCACCGGGGGAAAGCGTACCTGAGGTGGTGAAATCATCATAGCCGGTGAGGGTGAGTTTCAGGGTGTGCTCACCGGGAGCAAGGTTTTCAACGGTCATCGGCGTGGTGCCCTTGAAGAGGTTGTCGATGTAGACCTGCGCCCCTGAGGGGGTGGATGCAACCTGCACGGAGGCAGTGTCGGTCTCGGGTGTTACCGGGGTAAGGGAGAAGGAGACCGGTGTTGATGCCCCTACAGCAACGGAGACCGAGGTCGTCTCATCATTGTACCCCTCAAGTTCGGCCCGCACTGTGTGGCGTCCGGCAGCAATCCCGTTGATGATGAGCGGGTAGGCGGGATCGGTCACGCCGTACGAGACCCCGTCGACGGATATCGTTGCATAGGACGGGTTGGAGGTCAGGCTGAGCGTGCCGGTGGTCGGCACCGCGATCTTCTCGAGGGACTTGGAGACGGTCGTCTCCTGGTTTGCATAGATGCGGACGCTCTTTGTCCAGTCATAATAGCCGGATTTTGTCAGTTCGAGGGTATAGGTATACGGAAGAAGGCTCCCTATGGTCCTCGGGGTCAGACCGTAGTACTTCCCGTTCAGGTAGACGTTTGCTCCCTGCGGGTTCGAGCTGACATAGAGGGATCCGTACTGCGCTGAGGCGGTAAGCGAGGCGTGGATATGCGTCGTCTGCCCCGCCACGACGGAGACGGTCTGTTTCCAGGTATCATACCCGGCCTTCATCACCTCGAGGGTGTGGCCGCCGGGGGTAAGACCGGAACAGAGCTGAGGGCTCGTCCCGTAATAGACACTGTCGACATAGACATTCGCCCCGGACGGCGACGAGGTCACGTCGATATCCCCGGTCGTCGGCTGGACCGGATTGAGCGTGAGGTATACCGAGGTATGCTGTTCTTCCCCCGGGACCGGGGGGAGGGAGGTGGATGCGGGCTGGTACCCGCTCTTTTCCGTTCTCACCGTTGAGTACGGCGTCCCTGTCGTTGCGACCGGGACCGTCAGAAGGCCCCCGCTGGTCACCCCCTTATACTCTGCGTCAAAAAAGACCGATGCCCCGTTGATGTTGGTGTAGATGTCATAGTACGACGTCCCCGAACCGGGTATTCCGGGAAGGTTGGTTGCTTCGGGCGTCGGGGTAATGGGAAGAATTGTTACCTCGGGGGTAGGAGTAATGGGAAGAATAGTTACCTCCGGTGTCGGTGTCGCAGGCAGAATTGTCGCGTTGTCCTCACCGGACACCGGTCCGGCTGCAACCAGTATCCCCAGCATCAGAAGCAGACATAGTGAACTCATCCATCCAGTGTTCATAATAGAGGGTGAGAGTGTCGGTTCCCCATATTAAAGGTATCCTGCCGCGAACCGGAACTGAGTGAGGGCAAAAGGGGATGATGTGGGTAAAATGAGTCGGAAGAGGGGGAAAATATCAGTCCTCTTCCCGGACCATGGTAATGGCCTGCTTCGGGCATTCCTTTGCACAGATGCCGCAGCCTTTGCAGTAGTCCAGATCGATCTCGAGGTTTTCGTCGATGACCCCGTCCGGGCAGTACTGGCGGCAGAGGCCGCACTCGTTGCATGCCTCCCGGTCTACCTCGGGCCTGAATGTTCTCCAGGTTCCGGTCTTTCCTGCGGCGCCCTTTCCCGGGCGTGAAATTGCGAGTTTTGCGCTCATATCTTCAGCTCCTCGAAGGCTTTCAGTGCGGCCTCGACATTGCGTTCATCCGGGAATGTCCCTGCGATTGCCTTCTCAGCCGATTCGCGGGAGATGATGCCCATCTTTGCAATCGCTCCGATGAGCGGCGTATTGAGAATCGGGTTGCCGGCAAGGACCATCTTCAGGGAGAGAGCAATGGACGTAAGGTCCACCGTATACGTCGTATGCCCCTTCACCTCTACCGGATGTGGGGAGTTGATGAGGACCACGCCGTCCTCCTTCAGGCCGGCTGTCACGTCGACGAGCTCCATGATCGAAGCGTCAAGGACGATGACCAGGTCAGGTGTCCGGACCTGTGAATACACACGGATGGGGGTGTCGTCCACCCTGATGAAGGAGACGACCGGTGCCCCACGGCGTTCGGCGCCGTAGAGTGGGGTTGCGGTGGCGTATTTGCCGTCCAGGAACGCTGCGTAGGCAAGGACCTTTGCGGCGGTGACGCCGCCCTGTCCGCCCCGCGAGTGAAGCCGTATTTCATACATCAGGCATCAACCCCGAACCAGTGTTCCCCGTTTTCTGTACGCATGCGGACAAAGGAGGCGATGTCCTCGTAGGTCACATCCTGGCCGCCGAGGCCGGCGATGACTGAAAACGGCTTGCACCCGCATTTTGCCCGGAGTTCGTTTGCGAGAATTCCTCCGAATCCGAAGGAGTAGTCCCGGTCGATGACGACGACTTCACGTCCTGCAAGATCGATCGTGGGAAACGGGCGGAACCAGCGGATCCGCATCGAACCGGCCCGCACTCCCTCTTTACGAAGGATGTCGACTGCGACCTCCATCTCCTTTCCGAGGGTGCCCATCGCGATGATCACGACCTCCGCATCCTCGCAGCGGTACTCCTCGACCATCTTATAGCGGCGGTCGTAGCGTGCGGCGAAGGCCTCTTCGACCTCTCTGATGACGGCGACGGAGTTGCGCATGCCGCGCTCGATGTCCCAGCGGAACTTGAAGTGCTCGCTTCCCGTGGTCAGCGTCCCGTAGCCACCGGGGTGGTGGGTATCGATTGCATGGGGGGTATTGGTCGGGGGAAGGAATCCCTCCGGGTCGATGGTATCGAAGGGCTGGGTGATATGGGTGAGGAGGAACCCGTCGAGGTTGATCATGACCGGCAGGAGGACGTTTGCATGCTCGGCAATCCGGAATGCCATGAACGTCGCATCATAGGCCTCCTGGGCGGTGCCGGCATAGCACTGAAGCCAGCCGGTATCACGCATGGAGAGCGAATCAGAGTGTTCGGCACCGATGTTCCAGCCCGGGCCGAGGGCACGGTTGGCGTTTGCCATCACGATCGGGAGGCGGGCCCCTGCCGACATGTGGAGCATCTCGCACATGTAGACGAGGCCGTGCGAACTGGTTGCCGTAAAGGTCCTTACGCCCGTTGCAGCGGCACCGATGCAGGCCGCCATCGAGGAGTGTTCGGATTCCACCGGGATGTAGCGGGCGTCCATCGACCCGTCGGTGACGTAGTTTGCGATCTCTTCTACGATCTCGGTCTGGGGGGTGATGGGGTATGCCGCGACGACGACCGGTTTTGCGTCACGGACCGCAAGGGCCACTGCCTTGTTTCCTGTTCCTATGGTCAGCATTTGCCTTCCACCTCCTTTTGCAGGCAGGTGATACTTCGGTCAACCCTCGCCTGTAGCTCGGTGATCTGTTCATCGGTGATCCCCCGGAACCGGCCCTGCCGGGTGAGGTAATCGGCGACCGGGATGCGTTTTTTCATCGCGGCCTTCGAGGCTCCGGTGATGGTCAGTTTCCCGTGGTCGCGTTCCCAGAGGACCCACATGCCGGACTTGACCGCAAGTTTACCCATCTCTATGGTCTCATCCGACGGGAACCGCCAGCCCGGGGGGCAGGGGGCAAGGACATGCATGAACTTCGGGCCCGGCATGGAAAGCGCCTTGACTACCTTGTTGTAGAGGTCCACCGGGTAGGCGGCACACGCGGTCGCCTGGTAGACCGGGTTGTGTGCCGCAACGATGGCGTCAAGGTCCTTCTTGTGGTCCTTTTTACCGCCCGGCGTCGTGGTTGTCCGTGCTGCAAGAGGGGTGGCCCCCGACCGCTGCATCCCGGTATTGGAATACGCTTCGTTGTCGTAACAGATATACAGGAAATCGTTACCCCGCTCAAGGGCACCGGAGAGTGCCTGTATACCGATATCCACCGTCCCGCCGTCTCCGGCGTAACAGATCACATTGGTCTGTTACCCGGCTGCCCGAAACGCCTCGCTCATGCCCGACCCGACCGCCGCGGCCGATGCGAACGCAACGTTGTAGACAGGGATATTCATTGCCGTTGTCGGATAGACACCCTGAATGACACTCGTACAGCATGCAGGGATGACCAGCACCGTATCCGGACCCGCCGCCTTGGTGACGTAGCGGAGGATCAGGGATGACGGGCACCCGGCACACGCCGATGTCGTTTTTAAGATATACTCCTCGTCTGGAATTGCCATACTCACTCAAACCCACAGAGATAATTTTTCATGATGAATGATGATAAATGTCAGATAAATTTTGTAAGGAAACAGTATAGCCTTTCCCCTGTGTCCTTTCCGGCTGGTCGGTCCGCCATTCTCCACGTTCGTTAAAAACGCCTCAGGGGTCAGGAAACAACATATATCCGTATATTGCCTCGGTTTTGCCGTTCATGGTTCGGGATCGAGGGGATTGCACAGGACGACACCCGGCATGCTCCTGCCCAAACGGTCGAAGGAGTATTCGGAGGCAGAGGCCGTATAATTCCCCGAATGCGAAACTCAATATCCTTAAATATCCGTGTATCGTCGGTTACTATTAGGAAGTGTACCCGTAATGCCAGAGAAATCCGAAAACGCTCATGGCAGTTCCGTTCCGGAAGATGCCAGGTCCGTGGGGGAGAAAGTCAGGGACCAGTTGCGTGGGCCTGCAGGAGATGAGAAGAAGACCATTGACGGCGGGGATGGCGGACCCGGAGGGGAGGCCGGTACCGTTGAAGATCCCGCATCTACGCAGAAGAAGGGGCAGGAGGCAGCGTCCAAACCTGTCGTCACTTCAGACGATATCATCAATGGCCCCGGCGATGCGAACCCCGGACAGCAAGAGCCGCCACAGGAAGCGGTACAGGACGCCAACGTGCAGGAGTCCGCTCCCGAACCCGTACCGGCAGCAGAAACAACGGCACCCGCCGTGGAACCCGAAGCGGATGCCATCGCCGACATTCCCGGTTCAGTGACGACATGGGATACAGGAGCGGCAGCGCCCGCGGATGACGAGCTCACCCGCCGCCTTGAGGATGCCGGTGCCGATGACGAGATCCGCCGCCGTCTCGACAGCGCCCATGCATGGGAGGAGAAGCAGGAGGCCGAGAAACGGGAAAAAGAGCTCCAGCGTGAAGAGATCGAAAAGGAATACGAACAACGCCGCAAAGAGGAGCATCGGGGGAAATGGAAGCGAAATACTATGATTGCAGGGGCGATTGTCGTGGTGATTCTCGTCGCGGCGCTGCTCTCGTTCTCCGTTACCATGAACCTGCCCTCGTCGGCCGAATCGTTCCCCTTCATCAGCACGTATGATGTGCGCATGCCGCAGGGAACGCCGGTGGAGTTTGCCAACATCCCGGTGACGGTCTCAGGTACCGGCGAGAAGGTGATCGTCAGCATCAGCGGGGGTTTGGGAACGGAACTCCAGGTGGGGGACCAGATTACGTTCTCCGAACCACGACGGGTAAACATCAGGATCTTCGGCCTCACCCTCCTTGAGACCGATTACCAGGTGGTGGCGGAGTTCAGGGGGTATATCCCGCAGACGCAGCAGAACGATTTCTACGTGGCGGTGATGACTTCCCAACCGATTCCGGGGTGGGCGGTTGATGCCATTCTGCCCGATAATGTCGAGGCATACCCTGTTAATGCGGATATCGTCTGACAAATCACTTTTTTTCGGCAATATATCGGGGAATGCATAAATAGGCTGCCGTGCTTTCATCTATTATTCAGTTAAGGGGGAATGTACGCACATGTCAGATGAAAATCATACGGGAACCGCCGCAACGGCGGGAGAGAGTAATTTGCCCTCCGGGGTCTCAGATGAAGAGCGCCGGCGGATCATAGAGGAAGAACGGAAGAAATGGGAAGAAGAGCAGAAGACAGAAGAGCTGGAAAAAAAAGCCCGTGAGCTTGAGAAGATAGAACAGGAGAAGAAGGTCGAAGAGGAGCGCCGGGAAGCAGAGCAAAAGGCCCTTGAGGAGGAAGAACGCCGGAAAACCGAACGAAAAAACCTCGAAAAAGAGATCCTTGCCGAGGAGAAGAAGAAGGCAAAGGGAAAGGGGTTCGGCGCCGGAAAAGCCATCCTTCTTCTGCTGGTGGCCGTCGCCGTCATCGGGGCTGTCGGCTACCTGACCTTCGATGCGTTCGGGAACCAGAATCCATGGGGTGACACCTATCCCTATGTGGCACAGTATGATGTCCACCTTCCCGATTCGAAGGAGGTCCGGTTCGGCAACGTCCCGGTCCTTGCCGTCACCTCGGGGGAACAAGTGACCTTAAAGATCGGCAATGACCGGCGCACGTTCGGGCTGGGGGAGACGGTTGAGTTCCCGGCAAAACATATGACCGTGAAGATGTACGGGATAGCACTGCGGGAGAACGACTATTCCCTTACGGTGACCTACCGCGGACTTGTGAACAACCGCCTGAACTTCCTCATCATCGCACGAACGTCCCAGTCCCCGATGCCCGGCTGGATGTCGGGGATGATCATTCCCTCCGATGTTCTCGTTCGTCCGGTATAGGAATACATTCCGTCACTTTTTTTAACGACGCATACCTGCGTCGCTGTTCCGTTACCGCGTCCCGGCGCCGGTTCCCCATACCCATAGGAGAAAATTCGATGCCGCAGTCGATATCCCAGAGGACGAGAGCGTCCGGTGGTGCGGGCGGCAGGTGTCGTCCGGTCCCGGTTGCCAGGAGGGCCCGGATGTCCGCGACTGCCATCTGCCCCTTTCCTGCTTCAATCAGGGACGTGGCGATACAGCGGACCATGTTCCAGAGAAAGCTTTCCCCCTGGATCTCAACCACCAGGAAGTCAGCCTCGGGAATGATTTCCACCGCATGGATGGTGCGGATTGGGTTTTTCCCCTCGAGCCGTGCAAAACAGGAGAAGTCATGCGTTCCGGGAAAGCAGGCGGCCGCCTCTGCAAGCAGGTCTTCGTCAAGAAGCGGGTCGTGCAGGTAATACCGGTAGGTCCGGCGGCGGGCACAATACCGGGGATGAAAGGCAGCATCGGTCTTTGCCCATCCCTGGCACCAACAGTCATGGGGCAGGACAGCATTGAGCTTTGTTACGGCCCGCTCCGGCTGTGACGTCGTAAAGGCGCAGATCTGGCCCCTGGCATGCACGCCCCGGTCCGTCCTGCCGGAAAAGGCGAACCCTGCATCCCGCCAGTCCTCAAAGAGCCCGAGCCGTATGCAGGCCTGGACCATATCCCCCTCGACGGTCCGCAGCCCGGGCTGGACCTGTGACCCGTAAAAATCCGTGCCAAAATAGGCCACGAGAAAGGCGACCCTCACCGGTGCGGCATCTTCCGTGCTATCCGTCGCTTCGCCCCCCGCATGGACTGACGGGTGTAGGTCCTCAGGGGGGTCATTCGCCCCCTGATACGGCACCGCCCCTCCCGAATCGCCTCAAGGATTGCGTCAATATTGTTCTCCGCGTCGACCTGGGTCTCCCCGTAGCCGATGAACCGTGCGTTGTGGGCGTCGCTTCCCGCCACCCTCGGCTTGCCGAGTTCACGTGCAATCCGGTCTGCCTTCCTGTTTGCAGACCCCGTGATATACCGGCTGTTGAACGACTCCACCGCATCGACCATCTCCAATGCATCCCGCAGCTTCAGGGCGACGCCGTGGCGCCATTTGTGGTACGGGTGCGGGAGAATGACGAGTGCGCCCATTCGCCGGGCGATCGCCACCGACTCTTCGAAGGGGAGGCCGTCAGGAATGGGTTCGTCAATACCGAGAGCAATCATATGGCCTTCGTGGGTGGAGACCTCGATACCCGGAATGACCAGCACCGGTGATGTCAGGGACTGCGCATACCTGACTCCCTCAATGGTATCATGGTCGCAGATAGCAATGGCGTCGAGCCCCCGTTCCTCTGCGGCACGGAGGCAGTCCTCGACACTGCTCTCCCCGTCTTTGGAGAAACTGGTATGAACATGGAGGTCACAGCGCAGCATCAGATCAATACCTTTTATCATTCCTCTTAATTAAATTGAAGCGTATGCGCCTTCTCCTCCCAACCGGCGAACTGACCGAGACCGCCGTCCGTTCGGCAGCGCGTGGATACGACGCCGAAATCGTCGTAACCGGCCGGATTGCCGCGTTTCTCCGTCCTGCCCATCTCCTCGAGATCGCCCGCGGCGGCTCCTATGACCTGATCCTTGTCTCGGGCATGTGCACCGCGTCCTTTGCGGCGGTCGAAGAGGAACTGGGCATTCCGGTCTACCTCGGTCCCCGTCATGCGGTTGACCTGCCGCTCATCCTCCCCCTCCTGGGGACGGTCAAACTCTCCCGGACGGTCCCTGCCGACGAGCTTCTCCGGGATATCCGGCGAAAGGAAGCCGAGGCCACCCTTGCAAAGCGCGAGGCGGAGGCGGATTTTGTCTATGCCATTGCCGGGTGCAGGATAGGAGGAACCTCGCGGATGAAGGTCCTCGCAGAGATCATGGATGCCCACCGGAGGGATGACCTTCCCGTGGAGGCGGCACGTATGGCGGCCGCCGGTGCCGACATCCTTGACCTGGGGTTCGGGTTCGATGCAACGCCCGGGGACGTCGTGCGCTGCCTCAATGCCTGCCGGGATATCGGTCTCCCCCTTGCGGCGGATACGCAGGACCCGGCCCTCATCCTGGCCGCCATCGAGGGGGGGGCGGACCTCATCCTCTCGCTCCATGAGGGCAATCTTTCCGAGGTGGGGACGGCGGTTGCAGAGGCGGGTTGTGCCGCGGTGATTGTTCCTGGTGAGGCGTCCCTTGAGGAGAATATCCGGGCGGCAGAAGAGGCGGGCATCATCCCCGTCATTGCCGACCCGCTCCTCCAGCCGGTCGGCTCCGGCCTCCTGGATTCACTTGCCGGATTTCGGCCGGTGGGCTGTCCCCTCTTTTTCGGGGCAGGCAATGTGACCGAACTCATCGATGCCGATTCGGTGGGGGTCAATGCCCTTCTTGCAGGGATTGCGCACGAGGCAGGCGCCGCGGTGATCTTCACCAGTGAACATTCGGACAAGACCCGCGGTTCCGTCCGGGAGATGCGGCGTGCCAGCGAGATGATGGCCCTGATGGGGACCCGGCCCTACCCGAAGGACCTGGGTCTTGACCTGATGTGCATCAAGGAGAAACGGCGGCGACGCGAACCGGCCATCCCATATGAACGTGAGGTCACCGTGGGCAAAGTCCCCGAAAACCTCGAATACGACCCGTACGGCAATGTGCGGATCGGCATCGCAGACGGCAGGATCATCGCCGAGCACAACGGGACGGCCTACGCCGGCGAGTGTTGGGAGGAGGTGTTTTATGCCCTCCGGCAGCACCAGTCCGTCTCGCTCCTGGACCATGCTGCATATCTCGGCAAGGAGCTCTACAAGGCAGAGCTTGCCCTCCGGTTCGGGCGAAGTTTTGAACAGGACGGGTCGTTCTGAAGCACCGGCGGGTCTGACGCTCCGAACCCTCCGGTCCATGCAGCCTGACCGGAGGAAAAATGGATGGATCAGTCTTCTTTTTTCTGTGAATGAATGACCAGCGTCGAAGTCGGGCTGTTTGCCACCACCGATGAACTGACACTGCCGAGGATGAACCGCCGCGTCCATCCTTTCCCCGCCGATCCGAGAATGATAAGATCCGCCTCAATCTCCTTTGCGTAGTCGATGATCTCGTCCTTCGGGTCGCCGATGAGCATGGTCCCTTTGATCTCCATGCCGGTGGCCTGGGCCATCTTATCGGCCTCGCCGAGAATCTGTTCCCCCTCCTTCTCGATCACCTCGAGCCGGCGGAGCGTGTTCGGGTCGGCAACACCTATCTGGGGGTCGACGATGGTCGGGGTCAGGGCCCCCGGGTCGACGATATAGATGGCAAATATTTCCGATTCCCAGAATTCTGCATTATCGAGAGCCGTCTGGAGTGCGGCCCGGCTGAAGTCGGAGCCGTCATAGGCAACAAGGAGCCTTCTGAATTTCATGGCATCATCACCGGCAGATGATAGGTTCCCTGCGGGAAAATAGTTGCGCCCCACGAGCTCCTTTTATCATTGGTTGACAGGGATGAAACCTTAATCTGGCACTCAGCCAACATATATGACAGCAATGGCAGTTCGTGGCATCAGAAAAGACCTTCTTTCGACCCTCCTTGCGCTGGGGAAGAGCCAGCACCCCAATGAATTCATCGCAATTCTCCGGGAAGAAGGGGGGATCATCGAAGAGTTTGATCTCGCACCCGGCACCAGGGTGAACGAGTTTTCCGCATCCTTTTCCCATGATATGATGCCCTTGGACACCCATGTGGCAGGCAGCGCCCATTCCCATCCGAACGGGGTGCTGCTCCCGTCCGATGCCGACCTGCGGTTCTTCTGCTCGGTCGGACGGTATCACATCATTGTCGGTCCCCCGTATACGGAGGATGCATGGCGGTGCTTCTTCCCCGACGGGACGCCTGCGGAACTGGAGGTCGTATCATGAGGCGGGTAATTGCAACCGGAACCTTTGATATCCTTCACCCCGGACATGTCTATTATCTCGAGGAGTCGCGCAGGCTTGGCGACGAGCTGCATGTCATCGTGGCGCGTGATGTCAATGTGAAGCACAAGCCTGCCCCCGTCCTTCCCGAAGATCAGCGCCTCTGCATGGTCCGGGCCCTCAAACCGGTCGACCATGCCCGTCTTGGAGATCTGGAGGATATGTTCCGGCCGATAGAGGAGATTGCCCCCGATGTGATCACCCTCGGTTTCAACCAGCATTTCTCCGAGGAGGCGCTCATCTCCGCCCTTGAGCGGCGGGGTATTGACGCCGAGGTCCGGCGGGTCGGGGCCTATACGGGGCCCGGCTATGCGGGGTCACGCCGGATTATGGAGCGTATACTCGAGACCCGCTGTAAACAGAACGAATAACCGGAGATTTGTATGGAGGAAGAAGAAGTTCAGTATGATGTGGTCACCTGCCGTCACTGCGATGGTGCAGGATGTCTGTACTGTGGAAAGAAAGGAACGGTGGAGGTGCGGCACCCCGCACGGCTCTGCCCCAAATGCAACGGTGAATGCTGCATTTATTGCGGCTACACCGGCTGGGACAAACCCCGCGGCAAATACGAGTGACCTTCAGGGTCCGGACTCCTGCCGATCTCCGGCGGAGTTCTTCTCTTTTTTCTTTATCCGTCTGCCTGCGAAGATGAGCAGGAGAATTACTGCGAGGATGATGGCGACGCCCGCCATTCCGGCGATAAGGCCTGTTTCGAAGAGTGCGATGATATAACCCGCCGAGAGTGCGATGATGGATGAGGAGAGGATCGAGCCTGCGGCGACACTGAGGATGACCTTCAGGGGGCTCATCCCGAGCATCCGCCCGATAATCGATGCTGCGACGCCCCCCGATCCCTCGAACGGAATCATCACAAAGAGGGCAAGCCCGATGGACGAGAGGTGTTCGAGGGTGGGATATCGGTCGAATTCCTGCCGTCCGGAGATCATGAACCTCTCAATCCACGGGCCGAGAAGCGGGATTCTCAGGGCAAGCTGGAAGTTCCATGTGATGAAGAGGGCGCCGAGAACATCAAAGAGCGCAATGGAGAATGCTGCCAGCCACCAGGGGATCCCGGCGACCACCATCAGCGGGATGACCGACTCCTTGCCTGCGGGCGGGAACAGATAGGCAAGGCCGAGCGCACCGAATTTCCAGAAGAGGCCCGGTTCGAAGGCGATATAGAGGATGACCAGATAGACGGTCAGGACGGCAAAGGGCAGGAGTGCATAGATGACGTGCCACCCGTGATGGAGAGGGTCATGCCGCGCTTGCCATTTACTCTGTAATTGGCGGGATAGTTCCGGAGGAACTACCACCTTCCAGAGTTTCTTCAGTGCCTTCTTTACCATGTATGAACTTGTCCTCTGTGGCCGTGTGTTGTTTATGGAGTTTTCGTTCCGGCAATGACCTGCCAGGGCGCACTGCGTTCGATAAGCACCCAATAGCGTTTCAGTTCTGCCTCCGCCCCTTTCGGGTCCGGGTAGTGGCGGGCACAGATCGCCCAGAAGGCGGGGGAATGTCGCATCTCGCGCAGGTGGGCGAGTTCGTGCACAACGATATAGTCCTTCAGGTGGTCGGGGAGGGCAGAGAGCCTGAGGTTAAAGTTCAGGTTCCCGAGCGAGGAACAGCTCCCCCATCTGGTTCTCTGCCGCCGTATCGACATCCGACCCGGGCTGACCCCCATCTCCGCCGAACGGTCCTGTATACGGTCTGTCAGATCGGCCCGCAGGGTGTGGGTGAGAAATTCCCTGAACGCCGCCGGTGTCGTATACGTCGCCGCTCCGGCCTCCCGGTCAAGGGTGCAGGAGGTCCCGTCGGACAGGGACCATAACCGGCCGTCGATGAGCAGGTGATGTTCACAGCCGGGGCAGGAGGCAGCAACCCCCTCGATCTCGGAAGCCCGCTCGGCAATCCAGCGGCGGTTCTTCTCCAGGTACGGGGCAGGGTCCACCCCGTGCGGAAGGGTGACCCGTATCGTTCTGTCGGGCCCTACCCGTATGGATACCCTGCGGACTTTTTTCGGGATGGTGATGACCGAGTAGCCGGGAAGCAGTTCTGAATGCACGCAGATAGTCTCTTTCCCCGGATAGGTAATCAAAGAATAGGAAACAGGGCGGCAGCGTTCGCGGAAAAAAGGGTGCGTGAGTGATATTGATTCAGGCAGTCTTTTGTTTCTGCCAGGCTTCCCGTACGTCCCGTCCCTCGATGAAGATGATGCCGTGCTCTTCTGCATAGGCACGGGCGTCCTCCTTGGAGAGTGCCCTCCCCGTCGTGTCATCGAGCATCTCACAGATGGTGACGGCCGGGGTGACGCCTGCCATCTCCGCAAGGGCGATGGAGAGTTCCGTCTGCCCCTGGCGCTGGTCGAGAAGGTCGTCGGCGGCGCGGAGAATTGCCATGTGGCCGGGTGTCCGGAATTCGTCGTGGAACGCGTCACTGCCACCGTTCAGGGTCTTTTTGACTTCGTCTGCGATCCGGGTGACGGTCAGGGCACGGTCGCGGTCGGTGATGCCGGTGAAGGTGTCTCGGTGGTTGACCCAGAGGGAGAAGGATGAGTGGTTCTTCCGGTCGTACGGGATGTCGCCTTCCTTCTCCGCGAGATTGGTGGGCCGGAGGATCTCGGATGCGAAGGGCAGCCCGAAGTTCTTCGCCGCCTGCGGGTGGATGGCAGTGCAGATGAGCCCTCCACCATCCTTTCTCATCCTCAGGATATCCTTCGGGGTGACGGCATCCGAACGGATGGCAAAATCCGTCTCGCCTTCACGGTCGTCAAAATCGTACAGGAGGACAAATTCTCCCCTCTGAAATGCTGCAAGTGCCTCGTCTATCATCTGTATACCTCGTATGGTGCAATTGTTGTGGTGTATTGGTTTATTGTTCTGCGACCGTTCCGCCGGTTGCCGCCGTGGATGTCTGGGTCTCCCGGAAGGCATCCCACATCTCGCAGACCTCTTCGCCTTCCAAAAAGACGAGGCCGTGGCGCTGTGCGTACCTGCGTGCATCATCCTTT
>JAENZA010000202.1 GCA_016841485.1 Methanobacteriota archaeon
GGCCGGGGTCCTGGTGGTCGGGAAAGTGCTCTACGCTGAGTCCCGGGAGTGATCGGCGGTGGGGAATGTCGTCGCATGGGGGGCTAACGTTAGCGGTCAGTGCAACGTCCCGCCGGATCTGGTTGCAGCACAAGTTGCAGCGGGTTCGGGACACTCCCTCGCCCTCCGTCCTGACGGTTCGGTGGTCGCGTGGGGGTCCAACGGTTACGGTCAGTGCGACGTCCCTGACGGGCTGATTGCAACACAGGTTGCGGCAGATGGGTGGCACTCCCTCGCCCTCTGTCCTGATAGTTCGGTGGTCGCGTGGGGTTGGAATAATAGTGGTCAGTGTAACGTCCCTGACGGGCTGATCGCTACACAAATTGCGGCAGGCAGAGCTCACTCTCTTGCCATCCGTCCTGACGACACGGTGATCGTGTGGGGAAGTTCTGATCCCGTCCCGCCGGGCCTGCTCGCATCGCAAATTGCAGGGGGAGGTTTCCACTCCCTTGCTCTCCGTCCTGACGGTTCGGTGGTCGCGTGGGGGATCAACCCTTACGGTCAGTGCGACGTCCCGGATGGCCTGATTGCAGCACAAGTTGCAGCGGGATGGGAGCACTCCCTCGCCCTCCGTCCTGACGGTACGGTGGCCGCGTGGGGAAACAATGCTGATGGACAGTGCGACGTCCCTGACGGGCTGATCGCTACACAAATTGCGGCAGGCATACAACACTCCGTCGCCCTCCGTCCCGACGGTTCGGTGGTCGCGTGGGGGCGGAACGATCAGGAGCAGTGCAACGTCCCGGGCCGCCTGGTTGCGACACAAATAGCAGGGGGAGGGCATCATAATCTTGCTATCGGTAATATAGGTGTCTCTGGCCGCCGGCGTCGGGCGGCCTGGATGAACATGGAGCGGCCGACCTTCATCTAACCCTCTTTTTCCTGAATCTCGAAGGAAACCGTCTTTCTCCTGTCCGTATAACGGCCGATCTCCGGGCGGCTGGAGTAATCCATCCTGGGAAAATAGAGGGTGGAGCTATTTTCTTCTTAACTCGGGGTGTTTCTTCAAGAACTCGGACAAACGGGTTTTGTTAATGCCGGTTTCTGCGATAATCTGTCGGTGTAGTTTCCCGGCCTTTAGCATCTCTTCCACCTTTGCATAATCGACGGGTTTTCTTGGGACTCCTCCCTTCTTTGGTGCTCCTTTCTCCGGTCCGGGTGTGCTCGGTGCTGTTCTGGAGAGGGGGAACCGGGGGAGGAAGGGGAGGATCTTTTCATAGGCTACCACGCTCTGCTTAACCTTGTTCAGGTAGTGAGCACTTCCGACAGTTACCGCCCGGCGTCCCTGCATGAAGTCGGCTAAAGACTCCGATACATCATGTTCTACCATGAAATTAAGATGCCATTTCCTGATCGTCTTTGCTGAAACTCTTTTGTGCTGGATGCTCTTTAGCGTATAATCCTGAGATAGGAGTTTGACTTTCAGTAATTCCGGGATAAACGCGGCCGGGAAGAATAACCTATATGATTTCTTTGTACCGGCGGCGCGGGCGGCGGCTGGGATGTGGGCCACATCCCCTACATACGTTATATCGTCTGGTTTCAAGTCCTGCAGGACCTCATATACCTGGGAGAACCGATTACCGGAGTAGACGAGGGCCTTAAACATGGTCCGGTGCTCCGGAGGACAGGCGTTAAACGCCTCTATGATCTCTTTATCAGAGGGGTAGATTTCTACAACTTCAGAACCCCTGATCTTAATCTGAGATCTCCATTTATCGATAGGATATCCTAACGGGGCATCAATATCCACCTCTTCAAGATAATGTAGGAAATTACGTGTTCCCCGGGTTTGTTTGTCTCCATCCATCCCGGAAAAATGAGAGGGGTGCGAAACGGTTTCAGATGTGAAAAACCGATCTACGGCCGATAAATAGCTGTCGGCCGTATCTTTCCTCAACGTTTTACTCTTCACCCTCTGATTTAACCACTTTACAAATCCATTACGATGAGCATCATACAGATCATTGAAAGTCTGTATTCCTGCGTCCGTTCCAGATTCCGAACGCTCTGGAGACGATTTCAACGATTCTTCCGATTTGAACCCCGATTCTAATTCTACGGCCTGCGAGGGGTCTGCGGGGTATGACGTCGCCTTCACACGGCGGAGGTCTCGAGTTCGAATCTCGACGAGCCCAT
>JAENZA010000022.1 GCA_016841485.1 Methanobacteriota archaeon
AGGCAGGAGAGGGCGATTGCAATCGGTATCCCCACGAAGGTGATGCCGAGGAGGAAGAGGAGAGACCCTGCGACCAGCGCCCCTGCAAGGCCCGCCACAAAGGAGAGAAGGGCGCCTCCCGGCGTGGACATCGGCACCGCGGCCGCCCGGACGTGATCACCCGCCACTGTGATGAGGACGAGGCCCAGGAGGAAGAGGCCGATGGCAAAGAGCACTCTGATGACGAGGAGGAAGAATCCGATTATGGCGGCAAGGACCGTGAAGTCTAATGGCTCCTGCCGGTCAAAGGAGGTCGTGCCCATCACGGTCCCCTGCTCATCGTAGGTATCGGCCGAGACCATCATGTCATGGCTGATTACAGCCTCAGGCCCGAGGGTAACCGTCGTGCCGGTGACCATCACATTCGTCGCATTGCCGTTGAAGGCCGCGGTCTGCGCGAGCGCCATCACCTTACCGCCGATATCCGCCTCTGTGGTAAGGGTGCCGGCAAACACCATGATGTCCGCCCCGACAGGAGCGTTCACGGTGACGGTTTCGCCCATCGCAAGGATGTTCGTCTCCACGGGGGCATTGATGACAAGGGTCGTCCCTCCCCAGGTGACACTCTTTACCGGGGCGTCGATGATGAGGGTGTCGGCCCCGGAGAGGATGTCGTCATCGGTGGTGGTGTTGATGATGACGTAGTTCCCTGACGTGATGTTCATCCCTGCCGCAGGTGTTGCCGCAATGCCGCAGCAGAGCAGGAGGAGCAGCAGGAGGGGAAGGATGTGTTTCATAATAGAAGTCATTCATGTTACGATTCTACATAAGGATAGCCACTGGGGGGAGTTGTAGGGGGTGGTGGATGGGTCATTATGCCGTGAGATTTGACCGGCCCGCAGCGAGTAATATGGTGGGATGAGTGAGCGTTGATGTAAGGGAGTAATGGCGGTTATGCGGTTTTCGACGAGAATATATGTGAAACCTTATTGGTGATAATTGGGCGGGCCTTGGTTTTCCTTTATCCCCTAGTGAAATTTTTCAGGTCATTCAGGGATAAATACTTGAGGGCAAAGAATGCTATTTACAATGCAGAATTTCCAGCATTGAATAAAAGGAAAAGGGGAGTAGTTATCAACTCAAACGGATGTAGTAATCCTCTCCGAAGATACCAACCCCGAAAGGAACAATCTTCTCATCATATCCGGCATCAGCCGTGGAGACCCTGATCCGGGCTTCATACAATCCATTTTCAAGATCGCCAATGAATAATGACAATTTATCGCTACTGGCAGTATTGGGTACGGTTATCGATCCAATTTTCTTCCAGGAGGTATCGTCGCTATCCAGATTACGGATATAGAACTGTTCATCCATCGGGAATGCGCCGGTATAATTAATCTTCCACGAGAAATCGCTGAATAATTCATCTGAACTCTTGGCGGGAGTGAAATTATAAACCTCAATCGTTGCGTTGAATAGGGCCTCGGGGGCGAGTCCGGGGATGACAGTAATGGTAATCGGTGAGAGAACCTGCTCTATCTCTGTCCCATCGTTATTTTGAAATGTGATCTTGGAATTTCCACCAAATAACGAGAAATTGAGCGGCTCGCTAATTGATTCATTGACGGTGAAAGAGAACTTGGTCATCCAGGTCTGTTTCAGGGAGACGTTTCCAACTGCAAAGTCTAGCGTCCCAGGGCTCCCATCTAGACCTATCCAGCTGTCGGTCTGGTCCACAGATTTAGCATACCCTTCGAGGCGGTCCTCCTGTGATGTAGCATTGTAGGGATTATTGGTCCAATTAAAGAAATCTATGGTGGTATTTGGTCTATAGGTAAGTAGTTCTGTTGATGTGTATGAAAAGTTTTCGGGCACCTCTGCGAATGAGAGGTGGACCTGGGTTTCCAGTCCAGCATCCCTAAGGAGTTTCTTACGCGCGTCATCGAAGGCGATATTGAGTTCTTCCTCACTATTGGCGATATAATATTCCCCACCAGTGGTGTTTGCGAGAGTCTCGACGACAGCAGGAACCTTGGAGGCCTTGCTTTGTGGATAGTAGATTACAAATATTTTGATGCCCTTGTCAGCAGCGTACCTGGCCATGTTCTGCTGTTCGGCAGAGAGTCCATCGAAGGGGTAGTATTCATTTGTACCCTGAGCGATAGTATGGTCCCATGGTTCCACTTTTAAAACAGGATCACTTGCCTTTGGAATTGGATTGCCATAGTAACAATAATTGTTTTGCATCAAGACAACGATTGCCTTGACAGCGCTGTTCGAATCTTTCAATAAATCAATAGATGCCTTCAAACCAAGACGGAGGGGTGCGGTAGCTTCCCCGGTTTTCAGCTGGTTAATGGGAACGACCAAATCTAGTGCGGTTTCGAGATCGGTCCAATCTGTGGTTGATGTCAATGGAATATCTTCAGATGTGTAGTTGGTATACCTTGTAACATTATTGCCGTGATAGTAATCCCTGACATAATCACGGTCATCCGTATCATTAATCTGTCCGGCATCATCACCAACAGTTGCGGCCCAGTTATAGTTACCAGGAACTGTCAGAATGTTGGCTGTTCCATACGGGAAAACCGTTTCGTTAGTGGATGGATCTCCATAGGTCAATAGTGCGACCCTGTCCTCCTTTGGTGAAAGGTCGTCAATACTTCCGTTGCCACGGACGAGACGCATCGCGGCCGATCGCGCCGCTAACATTCTATCTCTGCCCTTTACTTCATCCATCAGCATATCTTCCCCACGATCAAGGCAGAGGACAACATCAATTGGCTTGTGATTGGCGAAATCATAGCCGTCACCGATCAAATATATGCTCACATCGATTTTTTCTCCCGGTGCTACGACGGTATCTGAAACATTGGTTTCTACTCTCAGATAGGGATAGTTGCGCCACGAGATCACGGGGGAGATTTGCGAGGATTCTCCCCATGTTGCTGTCACATTGCAGTTGCCCATTGCCGAATCATAGTAATCTGGACTGTTATGATCCGGAAAAGCTCCAGCCCGGAGATATGCAATAGCATATCCATCAGCGTCAGTTTTCACAGGGTTTGTTGACAATATTACAGGATCCTGCATCGGAAGATCTTCTTTATTTTTTGTAATACTATTGGGCGTAATTTTGAAGGAAACGTCCTGTCCTTCTACACCCGTCCCCATGGCGTTATGCACCCGCGCTACAATGGCTGCCTTCACATCTGGATTTACCTCATAACTTGGAAGATCCGCCGGATTGACCGATATTTTAAAACCTTCCCCCTCACCACCAGTGAAGGTCAGCATCTTTGTTATGGCAGGTAAACCTTCTACCTTTGCAGTAATCTCCACATCACCAATGGTTTTCTGGGGACCAACCTTTGCATGTGCGATTCCGTCATTACCAGTAATGATGGTCTGTATACCTCCGAGAGTTGTAGAGAATTCTACTGGATAGTTAGCGATGGGATTCCCATGGATGTCGGTAACAATAATTCCGACATCGAAGTAGTAGGTCGTGCCGGCAAGACAATGGAATTCAACCGGGTATGGTTCGTCAGGTGCCGTTTCTATCTTTTTAAACTCTATAGTACTTGGATCATCCAAACTAACTACCTCGATATCAATAATCCTGTCAAGGCTCTTGCCGCAATCCACCGGATAAATACCAATTAAAACCGTATGGGCTATCTTTGATGCATTAAACGTAACTGTACAGTCACCATCTTTGGAAAAATTTTGTATGACGGGCTGATCTCCATCCCCAATCCAAAATTCGATTGTGGTTCCCGTTTTATCATTGATTACGTTTCCGTACTGGTCCTTCATCCGGACTGTTATATCGGTGCTCGCATTTACGGGAACGATTTCATCATAGGTAATATTGAGATAACCGTACGGATACGAAGGAATCACAGTAACATTGTACTCAAAATAAGTACTCGATGTTGTGGCACCATCTTTATAACCGATGGTTATTCCAATAGGTGCTATACCCGCCTTTGTTGACGAAAAGACTGTCTGATAAGGTTCCGTTGAATCACTGGTCACAGTTAGTGACCCTAAGGAATTTAGGTCCTCAAAGGTCACAGATGTAACATTCACCGAATCATTCGTGACCGTGACGTCGATCGTCCCTCCGCTATCTCCGGCAATAATGTGTGGGGTGTCGAGGGATACTTCGATCTCTCCCGCTGTGAGTGCTGCCGATCCCGCAACAGCAATACACAGGAAGAGAAGGAGTGCCCCCCCGGCACGCCAGGATAATCTTCCCATGACATGCATTAATGAAAGCATAGTATATATAGATGGGGGATACCCTTATTTTGGGAAATATTCTGTAATTCCGAACGGATAAAGGAAAATTCCTCTATTCTGGAAAAAAGCGGCATATCGTCCGCAAACACCTGTTTGGCCAACAGGGGAAATCATTAATATTACTTTTGGTCGGAGCAACGAACACGGGTCTGGTGAGGGCGGTCCCGCAGGAAGCCGGAAATCTGTATGTGGTTGGTAATTTATGGGTTTGGGGAGGGTTTGCATGCGCTCACGTATCATCGGAGTAATCCGGCCACGCTGTATGGTACATATCGACAATCCGCATCCTTCAGATGTCTTTGGTTATCCGCAGTCGATGCCCGGTTCATGATCTTCATCAGGTGTCCGGTGAAACATATACAGACGGGCCGGACCGTCCTGCGGACCCTGAATATCCCCGTGGTCCGCAGACAGGCTCAGGCGGAGATACGATACCATGCAGAACAGTACAGGGGCAGATCCGAAACAGAGGAAGAATATCCGGCAGGGGGCTGCCGTAAGTATCGTGCAGAAACAGGACCAGCGGACCGGGAAGCTGACCGAAGGGACCGTCAAGGAGATCCTGACCAACTCGTCATCCCACCCGCACGGGATCAAGGTGCGCCTCGCCGACGGCAGGGTCGGCCGGGTGCAGAAGATCCACGCCGACGGTACGTAAACAATCCTCGGATTGACAGGGTGGCATGGACCTCGGCACCGCCGGGATTGCAGAATAAATGTGGGGGGAAATTTGGTTGAGATTTGGGGGAAATGTGGGGGAAATGTGGAATTTTTTGAAAATAAAGGGGTGCCGGTTCAGGTCAGCCGGATGTAGTTGCCGGCGACATCCCCGATGACAAACGTGGTATAGGCATCATCGAACCCGGCATCCTCCGTGGAAACCCGTATCCAGGCATCGTACTCCCCGGGAGGAAGGTCGGCGACATACATCGCGAGCGAGTCGGTTTCCCCGTCGAAGGGAAGGGTCTTTACTCCGACCTTCTTCCAGTTGTCTGAAGCGTCATCCCGGAAATAAACCTCTTCTGCCATTGCATAGTCGCCGTTATAGACAATCTCCCACCCGAAGTCCATAAAGCTGGAGTCCTGGGCGTTCACCCCGAAGGAGGTCACCGCAACCGTGGCATTGATCAGCCCCTCCGGGGTCAGCCCGGGAATCACCGTGATGATGGTCTTCGGAAGCTGTTCGTTGGTGAGGGTTCCTTCCTGGTTTTTGAATTCGACGAACGAACCATCGGCAAAGAGGCTGAAATTGAGGGGCTCGACCACCGAATCGTTGATTCTCAGGGTGAATGTCGTCTCCCATGTCTGTTTGATGGTGATGTTGCCCACGTCGAAGTGGAGGGATGCGGGCTGGCTGCCGTCGCCGCCGGTCCACATGTCGGTCTGGTCCTCATTCCGGGCAAAGCCGGGCATGTGGTCCACGATGGTATACGGGCTTGCCGACCAGTTGTAGAAGTCAATCTCCGTCGGGGGGACGTAGGCGAGGAGCTCTTCTGCCGTGTAGTCCAGTCCCTCGTCGAGTTCCCCTGCGAAGTTCAGGTTGACGACGGTGGAGACGCCCGCCTCGCGGAGCAGCTGATCCCTGATTTCCTGGAATGCCTCGATCAGTTCTGCCTGGTTCAATGCGAGGTAGTACTCGCCGCCGGTCTCTTCGGCAAGGCGCCGGGGGACTGCCTCGTCACTGACGGACGCACCGGTCGGGTAGTAGACGGCAAAGATCTTGATGTCGTTTGCGAGGGCGTAGGCCACCATGTTCTGGTGCTCCTGGGGAAGGTCATCGAATTCATAGTAATTGGACGATCCAACACTAAGCGTATTGGAGTCCGGGTCGACCATCATGACCGATCCCTCGGCGAACGGGTCGCCATAGTAGCGGTAGTTGTTCTGCATGAGGAGGACGATCGCCTTTACCGTGCTGGCCGATCCCTCCTCCTCCAGGTACCCGATGGATTTCTTCAGGCCGAGCCTGAGAGGCGCACTTGCCTGGCCCGAGTCGTCCTTCTTTACCGGGACGGTCTTTTCCAGTGTCGTCGCAAGTCCGTTCCAGTTGGTCTCCGGCGTGTAGGTGAACCCGTAGTCAAGGGTGGCGTAGTCGTCATACACCGTGATGCCATTTCCGGGGTAATGGGCGGCACAATAGGATTCATCATCGTTTTTGTTGCCGTCCTGGCCGACATTCTTCTTCCAGTTGAAGTTTGTCGGGAGGGTCAGGAGGTTTGCCGTCCCGGTGGGGAAGACTGTGGTGTCGGTGGTTGCATCACTGTAAGTCATCAGCGCCACGCGGTCCATGCCGGGGGTAAATCCGATCTCGCCTGTTGTCCCACCGCCGACGAGATACATGGCCGCCTCACGCGCCGCCTCCATCCGGTCGACGGTGCCTTCATTGAGGAGCATGTCCTCACCGCGGTCGAGGCAGAGGACCACGTCGATCGGGCTGTGGACGAGGAGTTCGTTGCCGTCGCCTATCAGGCGGATGGTCACGTTGAGTTCGTCGCCCGGTGCGACCGCGAGGTCAGAGACCTCGGTCTCCACCCGGAGGTAGGGGTAGTTTCTCCACGTGATCACCGGTGACTGCTTGGTCTCGTCGTTCCACATCACGGTCACGGTGGTGTTGCCCCGTGCGAAGGGGTCGAAGTTCTCCTCGCCGTGGACGGGGAACGCCCCTCCTTTGAAGAAGATCGTCGCAAGCCCGTCTTCATCGGTTGTTGCGGTAATCGCGGACGCTGTCCACCCGGAGGTTTTGGTGAGCGAGACGGCCGGGTCTGCCGTCATGGGGGCAGAGCTCCAGGTATTGTTGTCGTTGATCCAGAAGGAGACGGTCTCGCCCGCAACCCCCGTCCCTGCATCGTTGAAGACCCGTGCCTGGACGGAGATGGTCGCTGAGGCGTCCACATCGACGCTCGGGAGATTGATCGGATTGGTGGTAACGGCAAAGGAGGTTCCTTCTCCGCCGGTGAAGGTGAGGAGCTGTGACGTGCTGACATCCCCCGCTGTGGCGGTCAGTGTCGTGTTGCCGATACCGGTCTTCGGGCCGTAGGTCATCCGTGCAAGCCCGTTTACATTGGTGATAATGGTCGTCGTCTCGTTCAGGGATGTGATGACGTCCATCTCGTAGTTGCCGATGGGGTTGCCGAACCGGTCACGGACGAGATACCGGACATCGAAAAAGCTGCTCCCGTCGGCCGGACATTCATAGGCTACTGGGTAATACGGCACTGTTATGATATAGGGGGTGATCTCTGCCGGAACATCTTCCCCGATGATATTGATGGTGATGAGCTTCACGAGGCTCGCCCCGTATCCGGGGTCCACCCTGACGGTGACGGGCCCTGTGGTCTCAGGCGCCTGGAAGGTCGCCACACACTTCCCGTCGGCACCGAAGGGGACCAGAAGGTGATCGACGGTTGTCATGCCATCGACGAACCCTGCTCCCTCGGCTGCGACCCGGAACTCTACGGTCGCTCCTGTCTCGTTGTTGATGGTATTGCCGTAGACATCCCTCATCACGACGGTGACAGGTGAGGTCGATCCCGCCTGCACCCCGCTCGCGAAGCTGATGGGCGAGGAATAGGCATACGGGTCTGCCGGGATTACCCGCACCTGGCAGTTTTTCGTTACCGACTCATGGACTCCGCCTGCGGTGTATTCAACGGTGACGGCAATTTCGGCATCGCCGGCACGGGTGGACGTGAAGACCGTTTTGTACGGGGCTGTGGTCGCCGATGCGACACTGAGCTTCCCCGACGGGTCCGCCGCCTGGCCCAGGTAGGTAAAGGTCACACGCTCGACACTGACGGATGCATTGAGCACCGTCGCCTGGATGAGGATTCCCCCATCACCGGCAGTTATGGTTGCGGTCTTGGGGAGGATTGAGATCTCGTCCTCCGTCAGCGCGGCGGCTGTGCCGACCACGACAATCAGAAGAACAAGGAGTGCCCCCCAGACACGCCTGTAAGATCTGTGCATGATCATCCATTATCTGATTATACTATATAAGTGTAATGCAGTATTGCCTATCGAGAACGATATGCATATATAGGGACGTTCCGGAAGCGTGTTTTTTCGATGAGATGTGGTTTGGCATATAAATGCTTGTAAGAATATGGCCAATCATTATAAGCAGAAATCATGTTTCAGGCTCAAAATGGCCTGTTTGTGGGTGTGACGGGCGGACGGAGGGGATTTGCCGCTCTGTGGAAAGGATATTTCCCTCCGTGAAAAAAATTAATGGTAAATATAATAGTATCGTATAATTTCTGGCTATTCAGGAGTGGAGATCCCATCGGCCGGAGGAAGGTACTCACCTTTTCACGCGAAAAAGCTGGTTGGTTCCGCCTCCCCGTTGGCACATGCCGCAATGCCTGCCGGGAGGTTCCATGATGCCACACACCATGCCATCTCCCGTCCTGGCGTTTATGCCGGGTCGCCTCGCCGGGTTGGGATATGTTGGATGTGGTGGCTGTGGTGGTGCGACAGGTGGGCGCCTGCCGGCTCCGTGATTCATGGCACGGTGACGGATGAGGGAGAGGGAAAGAAAAACTGCCAAAGAAATGGAATGAAAAAATAGGGTTCAGGTCAGCCTGATATACACATCGTCGTTGACGTCGCCGACTGCAAAGGTGAGGTAGGCATCGTCGGTTCCTGCATCCTCTGTTGCGACGTGAATGCGTGCCTGGTACTCGCCAATCGGGAGGTCGGCGATATAGATGGCGGATGAATCCGTGGCGCCTTCAGGCGGCAGGGTGGAGATACCCACGGTCTTCCATGTCGGGCCGGGTTCGTTTTTGTCCTTGATGGCGAGCTCCTCTGTCATGGTGTAGTCGCCATTGTAGGAGATGTCCCATGCAAGGTTTACGAAGTTCGGGTCCTTGTCGGTCACTTCGAAGCTGGTTATGGCAACCGTCGCGTTGATCAGGCCCTCCGCCGTCAGGCCCGGGATCACCGTGATGATGGTGGACGGGAGCAGCTCGAGGGTACGGCCGCCGTCCTGGTTTTCGAACTCCACATACGACCCGTCGGCAAAGAGGCTGAAATTGATCGGCTGGTTAATGGACTCGTTGATGCTGAGGGTAAACTGCGTCATCCAGGTCTGCTTGACGGTCACGTTGCCGACGGTAAAGCTGAGGGAGGCGGGGTCGCTCCCGTCAGCCCCGGTCCACATGTCCGTCTGGTTTACGGAGAGCGGGTAGCCCGTCAGGTGTTCGGTCGGGGTGTAACCGTCCACCGACCAGTTGTAGAAGTCGATATCCGTTTCCGGCACGTAGCCAAGGAGGTCGCTTGCCGTGTAGGTGAAGTTCTCGGGAAGGCCGGCGAAGTTCAGGTTGACCTGGGTGTTGACACCCGCATCGCGGAGGAGGTTGTCGCGGATCTCCCGGAAGGCGTCGATCAGTGCTGCCTGGTCTGCCGCGAAGTAGTATTCGCCACCGGTCTCGTTGGCAAGTCTCTGCGGGACCGCTTCGTCGCTGACGGATGCTCCGGTCGGATAGTAGATGGCGTAGATTTTGATGCCGTTGTCGGCGGCGTACCGCGCCATGTTCTGCTGTTCCGCCGAAAGCCCGCTGAAGGGATAATATTCCGAGCCGCCCTTCGGGAGCGTATTGGAGTCCGGTTCTACGGTCATGACCGAACCGTCGGCGAACGGGTCGCCGAAGTAGCGGTAGTTGTTCTGCATCAGAAGCACGATTGCCTTGACGGAGCTGGAAGACCCCTGGGTTTCGAGATACTCGACGGAGTCCTTCAGGCCGCGTCTGAGCGGTGCGCTTGCCTGCCCGGAATCGTCCTTCTTGATGGGAACAACGTCATCGAGGACGTCTTCGAGGGCACTCCAGTCCGTTGCGTTGCTGTAGCTGAACCCGTAGTCCACGGTTGCGTAATCGAGGTATTCGGTGATGGCGTTGCCGTAATAATGAGCGTTGGTATAGGTTTCATCATCGCCCGGATTTCCATCCTTTCCGACGTTCTTCTTCCAGTTGAAGGTCGTGGGGACCGTGAGGATATTGGCTTTTCCTCCCGTGAACACCGAAAGGTCGGTTGTAGGATCGCTGTATGAGATGAGCGCCACGCGGTCCATGCCGGGTGTCAGGCCAATCTCACCGGTCGTCCCACCGCCGACAAGATACATGGCGGCCTCCCGTGCCAACTCCATTCGGTCCCTGCCGGTTTTTCCTTCATCAATGAGCATATCCTCGCCGCGGTCGAGGCAGAGGACCACATCGATGGGGTTGTGGCTGAGGAGTTCGTTGCCGTCGCCTATCAGGCGAATGGTCACATCGAGTTCATCGCCCGGGGCGACCTGGACATCCGAGACCTCGGTCTCCACCCGGAGGTAGGGGTAGTTTCTCCAGGTGATCAAGGGCGATAACTTGGACTCGCTGTTCCACATTGCGGTGATGGTGCAGCTTCCGCGGCAGAAGGGATCAAAGTCCCCGTCCCCCCTGACCGGGAATGCACCGCCCCTGAAGTAGATGGTTGCATACCCGTTAATATCGGTCGTCGCGGTCAGCACGGAGGACTGCGTCCACCCGCTCTCGCCTGTAAGGGAGATGCCGGGATCTGTAGTCATGTTGTTCGAGCTCCAGATAGTCCCGGAATTGATCCAGAAGGTGACGGTTTCCCCGGCGACACCGGTCCCGTAGTCATTAAAGACCCGGGCCTGTACGGCAATCCGGGCCGAGGGGTCCACATCGCCGCTCGGGAGATTGTTCGGGTTGGTGGAGACGGCAAAATCCGTCCCCATCCCTGCGGTGAAGACGAGCTCCTGCTCGTGGGTGATAGTGCCTGCGACTGCTGTTGCCGTCACGTTCCCCAGCGCGATTCTGCGGCCATATTCCAGTCGTCCAAGACCATTGTCATTGGTGAAGATGGTCTTTGTCTCCCCGAGGGTCGTCGAGAAGTCCACCTGGTTGTCGCTGATGGGGTTGCCGTACTGGTCGCGTACCAGATAGCTGATATCGAAGTAACTACTTCCGTCCGCCGGACATTCATGGAGCACCGGATAATGGGGTACCGTGACGATATATGCAGTGATATCTGCCGCAATGCGCTCTGCCACCATATCGATGGTGACGAGGCGCTGGAGGTAGGCGCCGTGTCCCGGGTCGACCAGGATGATTGCCGGGCCTGCAAAGGTTGATGACTGGAAGGTCGCAACGCACTCCCCCTCTGCGCTGAACGGCACATTCACATGCTGGGATATCGTCTCTCCATCGACAAAGCCCGTGTCTTCGGTGGATACCCAGAAATCGACAGTATCGCCGGTCTCGTTATTGATGGCATTCCCATATATATCCTGCATCCTGACGGTGATCGGCAGTGTCTGGGTCACCTCAACCTCGTCACTAAAATTGATGGGGACGGTGTAGGCATATGGGTCGTCCGGAATAACCCGGATACGACAGGTCGTCTCTGCTGACCTGAGTATGCCGCCATCAAGGTAAGTTACAGTAACGCCGATATTGGCATCGCCGGCATGGGTCGATGTAAATCTCGTCTGGTACGGGGCTGTAGATGCCGTCGAGGCGCTCAGGACGCCGGACGGGTCCTCTGCCGCACCGAGGTAGCTAAAGGTGACACGGTCGATACTGACTGATTCGTTATCAATGGACACCCTGATAAGTGCCCCTCCATCCCCGGCGGTGATTATTGCGGTATCGGGGGCTACAGAGATCTCGTCTTCCATGAGCGCCGCCGCACCTGCGACAGCGATCAGGAGGAAGACTAGGAGTGCCCCCACTACACGCCTGAAAGATCCATTCATGATGTATGATTTACTTAAGATTGATATATAACAGTATTGCACATTTGCCTATCGGAGAAGATAGGCAATACATACAAAAATCGTGCCAAACTTCTCTATTTTTCAAAAAGTCCTCATTTGGACATATAAGTATTTTCTGCAGCAATAAAAAAGTATATATATTTAAAGTGTCTGCGGGGGTAGGGGGGTGTCATATGCGCGGGGGTCTTCCTCTGACATCTCTGATAAATGGTCGGGGAAAATATTGTTAGAAGGGAGAAAATGAACAATGCGGGCCATATATAGCTTTGTCCGGTAATTGTGCTCTGCGGTGGTCCTTTTATGGCCCGCGGGGCGGGTCTATTCCTTCTTTTTCAGCCGTTCGACCGCAACCTTTCCCGCCTCAAAGGCACTGGCGAGTGCGGTCGGGTGGCCCCGGATGCCTCCGTGGCGGTCCATCCCTTCGGCGGTGATGTTCTGATCCTCCGGGTAGGAGAATCCGTAGCCATTGAAGAATGCGGTGATCACCGGTTTTGCGTAGTCAAAGATGTCTGTCCTGTCCATTCCCGCTGTGCCGATGTAGTACCCGAGATGGGATGCCCGGTGTTCCTTACTATAAGTGACCTTTTTCAGCTTCTCTTTCAGTGCCCATATGGTGTGGGCACGGTCAATGAAGGACTTGAGCTCGGAGGTGATAGACATTGAGTAGATGGGGGAGGCGAGGGCCACGATGTCCGCCCCCGGGACCTTTTCCGTCAGGAGGGGGATGAAGTCGTCGTCGATGACGCAGACGCCCGTCTTGTGGCAGGCGTTGCATCCCTGGCAGGAGCGGTAGGTGAGCGTACTGATAACGACCTTCTCCACCGTCGCTCCTGCCTCCTCCGCTCCTGCGAGGAAACTGTCGAGCAGTTGTTCCGTATTGCCCCTACGGTGCGGGCTACCTGATATGCCGAGTACTGTTATTGTCATTTCTCCTCTCCCGAATATTCCGGTGCAAGGCGTTTTTTTATGTCCCGTATGACGTCTCTGCCCAGCTCGCGTGCCTCGCCGGGTGCTGTCGGGTGTGCCTGGAGTTCTCCCTTGTGGTCAACATTGTTGATCATCAGGTACGAGATATCTCTGTTTTTTATGTCCATCACATGAAAGAAGCATTTCACCGACGGGATCAGGGCGTCGAAGACATAGTCCCAGTCCTGACCGGCCGTTGCGAGGAAGACTCCCAGGCGTTTGCCCTGACGTTCGGGGGGGACCACCGGCAGTCTGAGGACGTATTTCCTGGATCGTAAGACCTGCATCCGGTCGATGAGGGCCTTTGCCTGTGCGCAGAGACCCATGCAGTAGACCGGCGAGGCCATTACGACGATATCAGCCTCGACAATCTTTTCAAGAACCCAGTGAAGATCATCGTCTTCGATGATGCATCGGTTCAGTTTTTCGCAGGCATTGCATCCACGACAGGGGCGGATCTCGATCTCATCGAGTGCATATTTTTCGATGACAACGTCTCCCTCCTCCTCCATTCCTTCGAGGAGGAAGTCGAGGAGGTCCTCTGAGTTCCCGTGCCGGCGCGGGCTGGTCGCGAAGGCGAGCACCTTAACACCCATTGGCGGATGGTTTGCGGGAATGCTACTTTAGGGTTTCCAAGGGGTTGTGTGATGCCGGGGGTATGTGGCCGTATACCTGAAGGGCTGCAAAGGGTATAGCGGGGCTCGAAGAAAGACCGGATCATTGGGGGGCAGTTGGTAAATTGGGATGAGAAAAGAGGTGAGACACTTCCCGGGGGCCCGTTTCGGGCGTGGAACATCAGGGGGGGAGTTCATCATATTCCGGGAGTCTGTTGTTGCTAAGGGGGGTGGGGGAGGAGGGCACTACCTGCGGGCTGCCGGGCGGAGAATGTCTCCGCACAGTTATGCCCGCATGTAGAAGACCTGGCGTGCGTCCTGGAAATTGAATTTCCTGACGATCAGTCCCTCGTCGATGAGTCTGCGCAGTGCGTTTCTCACCGTGCGGGGGGCCCAGTTCACGCGGTCCGAAATGTCCGAGAAGGTTCTCGGCTCGTGGTCCTCGAGAATGTCAAGGACGGACTTAGCCGAGCTCGGAAGCTTCGTGTCCTTCCCAGCTGTCTGGTTAATCGCTGCCAATACTTCGTTTGCGTTGGTAATTGCTGCCATGGTACATCACTCCGATACACTGGTTGGGTGTTCGTGTCGTCGTCGGTCAGCTCTGTGATACTCTGGCCCTCGCGCCCATGCGGGTCTGCGGTGGTGGCCGTCCACTGTATTGTAATCTTTCTTACAGTGGGATATCACTTAAGCTTTTCTGCAAATTCGCGTTTCACGGCGGGGTTCCCGTCAGCATTGAATTCTTCATAAATCACCAATTTTGTTCAGTAATGGCAAATTTATGCCGAATTTCAACGAAGATCCCTGATTTGATAAGCAATCGTGCATTGGAATATGCATATTGAATGCCCTTCCAATCCGTCCTGCTTCCGGGGGCACAGCTTCACCATCTTTTCCCGCTGGGGCGGGACCTGTGCCGGATGTCCGGTGTGGTTCACGGGGACGTTTCCCGCATTCAACTCCCATCTGGTGTGCCGGTAGTATTCCGGAGGTGGGAGTGACACGACATTTGTCATCCTATACTTGTCTTATCCTGTATATAATGGTTCCTCGAAAGTTCGTAACAATACGAATGATGTTATCCGAATATATGGCGGAGAATCTCAAAAATACAAAAATATCAATGATTTATAGCAATTGGTCAGTACACGATATAATACAGGCTTCAATGCCGGGACGGGGAGTGCCACTTCCGTTTTCTTTATGGCATATGTCGTATGGGTGCGCGCTCAAGGCGGACAGGGCGCTGGGAGATGCCGGGGGTATAGGCTACGAAGAGATCATCGAGGCGGCTCCCCGTCCTCAGGCCGGTGGTCTCATACAGGAGCAGGAACTCGCCGGCGACCCGTGGGGGAAGGCCGGTGATCTCGATGATTTGGTCCGCGTTGTAGCCGCGGACATAGAGGACGACGGTGTCTGCAAAGAGGCGGTACGCCTTTTGAACAATCTGTTCGGAGATTCCGGTCTTTTTTGCGACCGCGGTAGGGGCATCACCCTCAAGGTAATGGTGGACGCAGCGGGTGTAGAGCGCCGGCATATGTCCCGACTCCTGCACCCATCCACGGGTCGGGACGAAGATGCCGGCATGGCGCATCTCCTTAACATCCCGCTGGATAGTCCGCAAGGAGGTGGTCAGGAGGAGGGCGAGGTCTGCCTGTATCAGGAGTCCCCCCTGGTCATACGCCTCGTTTGCAAGCCGGAGGAGTTTGTACCGGCGGAGGCTGCTGAGCCCCTCTTTTCGCAGGACTTGCGCATCATCGGGGTGGGAGACCGTAAGTTTCACCGGCACCGTTGCGAGATCGTCCATCGGTTTGCCGGAGGGTTCCCGCAGGTCAACCGCCTCATAGATGATCTGTTGGTCGCCCCGCTGCCACCCGTAGTATTCCTCGGCAAATTCGTGCATCAGGTGTACAAGCGACCGACAGACCGGACGGTCAAAGGCGTACTCCTCCTCGAGAAGGCGGAGCAACTGATGCTCCTTGGTTTTCAGCCATGCGTTCTTCAGCGCACTGAAGTCATTCGTTAACGGTGCCATGCTCCCCGCATCAATGAGGTGATTGGCTGCGCTATACGATAAAGGCCACGACATATGTCGTATCAAAATGACTGTACCGGAAGGGTGGCAAAAAATGGAAAAAAACGGAGAGGCCGGGCCTCAGGGCTCCCGGAAACAGAGGTACCAGTCCTTGCACTCGAAGCCTTCTCCGAGGCGCTTTTCTGCGGCCTCCTGGGTGGCCGGCGCGGGGACGACGACCTTGTCTCCCAATTGCCAGTTCGCTGGGGTTGCGACCCCCTTTTCGTCGGTCATCTGGAGGGCACGGACCAGCCGGACGATCTCCGGTATGTACCGGCCGTTCGTGAGCGGATAGTAGATCATTGCCCGCAGAATCCCTTCGGGATCGATGAAAAAGACCGCCCGGACAGCCGCGGTCGAGCTCTGGCCTGGATGAATCATCCCGTACATCTGCGCCACGTTCATATCGAGATCGGCTATCACCGGAAACGGTATCTTCACCCCGAACTTTTCCTCGATGTTTCGGACCCATGCAATATGGGAATGGACCGAGTCGATGGAGAGGCCGATCAGCTGTGCATTCAGTGATTTCAGTTCATCAAAGGCCCCTGCAAGGGCCATGAATTCCGTCGTGCAGACCGGGGTAAAGTCTGCAGGATGGGAGAAGAGGACGACCCACTGTCCACGGTAATCCTCCAGTTTTTTCGGGCCGTGGGTGGTGAGCGCCTCGAAGAGGGGTGCCTCCTCTCCCAGGACGGGGAGAGACACCCCGCCGCAGTAACATTCGTCATAGACTTCTTCATCTTCGCACATGGTGCTTACCTCATGGAGTTGGCATTATGGTGTTCTGCGGAGTGTACCGCATCTGCGGCCTGGAAAGGCCGGCTTTCTCCCTGCTGCGAGGGGCAGAGCCGGAGGCTCCGCTCTGGCAGTACAGATCATCGAAAAATCACGTCATCTCCTCCCCGAAAGGTGGAGGAGGTGATTATTTCATGAAGTCGTCGATTGCGGTCCTGCCGTACGTATAGGCCGGCATTCCTGCGAGGAGGAAGGTGACCCGCAGCGCCTCTTCGACCTCGTCATAGTTGACGCCGAGGGCGGATGCACCTGCTGCCTGCGCACGGACGGCGTGACGGTCGCGAAGGGCAGCCGCCACACAGATGGCGATGATCTTTTTTGTCTGTTTGGAAAGTGCCCCGTCGCCCCAGACTCCCTTGTCGAGGGCAAGGACGAATTTCTCCATCTCGGGGTCTTCTTTGGCCCATTTCTGGAGAATCATCGGCACTTTACCGATATTTTCCTCCAGTTCCTTGAGTTCTTTATCCATCTTCCTACTCCTGGAGCGACATTGGTTCACCGCAGCAGACGAGTTCGCCACCGCCGACGGTCACTACCTTCACCACATTGCCGCAGATCTCACATTCGTAAACCTGTCCTTCTTCTGAAACATTTACCATACATTCCACCTCTGTTCGAATTTGTGTTCCTGCCTCCCCCTCTTCGGGGGGGCATGTCTTCAGTCAAGTCAGCGCTTTGGCGGGTGCCGTGCGTCTTCTGGTGTCTTGACGTCCTCCCTGATGTGCGTCATCGGGAAGCAGTCATACATCTCGCAGGCACATGACGGGCACGGCCTGAGATCCTTGTCTGCCTCGTCGACGGCGAATTCGAGGCCACAGTCAACACACACATACTTGCCGGGACCCACCTTCTCGCCGGCTTTCACTCTCTTGGGGCTTTCTGTCATAGTCGATTCCCTCAATCCCCTAATTACAGAGATACCTATATATTTCTTTGGTCACGGGGGATCATGTGGTTCTCCAGTCCCCTCTAGTGGAGGGGAGGTTATGGAGGACGATGCGGACAAAAAGGGTATACCTATAATTATGTCATCTGCAAATACCCTCGCATGGCACCGCAGATCATCGCGCTTATGGGCAGCCCCCGCCCGAAGGGAAATACCGGCAAACTCCTGGCCGAGGCGGTCAGGGGAGCACAGGATGCCGGATGTGAGGTGGAGGTTGTCGATGTCCCGCATATGAAATTCAAACCATGCATGGAAATTCTCTACTGCCAGGACCACGAGGCCTGCGGCCTTCAGGACGATGTCACGCCTTATCTGGAGAAGTTTAGGGACGTCGACGGCATGATCATCGCGACCCCGGTGATGACGATGGGCGTTCCTGGGGCACTAAAATCGTTCATGGACCGGTTTCAGGTCTATTTCATGGCGAAGTACTTCCGCAAGGAGCCGCTTCCCGACCCGGCAAAGAAGAAGCACCGGCGTGCTCTTCTCATCTCGATTGGGGGGCAGAATATCGAACATGACTTCGACGGCCTGCGGACGACGGTCCAGTGTTTCTGTGATATCCTTGATATCAGATACTGGGGGGAGGTACTGCAAAACAACATGGACGAGATCATCGACATCACCACACGGCCTGAGGTGATGCGGGATGCCTATACAAAATCGTACGAGATGTGCACGCTGATAAAAAACGCGATGGAAAAATAACGCGATAGAGAATGTTGTGTTGCTCCCTGGTGATGGGGTGGGGGGTATGGTGCTGCTGGACCGTCCCCTGTCATTGGAATGAAACATATGCCCGGAAGACCCGCCTCCGCCTTGTGTGGAGGCACGCGGAGGCAGAGCCGATAGCCAGGGTGCCCTGCCCCGGTTTGGTGTGAAGGAAATAGGTTCCGGGCGTATCTGTCAGTTTCCACCCTTTCGGGTATATGATTATGATGTGATTCCTGATGGGTTGGTGTTAAGTTCGGAAGGACCGGTGTACCGGTCCGAAGAGCGGAGAAATCCCTGAGCTTCGATGGGAACGGGCGGGATCAGGTCACGGACATCGGAGAGTTGAACGCCATAATCATTCAGAATGGTCGCAGTTATCCGGAGAGCAATGTCGTGGTCCGACCGTCCGTTCATGTCGATCCCACAGAGGCGTGCGTACGTGAGCATCCGGTGCCGGTCCATGACGCGGAAGCCGGGCATGGATACCACCGCATCAATGATCTCATGAAATGAGGTGGAAAGCGCTGCAAGGTTCATGGCAGGCTCCGGCTCATCCATCGCGTGCCGGTGGAGGTATTCGACGGCAACAAGCCAGGCGGGCTCGGGGGATATTCCCGATTCTTCCCAGATCTGCCAAGTCTCAATGATCTGTGCTGGTTTCAGGACTCTGTGTACTTCCATGGTATTGCATTCCTGTACGGTTGTGGTAGGTATATACTCGGAAGGGAAGATATTAAATCTATTACAACTAAACAAGTTGCAATGCAAAAAGAGGTTCTTGAATCACTGACTATGCTCGGGTTTACCGAGTATGAGGCCAAGGCCTATACCGCACTCGTGGGCCTGGGCATGGGGACGGCCCGCGAGGTGCACGAGATCTCCGGCGTCCCGCATGGGAGAATCTACTCGGTCCTGAAGGCACTTGCGGAGAAGGGGTACGTGACGGTGCAGAAGGGATCGCCCACCTATTTTCGGGCAGAGGATCCCGAAGTCGTCATCGGGGGGCTGAAAACACAGCTCAATGACAAGGTGGACCGATCCCTAGCCCATCTCAAATTGCTCAGAATTGAGACCGGCCATCCCCTTCCCTTCTGGTCGATTCACAGCGAATGGGGCATCAACCGCCGCGTACGGTCGATGATCGAGAACGCAAAAAAAGAGGTGATAATCTTCTTCATGGACTCCTCCTCCCTCTTTCCCTTCATGAAGGAGATACAGGAGGCAGAGAAGCGGATTCGGGTCTCCATCGTCTCACTCAACGAAGAGGATCGCGGCACGGGTCTCCCGGTGGAGGTGCATGTCCCGAACGAGAGGCTCCGGGATTATCTGGACAAGATGAAAGAAACTCATATGTCACGGGTGGAACATCTCTCCAGGCCGGGTTTCCTCCTCTTTGCGGACGGAAAAGAGTCGCTCATACTCGAACAGGCTGGCGGGGGCGATGTTGCGACGGTCATCATGGCCCCTGAACTCACGTTCATGATGCGCTCGTTTATCGTAGCCTTTGATCCCCTGCTCGGGTGCGGCGAAGATATTTTCTGAGGGAGGAAAGAACCTCTTTTTCCCCAATATTTCCGGCTCTCTCATATATCCGTACCGGCTCTTTACAACAATCCCCGTTCCTTCAAAGAGACATAGTCCCCGCTGGTTACAATGATATGGTCGAGAACGGAGATGCCGAGGAGGTCCCCTGCGTCCTTCAGCATCCGGGTGATCTCGATGTCGGCCGAGGAGGGTTCGGGGTTGCCCGACGGGTGATTATGGACGAGGATCACGGAGGCGGCCCGTTCAGTGAGCGCCGGGGCAAAGACTTCCCTGGGGTGGACCGGGCTGTGGTTGAGAATGCCCTTGGTAATGATGCGGCGTTCGATGATGTTTCCCGCCCCGTTCAGCGTGAAGGTGAGGAAGTATTCCTGCTTTTTTCCGGCGATGTCCTTCGTCATCAGGGCGACGTCCGCGGGCGTGGCGACGTGTCTTTTTTCGCGGTCGAGATAGCGACGGGTGAGTTCGAAGGCGGCGAGCATCTGGGAGGCCTTCGTCTCCCCTACGCCTGGTATGCATATGAGGTCGGCATGTGACACCTCCGCCCCCTTCTCCTCCAGGAGGCGGTAGATGTCGCCAGCAATGGCATTGACGTCCCGGCCCGGGATTCCCCGGCCGATGATGGCTGCAATGAGCTGGCGTTCGTTCAGGACGCCCGCTCCTACGGATTTTATCCGCTCCCGTGGCTTGTCAATATCGTGAAAATCGCGCAATGGTTTTATTTTCACATGCATTCTCCCCTGAATACCAGATAGTAAGCAAAACAGGACGATAAAGGAATAGGGCTGGTATATTGCCAAATTCTTAAGCAAACAGAGCCTTTAATAGGGATACATCCTCTATACGGGACTATAAACAGGAGTTGACTGAAACATGGCAACAGAAGAGAATGCATGGGCGGCGTTTGCCGGAGAATCACAGGCGAACCGGAAGTATGCAAACTTTGCACAGCAGGCGGATTCGGAAGGATACCCGCTCGTGGCACGGATATTCCGGGCGGCATCCGAGGCGGAGGCCATCCACGCACGCAGGCTGCTGATCGCCCTCAAGGCGATAGGGACGACTGAGGAGAACCTCAGCGCTGCCGTTTCCGGTGAGACCGAGGAGTACGAGTCGATGTATCCCGGGTTTATCACACAGGCGAAGGAGGAGGGCGTGACTGGCCCGGTCGATATCTTCACCCATGCGATGAAGGCGGAGGAGGTGCACGCGGTTCTCTATGCGTCAGCGCTCGCTGCGGTGAAGGAGGGAAAAGACCTCGATGCAAAGGAAGTCTTTGTCTGCCCGTACTGTGGATACCTCGTGCTGAATGAACCGCCCGAACACTGTCCGATCTGCGGCGTGCCGGGCTCGAAGTTCATCCTGGTGGAGTAGGGGGATTTCCCCTTCCCATCCTGGGATGGGATTGCGCTGTAAGAATGCAGAGGAGAAAAGAGGATGCCAAAGGTCAGGATATATACAACGGCGAGCTGCCAGTACTGCCGTCTCACGAAGGCGTTTTTGCAGAAAAACGGCGTGGAATATGAGGAAATCGATGTCGGGACGGATAAGGCCGCCGCGGCGGAGATGGTGGAGAAGTCCGGCCAGTACGGCGTGCCGGTGACCCTCGTCGACGATGAGGTGATCGTCGGGTTCGATGCCGGGCGTTTCAATGAGCTCTTCGGGGAAGGGGGGCACAGGGACGTCTATGACGTCGTGATCATCGGCGGCGGGCCTGCGGGCCTGACGGCGGCGATGTACTGTGCCCGCAAGATGCTCTCGGTACTCGTGGTGACGGAGAACATCGGGGGGCAGGCCCTCGAGTCCTGGTCCATCGAGAATTATATGGGCTTTCGGCTGGTGACCGGGGCAGAGCTGATGGACCGGTTCGAGGAAAAGGTCCGCGAGGAAGGCATTGCCATTGAGCTCGACTCGGTCACCTCGGTCGGGAAACGCGATGACGGGAGCTTTGAAATGAAGACGGTCTCCGAGCAGGAGTTCGTCGGCCGGGCGATGATCATCACCTCGGGTGCCAAACCCCGGTGGCTCGGCCTGCCGGACGAGCAGAAGTATATCGGCAGGGGCGAGAGCGTCTGTTCGACCTGTGACGGCCCGCTCTTCCGGGACAAGGACGTCGCCATCGTCGGCGGCGGTAACTATGCGCTCACCACAACAATCGAGATGAGCCCGATTGCACGGTCTGTTTCGCTCATCGTCCGGTCGAAGATACGGGCGGATGCGGTCTACACCTCCCAGCTCGAGGGGCTCAAAAACCTCACCATCCTGCAGAACTACGTGGTCACGGGCCTCTCCGGGGAGACCCTCCTGAAGGGCATCACGGTGACCGAGCGAAACACCGGCGAAGAACAGACGCTCCCGGTCGAGGGCCTCTTCCTTGCCATCGGGCACGAGCCGAACAACGCGTTTCTGGACGGCTTTGTCGACCTGAATGACCAGGGGGAGATCGTCGTCGACATCGACTGCCATACCTCGGCGGAGGGGGTCTTTGCGGCCGGGGATGTGACCGCGGTGAAGGCAAAGCAGATCGTCGTCGCTGCGGGTGACGGTGCAAAGGCAGCGCTCGAGGCGTTCGAGTACCTGGGGAGGCTCGGGTAGCCCGGCTGCGGTGTGATATCTCCTGAATCTCCGTTTTTTTCATTTTTTCAGACATTCACAGCCGGCAATAGCTTGAATCTGTCTGCCTGTCCCTGCTGCCGGCTCCCTGATCTTCTCCCGGTCCCCCGTGGCCCGCAGCTCTGCATCCGCGTCATCTTTTTTGGTCTCCCACGCCAACCTTTCGGGTAGATGAAAACCACAATACGCGGATATCTTCTCCTTGCGGCCGCCCTCTGCCTCGCGGTCTGCATCGCCGGGTGCACCACAAGCACCCCCGAAGAGGATGCACAGGTGACCAAGGCGATCGCCGGCCTCTCCTCCGGCGACCAGGCGACCGAACTTGCGTCCATCAATACGCTCACTGCCATCGGCGAACCAGCGGTGCAGCCGATCATCGCCTCCTTTGCCGCGGGCGACAACAAGACCCGGATCTACGGCTCCTTTGTCCTCACGCAGATCGGCGAACCGGCGGCGGCCCTGCTGGTGGACGCCCTTGACCACCCCGACGAGGATACGGTCCTCGTCGCAAAGGGGACGCTCGTCGGCATGGGCACCGTGGCCCTTCCCGCCCTCTGGGACGGCGTGATGGGTGACGATACGAAGACGAAGAACGGCGCAAAGGAGGTCATCGTCCGCATGGGCGATACCGCCGTCCCCTTCCTCGAGGGAAAATACATCAGCAGTGACGAAGCCGACCGTGCCGAGGCCCAGGCGCTTCTCATCTCACTCCAGTACACCGCCCAGCTGCAGGAAGGGGCGATCAATGTGACGAGCGGGGAGGGGGAGGAGGGGTAACCCTCAACCTTTGGAAATCCTTTTTTTTAAATATTCCCTCCAGAACCACCGATTATGTCAGGAATGAGAAAAGAACCGGGCCGTATCCACCAGCTCTTCTGATTCTGTCGTAGCAGGAGGTATGGCCAGCATTCATCCGTTTGGCAGGAACTCTACATGGAATGCAATGAAGGGAAAATCCTTAAAAAAAGAGAATTGATTTGCGATTTTTTCACGGAGGGGGAAGACCCCTACGCTCATTTTTTCTTGTCCTTCTCCCCGTCTTTCTTCGCATACCCCTTCCTGAGAAGGGTGGTGATGTTGATCACTGGTTTGTCGGTATGCTCGGCGATGTGGAACTCGCAGAACGGGCAGGAGGTGACCACCATCTCGGCGCCGGTCTTCTCGATCGCCTCGCCCCGCTCGCGGCCGAGGTCGGCCGCTT
>JAENZA010000203.1 GCA_016841485.1 Methanobacteriota archaeon
AGCCCCATTATGTCTTTTTTGGCCATCGACGAGCGAGTCTGAGTATTAGAAACGCTTAAATCATGAGGAAAGCAACTTCCTTCTAACAGATGGCGGTATAGCGTCCCCGTATACTGTCGCACGGCAGAGCCGTCCGTTCGAGGTCCAGCAGAGACATCCTGTGCGATCACCGGCCGGGTGAAGAGACAAGGCCGTTCGTCTCGTCCCGATTTGTGAAGAGGTCGAGATGTCCAAAAAGAGGCACAGCAAAGCCGGTAGCGGATGCCATCTGGAGGGAGGAGCATGGCACTTGATAGTGGCGATACAGCGTTTATTCTGATCTGTACAGCATTGGTTATGTTGATGACGCCGGGAGTGGGGTTCTTCTACGGCGGACTGGTTCGGCGAAAGAACCTGATCTCGATGGTTGCCCTCTCGTTCGTTGCCCTCTCGATGGTTACGCTTCAATGGGTTTTCTTCGGCTACAGCCTTGCCTTCGGGCCCGATATCTCCGGGATCATCGGGTCGTTCACGTTCATCGGGCTGGAGGGTGTCGGAACAACCGGCGACGGCATCCCTGACCTGCTCTTCATGGTCTTCCAGATGGCCTTCGCTGCGATTGCCCTCGCCATCGTCACGTCGGCGGTCGCCGAACGGGTGAAGCTGAGTGCATTCATCGTCTTTGGTCTGCTCTGGACGACGCTGATCTACGATCCGATCGCCCACTGGGTATGGGGCGGGGGCTGGGCAGCACAGATGGGCATCGTTGACTTTGCGGGCGGCATCGTCATCCATATCTCGGCGGGTTTCTCGGCGCTCGCACTTGCGCTCGTCATCGGCAAGCGCGTCGGGTTCGGGCAGTACAGCATGGACCCCCACAACATCCCGATGACCCTGCTCGGAGGAGCGCTCCTGTGGTTCGGGTGGTTCGGGTTCAACGCCGGCAGCGCGCTGGCGGCCAACGGGCTTGCGGTCAATGCCTTTGTCGTGACCAACATCTCCGCCGCGTCCGGGGCGCTGGCATGGATGGGAGCGTCATGGGTACGGGGCAAACCGAGCTCGCTTGGCATGATCAGCGGTGCCATTGCCGGACTTGGAGCGATCACCCCGGCGGCAGGATTTGTCGGGCCCCTGGCGGCGATCGTGATCGGCACGGTGTCCGGCGTGCTCTGTTACTACGCCCTGCTCTTCCGGATGCGGAAGGGCCTGGACGAGAGCCTGGACGCCTGGGCAATCCACGGCGTGGGAGGTTTCTGGGGAACGCTTTCGATTGGTATTTTTGCGATCGCTTCCATAGGTGGTGTGAGCGGCCTCATCGCAGGAGTCGGAGAGCAGTTCCTTCTGCAGGCGTTCGGCGCCGTAACCGTCATGGTCTTCTCGTTTGTGGGGACGTACATCATAGCAAGATTTGTCGATGCGCTGATGGGTCTCCGGGTGAGCGAGGACGAAGAGTATGTCGGGCTCGACATCTCCCAGCACGGTGAGTCCATTCAGGTCTAGGGATGCACCCATGAAGTTGGTAATTGCAGTGATCAGGCCGGAAAAGTTTGAGCTCGTAAAAAAAGCCCTTGAAGCCGAGGGGGTCGTCGGAATGACCGTCACCGAGGTGAAGGGTCGAGGGGAACAGAAGGGCATTGCCCTGCAGTTCCGGGGAAGAGCCATGCCGGTCGACCTCATCCCCAAGATCAAGATCGAGATGGTCATCGAGGACGCCGATGTCGACAAAGTCATCAGCATCGTCCGGGCGAACGGACGGACCGGCAGGCCGGGCGACGGCAGGATCTTCGTTCTGCCGGTCGAGAGCATCTGCAGGGTGCGGACGGATCTCGACGATCCGGCCGAATCATAATTTTTTTGGGTTGTTTCGGAGCGTCTTTGTCCTGAGGGGGATCCTTAGAATCTGAGGGATTCGCGCTGCAGATGCTCTGTCCGTCGCACCTTAGGTCAGCGTCATTCACACCTGCGTTACCCAGACTCCTGCTCTGTGGTCAGTCGTTACTCACACATCGTTCTTGGGACATCGCTTACCCTGATGCACGGATTTCGTGGGGATATCGCCACGCACTGCCCCCACCCCCTTGGGGGCGGGGGAGGAGGCCGGAGGCCGGGCGGGATGGGGGTTACAATATCCCTTAT
>JAENZA010000204.1 GCA_016841485.1 Methanobacteriota archaeon
GGGTGAACACGATCCTGGGTGTCGACCACCTCTTTACGGAAGAGCAGACGCTCTCAGCAGAGAGCAGAGGAGCCGACGCGCCACCGGTGAGGTAAGAAAGGCTGCCCGGCCACGCTGCCGGTCATTTCCCCAACCATTTCTCCGATCGCACGGATACACCCGGGCATAGGTATCTTCTGATTTTTGTGGCGCTGCCATGCCGGAAGGTTGATATCCTCTTTGGGCATGTTCTCTTCAGGGAACAGAGAATGCTGCACACACGTGAGATCATCCGGAAAATCTGGGACGCACAGGGCTACGGGAACCTCGCCGTCTGGGCGGATGGAACGACCGCCGTCATCGCCCCGGGCGAGATACCGGAAAAAGACGGAAAAGCCCCGCTTGCGATCTTCAAGCCGATCCCCCTCGTGGCGGTTTTTTCGATGGTGGACTTTGCCACCCACGACACCGATCTGCTCCAGCGGATCGAGACGACGATCCGGGAGGCCGGCGGCGAGATTGAGCGGGACTGAGGGGTCTCACGTCCCCTCATTGAGGATAGCAAGACGGGCGAGCACCCGCCCGATCGCCTCCGGGTTCTGCGGCAGGCGGAGACGGCAGCAGGCCGGGGGGTCGCTCTTCTCTGGAGAGGGTGCGGGGAACCATCTCTCTCCGTCCTGAAAGAAGGGTAAACTGGCGTCAACATTCAGTTAACATGCCTTTTGACACCAACTGCCGGAAAATGAAAAATTGATTTGTGAGCATTTCCGGGAAAGAGTTACTCGGTCGGCTTTCCGTCGTAGTGCTCTTCCCGGGCCATGGCCTCCTCCCGGGTCTTGCGCACGACCCCGTCCTGATGCTCCGGCGGGGAGTAGATGGTGTAGAGTTTGAGATTGGCGGTCTTCGATGTGTTCAGCACGTTGTGTTTCGCGCTGCTCGGCACTACCACGGCGCTGCCGTCCTTTACGGCGTGCTTTACATCGTCGATCACGACAGCCCCTTCCCCTTCCTCGAACCGGAAGAACTGGTCGACATCGTCATGTACCTCCTCGCCGATCTCCTCGCCGGGCTTCAGGCACATCAGCACGAGCTGGCTGAACTTCCCCGTATAGAGGACTCTGCGGAAATCGGTATTCTTTACGGTTTCGGTCTCGATATCTGCGACAAATCCTTTCTTCATATCCACAACCTTCCTGTGATCGGGGTTAATTATCCGGTGGCGTTAACGTTTCAATGTGGAGCACCGCAAGTATTTGACTTTTTAGGTCACTGCAAGGAAGCCGGGTATAGAATGCCCAAAGAGCGGCTCCCGGCGAACAACCCGGGCTCCTCCCCATGCGGCGAAGTGCCCGCCTCGTAGTCAGGCCAACCAGCGAGTCGCTCAACCCCCGCAGGCAAGGGTCCGGGGTTCTGTCGGCCGAAGCAGATATGGGCATCCTCCTGCCTGAGGATACCCCTCGTCCGGAACCTTGATGGGCCGGCGGGAGAGACCTTGCAGGGAGGGAAGACCGGAGATCGCCATGATTCTGCCACGTGCATTCTACGAACGGGATACCGTGACCGTCGCAAAGGACCTGCTGGGATGCCTGCTTGTGCATCGGAAAGAGGAGGGAACGACGATGGGGTGGATCGTCGAGGACGAGGCCTACCTCCGGGAGGATCCGGCGGCCCACTCGTTCCGGGGAGAGACGAAGAGGAACAGCGTTATGTTCGGCCCGGCAGGCCATGCTTACGTCTACCGGATCTACGGCCTGCACACCTGTGTCAACGTCGTGACCGGACCGAAAGGTGCGGGGGAGGCAGTCCTGATTCGGGCTCTCGAGCCGGCTATCGGGATCGACCTGATGCAGGAGAGACGGGGGATGAACGACCTGGTCTCGCTCGCGAGCGGCCCGGGCAAACTGACATCTGCCCTCGACATCTCCATGGACCTGAACGGGACCTCCCTCTGCGACGGCCCCCTCCGGGTCTGGTCGCCCGACAGCCTGCCCGGCCGCCGGCCGGAAGGTTCGGAGGGAGAGATCGTGCAGACGACCCGGATCGGGATCACGAAGGCGGCGGACCTCCCTCTCCGGTTTTACCTGAAGGGGAGCCGGT
>JAENZA010000205.1 GCA_016841485.1 Methanobacteriota archaeon
CCTGCAGGGCGTCGTGGACCTTCTCGATTTTTCCTACCTGGTTGAAGGGCATAGTTGTTTCACCTATATTAGTAATATACTTACCAATATACTAATACAACCTACAGGTATAAATAGATTACTTACCAACATACTTACCATGTCGAAGGAAGGAAAAGGCAAGGTAATCCAGTTATCCGAGCGGGCGAGGACCCGGTATGTCACCATCCCGGCGGACGTGGCCGGAGACGACCGCTTCCCGTTCGAGACCGGCGAAGAGGTCACGGTGAGAATCGAAGAGGATAAGCACCGCGTCATCGTCGAGAAGGTCGAATAACCTCTTCTGCACGCCCTCATATCGTCGATTTCCCGGACTCTACCGTGTCGGAGATATAAGGGCTCCCCTCGCAGGAGATCGCCCGTTAAACGTGCAGGAGCACGCCCCGGTATCGAAAAAGAGTTAGGAGAGTTTTGTAATTACGTAGTCCACGGATGCGGCATCGTTAATCACAAAAACGCCCTGTGGAGACATTCTCCCATCGAGCAGGAGCGAATAGCGGCCGAGTTCGGGGGCCGTCAAGACAAACGTTTTTCGAGTAACTTCGTCGAACTGTAACACCGGCTCCACGCCGGGGTAGTATTTCCACTTATTATCGTTGGTGCTCCACTCGGGCGGGTTCGTCTTGAACAGTGACACGACGTTATCCCTCACGATGAGGACGTTGATCGGCTGGCTCGATTCTATACGGATCTCATAGCGCTCTTCGGGATAGAGGTAATCGACCCCAAGATCGTTGGTGAAACTGATCTGCTTCCAGTAACCCGCATACACGGCGGTCCCCTCGTCAGCAAGCACCGTTCGGGAGGGCTCTGCCGTGGGGGCGGGCGCCGCCTCTGTGGGGGTGGGGGCCGTGGTCTGGATCGTGGTCGCCTGTGTCGAGGGCGGCAGGGTTTCGGTCGGCGCGGCAGTTGGGGCCGCTGCCGCTCCCTTTTCATCGGATGTGGTCCCGGTGCAGCCGCAAACGAGGAGCAGGGCGACCACGAGGACGGTAAGAACGGACAGGGGTTTCATATGGCCCCGTCAGCAGTAGGAACGAAAATAGTTTCGAATTGATGCTCCGGGGCTGTGCGGGCAGTTGGGCGCTATCCCGCCCTCCGCCGCTGCTTGTAGATGATCCCGTCGTGCCGCCCGTCCGCGGCTGCCTGATAACAGTCATCGCAAACCCCGCGCGTGTGGCACCGCCGCTCCCGGTCCCGGGAGGCGAAGGTCTCCCGGTAGGTCGCCGGAGCGCCACAGTAGAAGCACCGGACCGGTGGCCACGGCTTCCCGCTGCGGGCGGGTCTGATCGGTTCGTAGTCGGCGGGGTCGAGCGGGACCATAGTAAAAGAGGGAACATCCCGGCAAATTTGCCGGGATGTCTCACAGCGATCCTTCCAGCGCGGCGTCACGCAGCCCGCGTTCCGTGGCGGCCTGGACCTCGGAGGCGCTCTGTGTCTGCGTCTGGATCACCTGGTTGATGTTGATCGTCGGTGCATACCGCTGTAACCACGCCTGTGCAGCAGGGGCGTTCGCAGACTCTACCTCCTTGCCGCCAACTTTCACTGTTGCAGCGGCGGCTGCGACCATCTTGAGGATGTCCCGGTCGGAGTATTCAGAGGTGTTCCAATGCGATTCACCGTCTTTCTCTGCGGTGCCGGCAGTTTTCTCCCCGTCACTGGTCTTGCTCCGTTCTCCCACACTCGAGAAATCGACGGCCGTCAGGGTCGGCGGCGTCAGGTTCACAGTCGGAACCTCCGGGGTGTAGGAGGGGGATCCGCTCTCATCGTAGGAGATGTTGTAGATCTTGGCGTAGATCGGGTTCTCCTCGATGAATTTCTTAGCGGTCGCCCAATCGATCATCCGCTCCGTGGTCCCGGCCTTTTCAATCTCCATCAGTGTGGCTTGGTGGACCCGCTCGGCGTCCTCCCGCTCGGCTTGGGCGACGGTCATCTTCTCCGTCTCCTCGTCGAGCACCTTGCCGATCTCGTCGAGCCGGGTCTGTGCGCTCGAGACGCTCTCCCCGTTGAGCGCCTGCT
>JAENZA010000206.1 GCA_016841485.1 Methanobacteriota archaeon
TTGCCGACGGCGTGCGCACGGACGGGCGGGACGGGGCATGTCGCGTCAGGCTGCATTTTGAGCATTGAGGGGTTACGGGGTGTTTGATTCCTTCGCAGGCTCCGGAAAAGGTCTGACACCCCGGATCGCATTCGACGAGGCCTGCGGCAACCTCATCCGGATCTATCGGGTCCGGTAACCGTGAGCAAGTATCGTCGATGGGATACTATCCACCCGGCAGGAACGGCAGCCACGGAAAAAAAGGGTTACATTCCCGCCCGGGAGAGGATGGTATCGGCCACCTGTCTGGGGCTCGTGAAGGGGAAATCGTCCGGCTTTAAGAGGGTGCCCGCTTCACCGGCGGTCATCTCCACGTCGCCTGCCCTGCAGGTGGTCGCCGCTCCTTCCGGGAATGCGGCAAGGAGATCTTCGGGTGTTCGGATGGGAAACGTCGCACCGGCGAGGGCGTCTGCAATCTGGGTACGGATCTCTTCTTTAACGTTCATTGCTCTGCCTCCAGCATTTCGGCGATATCCCGGGCAGTCGTTGCCAGCGAGCAGTCGTTGTTGTGTTCGGCACAGCTGAAACCGGCGCTCTTGCAAGCCACGCGCCTGCCCTACCTTCCCGTCCAATACGAACTCTCTGGTGCAACGCCGTTCGGGAATGATCTTCGCCGATCCTCTCGTTGGAGGGTCACAATAATATAGATGCCCGTCATTAAACTGTACTGGGATCTCGTGCTACACTCTCATAACCATATGATCCTGACGAACCAGAGTATTGTATCCAGCGAGGGAGATCCAATGACTGACGGGACAGAACACTACAGCCAGGAGATCAAAGAGGTCCAATCCGAGATTGCAGGCCTCAGGAGCGAAATTCGGCGGTTCATCGAGTATGCGAACGAGCAGCATGTCGATACGGTCCTCGGCGGGCTCCGCAAGGAGTATGCGGAGGTCTTCGTCGAGCAGCATCTCTCCGACGCGGACCAGAGGCTCCAGGAGCGGATGATCCGGAATTGTCCGATGCGCGATCGGTGTTATGCCGCATTCTACGAGTTTCTCAAGAGTTCTGTAGAGCATATCAGAGACGGTGAGGTGAGCGAAGCGGTCATCCAGTCGTACCGCGACCGGCTCGCAACGATGCGGAAGGGAGGGAAGTTCGACACCTGTCCCACCTGCTTTACCGAGACGAACCGTCTCTTTGAGAAACAGATCGAGCTGATGCGTTCGCTCGGGATCTACCGGAGCAGTCAGCAGGCTTTTTCGTCCATCGCAGACCTTTCGGACGAGATCCTGGTCAGGGATATTCTCGAGCCGCTTGCAAACCGGCACCGCTTCCGGATCGTGCAATCACTTGCTGCCGAAACACAGACGTTCTCGGCTCTCTCGAACCTGACCGGTCTTCGGGGAGGAAATCTGCTCTTTCACCTCAAGAAACTCCAGGATGCCGGGATGATCCTGCAACGGCACGAGCGGGGAGACTATATCGTCACCGAGAAGGGTTACAAGACCCTCAAGGGCATCGGCACCCTGCAACCGTAGGACCTCAGGCCCTCCCCGCAACCCTTCTAACCGTTTCTTCCCCCCTATGAGCACGCTGGCATCTACTGCCGGCCCGGGCGGATTCTTTTTGTCAACTAAAAAAAGTTCCCGGGGAAGGAGCGACCGTCAGGAAGCCTCGGCCGATCCCTCCACAGGCACCTGGTGGCGGTCGAGCACCCACCCGACCAGCAGTGCAGCCGCCGAGAAGGGGAGGGCGATGACGAGAGGGTCCACGACCTGCCACGGCATGGGAAGGACCGCCGGAACCCCGAAGAGGAGGTTTGACAGCCCGAGTGCTTCCGACTCCTTGATGTGGACGAAGGCGGTCCATACGAACCAGGCGACCGCTCCGGCGACGAGACTCATCTTCGCAGCGCGGAGCGATGGCCTGCTGCTGTACATGGCGTGGGCGTAGGCCGGCAGGAACGCGGATGCGCAGAGGCCCATGAACATCGCCGTCGCTCGCGCAATGATGCTGCCGGGCATGATGAAGGCAAGGACGACGCTTATGGCGATCATAACGA
>JAENZA010000207.1 GCA_016841485.1 Methanobacteriota archaeon
CCCCGCCGCCGTTATCATAACAGACATAGGGGAAACGCCAGAGGTTTCCGAGGCCGATTGCCGCCCCTATCCCGGCGAGTATGAAGGTGAGCCGGGAGCTCCAGCGCTCTTCTGCACTCATTACTCAGATATCTTGTGTCCGGGGCGGGAAAGATGTATCGTTATCTTTCAGGGATTTTTTCGAAGATGCACCCCCGGAGAGGTCGTTTTCCCCTGGCATGGGAGAGGCCGCGGGTTCAATTCCCGATCGGTCCATGTTGTTCTTCTGAAAGTGTTGTTTTTGTGGGTTGAGTTCCGGAGATTGCGTCTTTTGTTGATGCGCTGATTCGGTTGATCTTTCCCACGCGGTTTTTCGGGGTTAATCTTTAAGAAACCGAATGCGAGTTTCTTCGGGGATACGTCTCCAGCATATCCTCAACAGAGACCTCGATGGCCTCACGTGCCGTCGCCTCCTCGACGGTCTTCCCGAAGGAGACGCACCCGGGCAAGCGTCGGCACGGTGATGGTATCCCGGCATGCCTTCGAAAGAAAACCCCCGGGGATCGCCCAGTTAGTTCGATTATACCCCAACAAAAACAAACATTTATGCTTGAGTATAGTCCAACAAACCATATGCCCTCAGTCCTCGACCTCCTGACCGCCCTCAACCCCTGGTGGAGCGGCAGGCCCTTCGAAGCGGGTATACGGCGGGAGAAGTACTTCACGAAGATACAGAAGTATCTTGGGACCGGGGAGATCGTTGTCCTTACAGGGGTGCGCCGTTCGGGCAAAACGACGCTCCTTTTCCAGATCATCGACGACCTTATCCGCAACCGCCGGGTCGATCCGCGGTCGATACTCTTCGTGAACTGCGACGAGCCGGAGATTGCCCGCCTCGAAAATCCGCTCGATACCCTGCTTGAGACCTACCGCAGGGACGTGTACGGCGGTGAGGCGGCCTACCTCATCCTCGATGAGATCCAGACTATCGAGGGATGGGAGCGGTGGGTGAAGTCGCTCTACGACCGCAAGCAGTTCACCCTCATCATATCCGGCTCGACGTCGTACCTCCTCGACTCGCACCTCTCGACGCTCATAGCCGGCCGGTATCTCCCGATCCATGTCTACCCACTCGATTTTGCGGAATACGTGGTCTTCTCGGGCGAGGATCTGCCGCACGATCCCGTCTCCCTCGTGTCGGCGAAGTACCGGCTCCTGCACCTGCTCGGTGAGTATCTCAGGGAAGGAGGCTTTCCGCAGGTCGTCCTCCAGGACGACGAAGCGATCCGGCGGGACCAGCTCGCGGCATACTACGACAGCATCGTCTACCGCGACATCGTGCGGGTCAACGAGGTGCGAAACCAGAAGGCGCTCGGCGATCTGCTCGCATACTGTATGACGAACGTAACCTCGCTCTACTCCTACCGGAACCTCCAGGAGGTGCTCGGCATTGATTTCGAGACCATCAAGGAGTATCTCTACTACGCGGAGAAGGCGAAAATCCTCTTTGAGGTCCAGTACTTCAGTTATTCGCTGAAAACGCAGAGCAGGAACAACAAAAAGATCTACTGCATCGACAACGGTCTCCGGAATGCCGTCTCGTTTCGGTTCTCGGAAGACGAAGGAAGGCTTGCGGAGAACCTCGTCTTCATCGAACTTAAGAAGCAGGGTCGTGAGATCTACTACTGGAAGAAACAGGGTGAAGTCGATTTCGTCGTTAAAAATCCCGACCGGTCGCTGACGGCCATCAACGTCTCTTATACAGATGCCCTCCCTATCCGGGAGGAAAAAGCACTGCTTGAGTTTGCAAACCTCCACGACTCCCGGGTGCGGGAGTGCATCCTTCTCACGAAAGACACAGAGAAGAGAGAGGGAGCGGTCCGGTACATCCCGCTCTGGAAGTGGCTGCTCGGCGCTGCCTGACCGGCCGAGGTCGCCCTTTGTCCGTTCAAACATCCCCCGGGACAGGAAAATCGGAGATTTTCTTCACCAATACCCTGATGAGGCATTCACACCCATGCATTCCAGGAAGTACCGGGAT
>JAENZA010000208.1 GCA_016841485.1 Methanobacteriota archaeon
CGAGCGCATCCCCGATGGCGGCCCCGAGGAGACAGCCCTTGAACTGATCGAGCATTTGAGTAGTATCTCTCTAAGGGTTCCTCTTAAGGGTTGTTGTTCAGCGCGGGGGGAGAACGGCAGAATGGCAACACGCCCTGTGGGAGCGGTTGAGAGGCAATCGCTCTCGCCGGAGATTCCTTTCCCCGGATGCCCTATCAGGGCTATGAGAACGGGGGCCATCCGAGGGCGAAGGCGATAGCCGGAAAAACATCACACTCACGATGCATCCTTCCCACGATGCTTCCGGATGAGGAAGTACCCCACCGGGAACACGATCACGGCTCCCAGAGCGCACCCGAGGAGCACGGGATTGTAGAAGACGCTGAACGCACTTTTGGATCCCTGATACGCCACCGTATCTGCGGGCTCCTCGAGCACGGTCTGCCGGGTGTCCTCCGTACCGGCCGGCGAGGGTTCACTGTTCACCGGGTTGACCTGCACGCTTTCACCTGGATCCGTGGCTGCACGCGCCACGCCGCTGCCGGCCAGGATGAGGAGCAGCAGGGCAACAGAGATCAGCCCTCTCCGGCCGGTACCGTTTATGAATCGCCTTTCTTCCATCGATCTTCACCTGCCGGCGCGGCCCGAGATGCCGATTCCGGTATTCATGATGGAGACGTCGACACTCTTCTATAAACCTTTTCTGTGACGCGCGTCTACACGTCAGGCCTTGCCTGATCGGTTCCACATCAAAAACAACCCCCAGCGGGCCGGGAACCGGGGCCGCGCCAAACGGTAGAGATTGAAACCACCCCAAACCGGAATCCTGATACCGGGGACTGTCCAACATTCTGGACATATGTCTAAAATTTTGGACATCCGGGAGGACCACCTCAGGGTCCTCTCCCTCTTCACCCGGGGCTACGACCGTGAGTTATACATCCGGGAGATCTCCAGGTGCCTTCCGATCAGCCGTGGAACGGCCCAGACGGCCCTTGAATACCTTGAGGGGAAGCAGGTTCTCTGCTCCGCCACCAGAGGCCGGACGCGGTTGTTCTCCCTGCGGCGGGGCGATCACGCACGGGACTTCTGCACCCTGGCAGAGGTCTACCGGAGGATCTGTCTTTGGGAAGAGGAACCCTTCATCACCGGAGTTCTCAGCCGGATCGTCCCCTTTATCGAGGGAAGCGGTGCAATCTTCGGGAGCCGTGCAGAGGGGACCGCGGACGAGGAGTCCGACCTCGACCTTTTCGTTGCCGGAGGATGCCGGGTGGAGGAGATCGAGAGAATCGGAAAGACCTACGGCCTTCCGATCCACCTCACTGTCTACCCGCAGGAGGTCTTTGATCGTGACCTCCGTACGGACCCCTTTCTCCGGGAAGTGCTCCGGAACCATGTCTTGATCAAAGGCACCGAGCACTTCGTCGAGAAGGCGGTGGGATGATGGACCAGCTCGTATGGTGCGGCCGGATCAGGAACGGCATCTCCCTCACCGCCCCAAACGAAAGCCTGGCGTCGGCATACCTGAAGAAGGCAGAAGAGGCCCTTGAGACAATGCAGACGATCACCGCTCACGACTGGAGGATAACGACCGCATACTACGCGATGTACTTCTCCCTCTACGCTGTCCTCACGCGAATCGGGATACGGTGTGAGAACCATTCCTGCACCATCCTGCTTATGGAACGGCTTCTCTCTGATCATTTCACTCCTGCGGAGGCGGCACTCGTGGAAAAGGCAAGGGGAGCACGGGTCGATGCCCAGTACTACGTCTCGCGCGAGATTCCCGATCTCTTTTGTGACGAACTGATCCTGGCCGCCCCCCGGTACCTGGTGAAATGCACGGGCATCGTCGACGGGATGAGCGAGAAGACCACCGGGGTCCTGAGGGGACGCCTGACGGAGGCGCTACGGGAAGAGGAGTGAGAGAGCGGCGGGCTCATGGCCGTTCCTGTCACTCCTCGCCGACCACCGATGAGGCGACCTTCGTTATCTCACCCTCAGGGAGGTTCCCCGTCATG
>JAENZA010000023.1 GCA_016841485.1 Methanobacteriota archaeon
GCTGCTGAACCTGCATCTTCTCGTAATCTATCGTATATTTCTGAAGAAGAGAAGAATACAGACCTGTCAGTGCAGAAAGAACGAGAATGACGATTAACCAGCTGTAGGGTTCATTGCCAAAGATCGAGAAAAATGGCTGAAGGATGACATTTGCCGCCCGGGCAATGGCATCACGGATAGGAGGGATGGAGTATACGCCCATCGCAATGAGCATGATGATAAAAAATCCCATCATGCCGCCGCCGACAGATTTCTTTGCCGGAGGAGCTTTTGCCACCCTCTTCACCTCAGGATATCTTTCATATCTTCCACACCTTTCTCAAGGAGAAAGTCCGGATTTTTCACGATCTTGACCGTGCATCCGGTAAGCATGGCGTATGCGGCACCCATGGCGCGGTTGAACTGCTGATGCTCAAGAATATCGTTGTATCCTTCAAGGTCACGGACACGCGTCTCATCCGAGAGACGGCGTTTCAGGATCTGGTCCTCATCCGTCTCCACAAGGATGACGGTGTCCGGCATCAGTTCCCTGAGCACCCATTCAGGCAGACCGGCAAGGTAGCCCTTGGGCGTCTTCACCGTGCAGTGAGTATCAATAATCACGTTCCCTTCGGACCGGGCAATAACCTGGGCAGCACTTCGCTGGAGATCACGCTGCTGTGCCTGATCGAGTTTCCTCATCTCATCGCGGTCCCGGACCATACCCTGCCCGGAAGCGACTTCAAACATGCATGTCCCGAAATTGAGGGGTTCGTATTCAATGCCCTCGGCACTGAGCTCCTCAATCGCCCTGTTAATGACGGTTGTCTTTCCAACACCCGGTACCCCGGTAATTACGACCTTTTTACCCATACAACCATTCTCCTCTCTTTAGCCTTTATATGATTACTCCTTTCCAAAGAACCCGCGCATGAACGGATACATTTCCATGATCTGTTCGCTTGCGATCTCTTCGTAGAGGCGGTAGACAATACTCACCGTCAGCAGCAGTCCGGTACCACCAACCATGCCGATGACACCGAAATAGTTTGCAAATACACTGAGCAGTCCGACGAACACACCACCGATCACCGTTACACGCGGAATATAGCGGTCAAGGTATTTGACCAGCACCGCTTCACTGCGACGGTAACCCGGGATGTGCATTCCGCTCATCTGGATCTGTCGTGCAACATGTGATGAGTCCAGACCGGCGGTCTTCACCCAGAAGAGTGCGAAGATAGCACCACCGACGACCATCACGAAGAGATCTACACCCATCCTGATAATAATCTGCCATACGGCGTGACCGACATCATAGGCCCACCACATCCAGTCGGAGGGACCGTTGATCGGTGCCAGGTAATACATAATTCCCGATACCGGTGTCTGGCCGACATATTCTCCCAGAACAGTGATACCCATGTTATTCAGGAACAGGCCCAGCATCTGGATGTTTGCCTGAATGACACGGACAAGGATCATCGGAAGCACACTGGCGTAGATGAGTTTTACGGGGAACCGTCCGCGTGCACCACGCACCGAGGAGTGGGCAAGCGGGATTTCAATACGTGTCGATTCCACATAGACGATGAGCAGGAAGATACCTATCGTTGTGATAAGGGCCAGCAGGTCCGTCCCGAAATATTCGAGGAACGGCGCACCGTCCATTATCACCGCAAAAAGCCTTGGGAAGAACCCGACCGGATAGGCATCCTGGACGGAGTTCCAGTTGAAGAACCCATTGACCAGCCCCTGTGATACACCGGCAATGATGAACAGACCCACACCGGAGCCGACTCCCCATTTGGTGACGACCTCATCCATGAAGACGATCAGAACACCGCCGATACATATCTGGAGGAATATCAGGAACGTTACGATCCCGAGATTTCCACTGAAGAGAGTCGCCGCCACAACGGGGTCCGGGGAAAGAAATCCACCGATAACGTTGGGAATTGCCTCGAGGATAATCATTACGAAGATCAGGAGCTTCTGCAGCCCCATGTACATAACCTGTCCGCGTGCATCACTCGTATCAAGAGGCAGAAGATCAGCACCCTTCAGAAGCTGGAGGACAATTGAGGCGGTCACGATTGGTCCGATACCGAGATGCGCAATCGACCCGCTCGCACCTGCGAGGAGAGCACGATAGAAGGCAAAGATATCCTGAGAATTCGGGTCTATCCCAAATACCGGAATATTAGTCAGGAAAAAGTACAGAATCAGAATCGCGGCAGTCCACAGTAATTTATTTTTAAAGTGAACATGCCCTTCCGGATGTTTCACTGACGGCATTGAAGCCAGCAGTGGTTCTAGTCGGTCCAGCATCGCTCCCATAATTGGTTCACCAAAAAGAGATTAGGCTTCCAGAATCTGGCCGCCGTTCTCTTCGATTTTTTGTCGGGCTCTGTCGGTAAAAGACAGTGCAGAGATATTCATCTTCTTGGTAACTTGTCCGCCCCCAAGTATTTTATCGATACCGATTTGACCCGCGTCGATGACGATTGCGTCACCTTCAAGAGCGGCCTTCCCTGTAGCAACAAGGTCGTCGGCCATCTGGTCAATATCGCCGATATCAAGGGCGGTCAGGCGGGTCGGGTTCTTGTTCACGAACCCGTGCTTGCCGTTATGAACATCGTTGGTGATGAGATAGTGGGAGAAGCGGTGGTCCCTGTGACCTGCTCTTCCGCGACCGCCACGATTTCCGGCTCCACGCCTGTTCTTGGAGGTACCGCCGCCGCATGTGCGGGAACCGCGGTACTTTGAGCGCTTATTCACTGGCATCTTTCATCACCGCATCCTGTAAAGGAGTGCATTGATCTCACTCCCGTAGTTTCCGAGTGCACCACCCTGCTGGTAGGTCCGCTTGATGGAGCGGTATCCCTTGCGGGGCGGGTGAAGCCTGAGAACGGGCTTCAGACCCGGAATGTCCTCAAATGCTGCTTCTCCGGCACAGAGTGCCGCTGTAAATGTCGCAATGTCCTCGTAATCCGAGTTTTCCTTCACATACTCGTCGGTCAGTTTGCCGTTGCCGGTCAGACGGCCGCGGGTCTGAAGGATCGTTGCGAGCATTGCAGGTTCCACCTCACCGTATGCGACATAGTCCTTGACCTTCCTGATCATACCTAGATATGCAGGGGTGTCAGGGACAAGCACACAGTGATTGATGTGGTGCAGGCGAAGCATCTTCAGGGTATCCTTGATCTCCTTACGGCAGTTTACTACGCCGCGGACCTGAACAACCACATACATTTACTGGGACCCTCCTGTCCGGATAAGGTTCGAGTTTTTCAGTGCGTCGAACGTCGCTTTTGCAAAGTTGATGGTGGTACGGGTCTGTCCTGAAGAGGCAGTCCATACGTCGGTGATGCCTGCAAGCTGGAGAACTTTCTTGCTGATGTCACCGGTCACAAGACCGATGCCCTGGGGCGCGGGCATGAGTGTTACGGTAACACTGCCTGCCTTGCCCTCGACCCGTACGGGGATCGAGTGACCTTCACCACAGCCGCATTCCCAGCTGCCGCAGCCACGCTTAACCTGAATGATATTCAGCTTTGCGTGTGCAATGGCCTTTTTGATTGCATTTCCGACCTGGGCATCCTTTGCCTGTCCAAACCCTACATAGCCGTTGCGATTTCCAACAACAACGACACAGCGGAACTTGACACGGCGACCACTGTCGGTCATCCTCTGGACCATATTGATGTCAAGGACTTCGTCCTCGAGGTCCGGGAGGAAGTAATCGACAATCCCGGGTTCTTTAATAGGCCTGCCGCTCTCAAGCACTTCGTCAATGCTTGCGATTTCACCGGCAGCTACTTTCTTCCCGAGGCCTGTGAGAGGAATCCATTCTTCCTGTTCGTAGGCCATGTTATTTCAGCTCCTTCATGATTGCTTCTGCTGCCTGTCCGACATTTTCAACCAGGTCACCGGCACGTTCGGGTGCATATGCAGCGATGTGCGCACCGGTGGCTCTGTCGTCATCCGGAAGGATCTCTTCGCCGTGCGGAATCTCAAGGCCACCTACGACTGCACCTTTCAGCGCACCAAAGAGCTTGCCGCCCGTGGTTGCCCTGTTGGGTCCGATATCGAGAATTGCCTCGGTGTATCCGGCGTTCTGTGCCTTGATCGCAAAGAGCATTCCGGTGAGATACGCTGCCGGCGTGTTGCCCGTCGCGCCGCTGTAGCCGAAATCCTGGAGTTCGGTGGAGTATGCTGCGACGAGAGTGCGGTCTCCTTCGAGTTCAGCCTGGACCAGCTGAACGATAATCTGGCGGTTCGTCTTTCTGACGACCATCCGCGGTTTATCCGAGAGGAGAAGCTTCATCCGCCTGTAGTAATCGGTTTTGCCCTCACGCCTTCTGCGGAACGGGACAAAATACCGTGGTCCGTTTGCCATTAATTCATCCTCCCTTCGATCTGTTCTAGCTGGGCCTTCATGTGCGCAACACTGCGGAACTGGCCACCCGCAGCCTTCCTGTACATCATGCGGTAGATGCGGGTTTCAATCGTACCGTCATCACGGAGAACCCTGAGTTCTCTGCGGATGGCACGGATCTTGCGAATCCATACCTTCTTGGACGGATTACGTGCACCGGCAGCTCCTTTCCTGCGGCCGGCTCCTTTGCAGTGGCCATAGGAACGCTTTGCAGTAAGTGCACGTGCACGTCCCCTGCTTACCCCTTTGACGGGGGTTGCACGGATTGCACCATCTTCGATGAGCTCTCTGATGTCGGCGCGTGAGATTGCATTTTCAATGTCGCTCTCACGTTCGGGGTCGAGCCATACGCGGTGGACACCGCAGTCAAGAACGGCTGCAGCGATACGCTTCTGGTTTTTGAGGTCACTCATCGCTGGTCACCTCTTCTTCCTCGACGTCCTCATCCTCTTCTTCCTCAACGGGTTCTTCCTCTGTGGTTTTCAGGGATGCATCCTTGAGGTTGAGGACCTTCAGACCATATTCGAGCGCTTTTATCTGGATTGCTTCACGCTTCTTGTTTCCGACAGTGCCTCCAATCCGGATTGCCTGTGTCTCTGCATCGAGACCCTCAAGGTCCTCAACGCGGCTGACAGGGACTTCCTCGTATCCGCTGGGGTGGAACCCGCGGACAGCGATCGGACTCCCGTATCCCGGGGTCGGCTGGCGGCCTTTTGCACGGAACTGCTTGCGCTGCTTGCTCTGAAGACCACGCGGGCGTCTCCAGGTATCCTCCAGCTTTTTCTTCTGGTGAAGATTCTGGCGCGTGAAGGTTGCACGCTTTGCGTTTCTTGCACGGATAAGTCGTGTTTTTTCGTCAACCATCTCTCATCACGCCTTCTCTACAATGTATATACCGTCCTGGAATACCCGCGGGTCACGGTGTCTGACCTTTGTTGCACGCTCAATACGCGCTGCGGTTGTCCCGACGAGTTCCTTGTCCGCTCCGGTAACAATGACCTCGTCACCGGCAACCTTCACATCGACTCCTTCCGGAATCCGTGCGAATCTGGACTCTTTCTCTCCAAGGAAATTGGCAATCTCAAGGGCCTCTTTGGTCTGCTTGAGCTGGATCGGAAAGTGGTTGTAGACAACCTTCATCCGGTACTCAAACCCGCCCGTTACCCCCGTGCACATGTTGCGTGCATGGGAGGCATAGGTGCCGAGCATTGCCTGGATCTTCTTCCTTGATGATTCAGTACTAACGCTGAAGACGCTGCCGTCACAGGTGACATCAATGCCCGGGTACCGCATCCCTCTCGTGAGAGTTCCTTTCGGACCGGATACCACGAAATTGCTGCCTTCCATAGATGCGGTGACACCTTCAGGAATTTCTACAGTTCTTTCTGTAAGCATCTCTACACCTCAGTACACATACGCCAGCAGCTCTCCACCGACACCTTCTCTGCGTGCCTCATCGTGAGCGAGCACACCCTTGGAAGTGGTCATCAGGAGAATTCCGAAGTTCTTTGCAGGAAGATACTGGGTTTCCCACTCCTCGAGTTCTGCAACCTGGATGGAGAAACGCGGGGTGATAACACCGCACTTGTTGATGTTTCCATTCAGAAACACCCTGAACTGGTCTCCACGGCCGTCCTCAATGAGTTCGAAACCACCGATATATCCTTTCTCTTTCATGATGCCGAGCATAGCTCCAAGAAGTCTGCCTGCGGGCTCGACGATACACTCGGTCTTGCCCACATCGGAGGCGTTCTTGATGGTGCTCATTGCATCGGCAATGGGATTTAATCGTGCCATTTTTCTGCCTCCTCTAGTTCATCTTCTTGAAGCCGATCTTTGCGGCATTCTCGCGGAAGCACTGACGACAGAGCATGATGTTATGTCGGCGGACAAGGCCCTGCTTTCTTCCGCATATCAGGCACTCGTTAGCACCGCGTCCGCTCTTTGTCGTTTCCTTTTCTTTGTTCTGCTTCTGCTGTCCAGACATTACAGCACCTCCACGTTAAATGCCTCTTTCATATACGCTACGGCATCGTCCTTTGTCACGCGCTGCTTTGTTGGAAGTTTCTTCTCCTGGAGTGCACGGCGTGCAATCCGGATTCCCTTCCTTTCAAGGACAACGCTGACATCCATGCCATAAATACCGATCATCGGATCATAACTCTGGCCGGGAAAGTCCGTGTGTTCCTCTATGCCGAACGAGAAGTTCCCGGTCGCGTCGAACTGAGTCGCGGAAATGGTGTTCTCCACGATCTCAAGAGCGGTCTGCACAAAGGTCTGTGCACGGTCTCCACGCAGAGTGACACGGCAGCCAATCGGCTGGCCTTTTCTGATACCGAATGCCGGCTGGGTCCTCTTTGCAAACGCGCGAATCGGGGACTGGCCGGTGATCTCGGTCATGATATTCTCGGCCTTGACCAGCTTTTCGCCAGCCTCACCGACGCCCATGTGGACGACGACCTTATCGACATAAAGTTCGCGCATTGGGTTCACTGTTCAATCCCCCATTCCTTGATCGCGGACTCTTCACGGCCAACCATGAAGATGTATGCCTCAATTGTCTCGAACACATCACCAGTGCCGGTCTCCTCAAGGATCACACGGTTGGGAATGCTTCCGGCAACGACAACGATCTCGGTAATCTTGCCGATCTTCCCCGAGTGGCGGCCGCCAATCACCATTGCGGTGTTGCCGACGGTAAAGGGGAAGTGGTCGATGACGGTGAAGCGGTTCTCGTCTGCAAGGGAGAGGACCACAGAGTCCTTGGGACGGTAATCATTCGAATCAACGATGATGTTTGCACCGTACCGGAGGTTGAGCTGAACTTTTCCGCCCTTTACCACGGTCTTGTCTGCAACCTTGCAGAGACGGCTCTGTGCCTCTTCCGCGGTAATGGGGACGGAAATGATGTCGCCTTTCTTCGCCCTGAGAATGCGGTAGTATTTACCTACCGAGGGAAGGGCGACGATGTCGAATACGCCGATACCCATCTTCGGGTCCCTGCAGGGTCGGCCGTTGACCAGAAGGGAACGGTCCTTGAGAACCTTCTTGACTTCCTTCATGGTCAGGGCAAGGCCCATGTGATCCCGAAGCCAGATTGCTGCAGGCATTGCACTGGTGTTGTGCGGGCCGGGAGCAGTCTTGGATACGAACGTGTTTTCTTTCTTGGCAATACGCCACGAACCGGGGCTGTTGAGCCGTTTCAGATGATTCGACATTACTTCTTCGCCTCCAGTTTCTCTCCACGGCGGCTATCCTTCAGGTTGAGTTTCGTGATGCATGCATTCGATGCATTCACCGGCCGGGGAACCTCTGTTCCATCGGCACGGGTAATAGCCACGCCGTGGACGACAATACGGCCATTCTGGGTGTCGATCATGTCGACAATGCCTTCCTCACCGGCAAAGTCGCCTCTGACGACCTTTACCGTATCACCGAGAATGATGCGGGCGCTACGGCGACCGTACTTCTCACGCAGTTCTGCGGAGAGCGGTGCATTGAGGAAACGGCCCCTTACGTGAAGTGGCGCATTGTAGCGGAATTTCCGCTGTTTTCTTGGCTGCGTGCTAGCAATTCTTACCATATCTCATGCACCTCATACGATGATGGTCGCCATGGAACCGATCTTCGGGAATCTCTCGGCTACTTCACGGGCAACCGGGCCCTTAATCTCGGTGCCTTTCGGCTCACCGCGCTCATTTGTGATGACCATCGCATTGTCCTCAAAGGACAGGCGAAGGCCCGTTACTCTTCTGATTTCTTTTCTCTGCCTGATCACGACTGCTTTTTCAAGCTTGCGCCGCATATCGGGAGTGCCCTTCTTGACAGAGACCGTTGCCATGTCACCGAGACCCAGCTTGGGCTGGCGCCGGCGTACACCGTGGTACCGATCGACAGAGACGATCTGTACCAGGCGTGCACCGGTATTATCCGCACAGGTCAGGCGGGAGCCGGTAGCAAGTGCACGTGGGGTGCGGGACTGTTTTGCTTTCATTCCTTAGCAACCTCCACGACGACAAATTTCTTGGTCTTGCTGATAGGACGGCATTCCGCAATTTTTACGGTATCGCCGACCTTCAGGTCGATACAGGGGGGGTGGTGTGCGTGAAATTTGGAACTGCGTTTTTCATAACGCTTGTACTTCTTCACGTAGTGCAGGTAATCCCTTGAGACCACCACAGACCCCTGCATCCGTTCACTCACGACTTTGCCGGTGATCACCTGGCCGCGCACCGGTAAAACGCCGTGAAATGGACAGTTGACGTCGTCGCATTCCTTCTCCGGAACGGAGACGTTTAATCCTGTATTTCTTGCCATGTATACCTCAGATTTTAATTCGCATGCTGGTTCTTTTTTCAGGCCTCATGACCAGCACCGACCCATCAACCCGTACCCGGGTATCATCGGGAAGGCGGAGGTCAAATGTTGCAGTGTTCTTTGCAACATGGAGAGTGCGTACGTCACAGCGAAGCGTGATCATCTGCTTCGTTTCTCCCACGATCATTCCGGCTAAACCAACCTGTGACGGGTTTTTCGACCCTGAAACACAGGCCTCAAGCCCGATAAGCTCGTGGCGGCAGATGTTTGCTGCGGTGATCATACGCGTATTCCTCCTTAACGGCCTGAACTGTTCAGGCCGTGCGCCTGTTCTGCTCGGTTGCAATCCGTGCAATGGTTCTCCGGATCTCGCGGATACGGCCAGGGTTTTCCGGTGCTCCACCGGCACTGACCTTTCCGTTGTCCTGGACGAGTTCGAGCCTGAGCTTTGCAAGCTGCTCCTGGAGTTCCACGTCACTGAACTGAGCGATTTCCTGTGCTCTGAAGATAGCCATTATCAGAACGCCTCCTCTTCAGGAACATCCTCGACTTCGGAAAGTTCTGCATCGATCTCTGCACCAAGGAGGTCCTCATCCGTTCCTTCCTCGTAGATTGCCTCTTCGACGTCTGCTTCGGGCTGGGGTTCCAATACCTCAAAGTGATCGGGGAGTCGTGCTCCTGGCGGAATGATCTTTACCTGAACACCGATCGTACCGAGCTTTTTGATGGCCAGTGCATAGCCTTTCTCGACGATGGTGTCAGACGGCTCTCCCGAGTGCTTGATGTAGCCCTCGGTGAACTTCTGGACACGTGAACGGGCGCCCGTTAGCTTCCCGGAGAGGACAACTTCGCACCCGAGTGCGCCGGACTCCATCACGCGGCGGATGGTACTGTTTCCTGCCTTGCGGAAATACCAGCCACGCTCAAGTGAGCTTGCCAGGCGCTCGGCCATAATCTGTGCGTTGAATGACGGGTTGTCGACCTGCTGGACCTCAATCTGCGGGGATTGAATCCCGAACTGGGCCTGAAGGTCTGCGGTGATCTGACGGACCACTTTTCCGCCTTTTCCTATCACGATGCCGGGCTTTTCGGCGAAGATCGTGATCTGGGTGCCCAGGGGTGTACGGACAATGTCCATGCCCCCGTAGCCGGCACGCTTCAGTTCTTTTAACAGGAACTTGTCGACCCGTGCAGAGCGGACACCGTCCTCGATAAATCTCTTCTCAATTCCCATGTCTGCTCAGGCCTCCTTAACTACAATCTCGAGGTTGACCGATTCTGCATATTTCGGGGTTGCACGGCCCATTGCACGCGGGAAGATGCCCTTCATCCTCCGTCCACGGTTTGCAGAGAGATGAGTGATGACGAGATTTTCTACATCAAGGCCGATGTACTCCGCGTTCTTCTCAACTGAGCTGATGAGGCGGATAAAATTCTTCGATGCCTTGACGGGATACCGCCCGGCATCCCATCCCTCAAGTCCCTTCTTGTGGGCGACGTTACGGTTGAACCGCTTGAACGGAACCGCCTTTTTCAGGGCGACTACGTCCTCGAGGTATGCAATAGCATCCCCGGTCTTCATTCCTTTAATCGTTCGGGCAATCTCAATCGAGTGCTTGGGTGACATTGAGAGCTCGTTTGCTTTCGCCCGTGCTTCATCTTCACCAGTCTGAACTGAATATCCTGTCCTTGCCATGATCATCACTTCAGGGGCACATACTTACTCGACCGGGTTGCACCGATACCGGCACTGCCGTGGGTGATACGCCTGCGGGTGAGTGCGAACTCGCCAAGGTAGTGGAATACCGCCTCGGGCTGCAGCTCAACTGCAAGGAAGTCCTTTCCGTTGTGCACTTCGATCGTTTTTCCAATCATCTCAGGCAGGATGATCATGTCGCGGGCATGTGTCCGGACACGCTCTTTGCCTTCCCTAATTTCCAGGAGAACCTTCTCGTGGCCGGGCGAAAAACCGCGGTTGATTTTGCGGCGTATCCGTGCCGGCATGATGGGAAGAAGCTCGCTCATGCCCATCTGCTGAAGATCCTCGATCTTGTAGCCGTGGTAGGTAAATTCCTCTTTCCGCCGCGGCAACCTTCTCTGTGTTTTCTTTGCCATATTTCAGAACCCCCTACTTCCTTCCGGTCCTCTTTGCTGCAATGTGCCCGACCTTTCGTCCCGGAGAGGTGCCACGTGCAACGGTCTTCGGCCTTCCGACGTGCTGGTGGCCACCACCGCCGAACGGGTGATCGATGACGTTCATACAGACAGCCTTGACACGAGGCCATTTCTGTGCCTGGGACTTCATCTTGTGGAACTTCTTACCGGCCTTGACGAACGGTTTCTCGCCACGTCCGCCACCGGCAACGATGCCGATGGTGGCACGGCAGTCGCCGTTGAACCATTTGTGTGTTCCGGACGGCATCTTGATGCCGACCCGGTCACCGTCCTTGCCGATGACCTGCGCCTGGACACCACTTGCCCTGATGAACTTGCCGCCATCGTTGGGACGTGCCTCGACATTACAGACGTAGGCACCGACGGGGATGTTCTTGAGCAGAAGGGTGTTTCCGTTCTTTACCCGTGCCTCGGAACCCCATTCCACGTCGTCACCGACGCCGACGCCCTCGGTCACAAGCATGAACATCTTGTCCCCGTTCTCGAGCTCGACCTTTGCAATCGGAGTGTGACGGGCCGGGTCGTGTTCGATATCAATGACTACCCCACGGGTGATGTCACGGACATTGCCGGGGTGCTTGAGTGATGCCTTATATTTATGCGAAGGGGCACGGTAGGTTGGGCCGCCGCGTCCACGGTTCTGTGAGATAATTCGTTTTCCCATGTTTCGCCACCTCAGAGTATCCCGATGCGGGAGAGAATCTCTTCCCCTGCTTTCTCGTCTTCAAATGAGACGAATGCCTTCTTCTGTCCCTTCATGGTCATGAGAGTCCGGACCGACGTGACTTTGTGGCCGAACATTTCCTCGACCGCTGCCGCGACATCGTTCTTGCTTGCCTCACGGCGCACGAGGAACTGGAGCTTGCCATCGGATTCAAGCAGCATGGTTGCCTTTTCCGAGACAAACGGAGTTTTGATTACCATTTACAGATCCTCCAGTCTCTTCAGTGCCCCTGCGGTCCAGACGGTCAGCCTACCGGCCTGTGTGCCCGGAGCAAGAAGCTCTGCATTCAGTTCTCCGACGCTGACGGCATCGACGCCGGCAAGGTTCGAAGCTGCCTTCAGAGGAGTCTCACCTGTCACGATGAGAAGCGACTTGCGCTGCTTGTACCTGCGACCACGCATCTTCCCGCGCCCTGCACGGACCTTACGGCTGTCTGCCGAGCGTTCGATATCTGCATAGACACCGGCTGCCCGGAGTGCATCTACCACATCGGAGGTCTTCGTCAGGCCCTCAAATGCGTCATCAAAGACCACGGGGATTTCCGCTTCGAAGCGATGTCCGCGTGCTGCGACGAGTTCGCCGTTGATGGTTGCAGCAATTGCGGAGCGGATCGCCCTTCTCTTCTCCTGCTTGTTCATCTTGCGGACGAGGTTCTTTGCAGTCTTCGGGGGGTGTGCGACACGTCCGCCGACAGACTGGGGAATCCGTGCAACACGGGAACCGTTCTTCAGGCGCGGAACCTGTGCCACACCGCGACCACTACCCCATGATACAGCAGACGTCCTCATGCCTGCATACGGGTTAGTGCCGTGGGGCTGGTACCGCTCACTCTGGAGTGCAAGAACTGCGTTTTTGATAAGATCCGGGCGATAAAATTCGCTGAAAACTGCCGGAAGATCGATTTCTCCTGCAGAACCGCCGTCGAGTGTTCTAATCTGTGCTTTCATTCCTGATCACCCCTGTTTGCTTGCAAGACTGACGTACTGGATAACCGGTACGCGGTCTACGTGGTTTCTCGGGCGTATAGCCGGACGAATCCTGATGAGACGCTTGGCAGGTCCGGGCAGCGACCCCTTGATTGCAACGTAGTTCGATCGGACAAGACCGTAATTCACAAAACCGCCTGCAGGGTTTACTTCGTTGCCGTCTTCGCCGAACTTGAGGATACGCTTGTTATATTCGGTCCTCTGCTGGTATCCCAACTGACCCATCTGCGGAACCTGCCACCTGACGTGGGAAGGGTTGAACGGACCAAGGTTGCCGATGTGGCGCTTCTTGCCGCCGCGGGAGTGTTTCCCTTTGCGGGTCTGAATGCCCCAGCGCTTGACCGGACCGTTCGTTCCCTTGCCGGTGGTAATGGCAGTGACATCGATGTACTGGCCTGCCTCAAAGATATTTTCCGCAGTGACTTCAGTGCCAAGGAGGGAGATTGCATATTCGATGCGGTCACCAAGGTTTGCACCGCCGACACCCATTTCCATGATGTCGCCGGTCTTCTTCGGAACACCGGTAATCTCAGTGGTCTGCGTCTGCATAATGACAAAAATATCTGTCAGTCTCCCGGCTTCTGCTGCTTCACGGATCCTGGAAACGTCTTCCTCGGACCATGCTTCTGCACAGGGATGCTTCCCGTAGCTGTCCTTCCTGTAGCCACGGACACCGACAACTTTCATCGGAGGGATTTCAACAATGGTAACGGGCACCATGATCTCCTTGCCTTCTGACGGGCTGGAAGCATGGTCATCCACCATAATAAGATGAGTCATGCCCACCTTATAGCCGGCAAATCCCTGCAGCGCCGGTTCCCCGTCGTACACTGGCCAGGAGTGGTATTTTGGCACCTGGCTCAGGGCACGTTTGCGGGGACTGTATGCAAGTGAGCCCCTGCGTGGTCTGGATGTTTTCGACATTTTTCGATCAATCCTGTATTCTTGGTTTCAGTTGCGAACGATAAGCCTCAGGCACACGAATATGCCTGCAGCTCCGAGATTTCGTGCTGACAGTTCAAGGGTCAACTGACGCCATGACCTTTCGGCCGGTTTCCGCAAATGCAATACACAGCACGGAAATCCTCTCAAATTGAGAGATATCCCGCGAATATGCCCCGCATACGGGCCCTTTAGGTTGGGAGATTCTTCCGGTGTGGACCGGAATTGCTGATTCTCACAAAGTGATCCTGACTCATCCCGCATTCTGCGCACCATTCATGTGCGCGGGAAATGGGCTCGTTTCCACGAAACGTCCACCCTTACGGTTCCGTCAGATCCTACGTCTTTCACCTGTTGCGCCTGTGCACAACCCATCTCGGTATCTCCCTCCTCCGTCAAAGGAGGAGAGAGCCACCACGATATGGGAATATCTCACCGGTCCGTAGGATTGAATCCGGGACCGGAACATGAAATCCCCATATTGGTTCCATAAATATTGTAAAGAAAGAGATATAAAAGTGTCGGCCGTTTTATGCCCGATGATGTTTCATCCGAAGCAGAGATCTCCCTCTTCGGTGATATAGACCTCAACATCATCCCTGACAAACCGGCCCTTGAACCGTTCGGGATTTGATTCCTTGAGACGGTTAATGAGTCCTATTGAATCGTATCGTACTTTTATGTGGATCTTTTCGGCCTCTGTATAGATATCCCCTATCGCATCGAAGAGATCAGTTCCCGACCGAATCGTGCAGAGATGCGTCGCATCGAGGGTGTAGAGAAATTCGAGCGTTTCCTTTGCTTTTTCGATATTTTCGTAAGCAGCCTTTTCAATCGTACATACGTTTGCCTTGGACGTATGGATAATATCTGCTATCTGTTGCTGTGTGAGACCCTGTTTGCGGAATCTGAGCACCTCTTTCTGGCGGTCGGTAAGGAGCCCTTGTTTCATTAACTATAGTATCTCACACTAAAACTTAAACCATTTCATTTAACCCTGCCCTCCCTGAATTCCAGAACGGGCAGAAATTCAAAATGTTTATTACGAGACTTGTTGATAGTAGAATGTTCTCAAATTTGAGAGGTTTAGAATATGGTAGTTAAAGTTGGAGTTGCAAAATTAGGCAACATTGCAAGCGGTGTTATGGTCGAGCTACTTCTCGACGAGCGTGCAGACCGTCAGGACATGCAGACCTTCATGGCAACAAGCGGAACCAAGCTCGAAGTCGAGGACGTCGAGCGTGTGGTCAGCAACCTTATCGCATACAAGCCGGACTTCGCAATTGTTGTTTCACCAAACGGTGTCCTTCCCGGCCCCACCGGTGCACGTGAAGCACTCAAGGCAGCAGGCATCCCCGTAATCGTCATCACTGACGATGTCACCACCAAGAAGGAATGGGCAGACCTCAAGGAGAGCGACTTCGGATACATCATCCAGAAAGCCGACTCCATGATCGGTGCACGCCGTGAATTCCTCGACCCGAATGAGATGTCCGACTACAACGGCAACCTCGTCAAGGTCCTCACCGTCACCGGTGCATTCCGCAAGATGCAGCTCGCAATCGATGCAGTCATCGACCAGGTAAAGGCAGGCAAAGCAGGCGCAGAACTCGAGCTGCCCAAGATCGTCATGACCGCCGACAAGGCAGTAAAAGACGAGTTCACCAACCCATACGCATATGCAAAGGCACGTGCAGCATTCGAGATTGCAGCAGCAGTTGCAATGGTCAATGTGAAGGGATGCTTCATGACCAAGGGATTCGAGAACTACGTCCCCATCGTTGCATCCGCACACGAAATGATGCGCGCTGCAATGATCCTCTGTGAAGAGGCACGCGAGATCGAGAAGGGCTGTGACGGTGTTGTGAGAAAGCCACACAAGAATGACGGCACCCTCGTCTCCAAGACCACTCTGATCTCAAAGCCGGAGTGAAAATACCAACCCCCTTCTTTTTCTTGTACCGGTCTGCCGGTGCTCTCATTCAGGACTGTCAGAAATTATCGAATAAAAGTGAAGCGGCTTACTTCCTGTCGGCAAACAGGGCAGGCAGATCTTCCGGGATGGTGAACAGGACCGGTTCACAGTGCAACCTCTCCATAAAAGCCGAATCCGAAGTCCCCGCAGGAGTCGGGTTGATGCGGGCAATGATCGAGAGGAAAGCCCTGAAATCACCAACAGAACCTTTTCTGTCGAACCTTATTGCCATATTAAAGGCACAGTGCCCCTGCTCGCGGTATAAAGCTATCACCCGTTCAAGGCCTGTTGCCAGTGCATCGATATAGGGCTCTGCATCGCCGGGCGTTCCCACGGGGAGGTAGGCACGGATCTCCTTCTCCCCCAGGGGAACCGGGTGCGCATACCACGGCACTTCACTGCCAAAGAGATGACGGGGCCCGCCCCGTTCGCTTTCAATTACAGCCTCCCAGTAACTTTCACCCGTCTGTTCCCGGTAACGGGCGCCCCCTTCCAGGCAACGGCGGGTATATGCGGTCGGCTCAGGATCCGCAATTCCCTGCATGTGGGGGTGGTGCATGCTGGCCCCTGCAGATGACAGGTGATTCCAGTTGATCGAGACATACCCCTCGGCATCTGAGAGAACCGACCACTGGCCGGTAAGGGCATCGCGGATCTGCCGGACGGAAAACCGGTCCGGCGCGTGAGATCGTGATATCACGGTCACGGTATGAAAGGCGGAGAAGGGATACCTGTTGGGAAAGGTCACGCTCTCCCCAACACTGACCCGCTCACCAGAAGGAAAAGGCGGCGTTTCGAGAAAGATTCTTTCGGGACAGAAGGGACAGGGAACCTCACCGGTATCCGGCATCGCACACCCCCCGGCACCGATACCCCGCTCGCCACGCAGGGGACTGATTCTGCACTGGTGTCCGGTCAGATGTTCGGTGCGCAACTGAACAGGAAAGGGAAATCCGCGTATCTCACTGATGGTAAACATTTATATCTCTCCCTTACGGGCGGCACATGGCCTGATGCAGGGCACAGACTACGCTAACAGGAAAAGGACTGCGAAATAAAAAAAAGAATTGGTATCTGTTCCTCTCAAACGATGTACTTGCCGAGGAGACGGATGGAGTTGGTCATGTCAGGACCAAGCGGAGAACCGAAGATGATCTGGGTAACACCAGATGCAGTCAGGCCGTCACACTTCTCCTTGACCATTTCAGGAGTGCCTGCGATGGTGAATGCATCGATCTCAGCGTCTCCGACGAGACCACCGACAGCGCCGAAGTCAAAGCGTGCAAGTGCATCTTTGATCTTTCCGACGTTTGCCATGTCAAGGCCGTGGCGCTCCAGAATGGGGGGCGGGGAGCCTGCTGCGATGAATGCTGCAACGATCTTTGCTGCGTTACGTGCCTTCTTCTCGCTCTGGTCAATGGACATTGCGGTGTATGCACCGACGTCGAACTTCTTGAATTTCTTCTCGTCGACTGCATCACATGCTGCCTTGATCAGCGGAATTCCCATCTCAAAGTCCTTCGGGTTGGATGCGTTGATAAGCGCTCCATCTCCGATTTCACCGGCGAGTGCAAGCATCTTCGGGCCCTGTGCACCGATGTAGGTGGGGATCTGCTTCTTCTTTGCAGGAAGCGTCACACCGGTGAGCTTTGCACCGTCGTAGTCGAAGAATTCCATGTTGCCGGTCTTCTTGACTTCCTCTCCTGAACAGAGAGCCTTGATCTGCTGAACGCCTTCCTTCAGACGTGCAACTGGCTTCTGCGCATCAATTGCAAGTTTCGGAAGAGTGGAAAGGTCACCGGGTCCGATACCGAGGACTGCACGACCATCGGATATCTCGTTAAGTGTGCACATGAACGAGGCAATTGCTGCCGGAGTGTCGGTGAAGGTGTTCATGATGCCCGGTCCCATCTTCAGGGAGTCAGTCGCCTGTGCAATGGCCGCAAGGGTCGGGTAGCAGTGGCGGTTGTTGTAGTGGTTGGTAATCCAGGCAAAGTCGATGTCTTTCTGCTCAGCAAGTTTACAATAGTTGACAACCTGTTTTACAGTAATATTTCCTGGAACGAATTCAATTCCATAACTCATAGGTCTTTCACCTCAATTTTAGTATTACTGCATCGTTCTTAATATACGTTATCATTTGCAGGGATTTTTGAGTTCTTCACGAGGAGTTTTTTCAAAAAAATCGCCCCATTTCCCCTTATAATTGATGGAATACCCCAAAATGACGATTTTGAACAAATGCATCCAGAGATTTTATTATGCTTCTGCACACACCATACATTTAGGAAATAGTGTTCCATCCGGGTTTCAAACCAGGACAGGAATCTACGCGGAACACATCTACGCATGGAAAACGGAACATCAGGGAATTGTCCCCTGCAGAGCACTACATGAGAATACTTGCAATAGGACTTGGCGGCTCAGGTACCAGGGTGGTTGATCAGCTCTATGACCATGACACCAGAAGCCGTGTGGGATGTGTCAATGCACTGGCGGTTGATATGGACGGCAACAGCCTGCGCCAGCTTGAGTTTATTCCGCAGCCCCAGCGCATGAATTTTCCGGCAATCGACCCGGACATCCATTTCGATGTGCCTTCCACGGTCAATGTTGAAGAGATTATGACCATGATCCAGAGAATGGACACGGTCGAAATTGACGCAATTATGATCTTTGCAGGCCTGGGAGGAAGTGTCATCGATGTCGTCCCCTACCTTGTCGAGGAACTGAGGATAGCGTATATTGAACCGATATTCGGTGTATGCACCCTCCCTATGCGCCATGAGGGAAAGAAGCGCTCCTCAAAGGCATCGGACGATATAAGTATGCTCCGCAACGTCCTGGATGCGGTTATCCTCTTCGACAATGAGACCTGGTACGGAAAACTGCAGGCGGAGTATGATGAGCACAGTGTTGCAAAAGAGGAGAAACGCATCCCCTACCCTGCAAAGAAATTTCCGGAAAATCCACGGGATCTCTATCGTCTGCTCAATGATCGTATTGCACGCCAGATAGGGTTGCTTCTCCGGGCAGGGGAATTTAATGAAGAAGGGCTGGAAGCCGCCGAGGTCGTGCTCGATGCAGGGGAGGTCCTCAATACCCTGCGCGATAACGGCCTTGTTGCAGTCGGATATGCGGTCGAACCACTCCAGGCCTCATTCAAGGAACGCTTTCTGAACTGGCGTTCTGAGACCTATTTTTCCGAATTTTCCCATAAGCGGGCCACAAGGATTGTGTCCCTTGCGAAGAGGGCAGTCTATGAGGACATCTCCATCCCCTGCGACATCACCAGCGCAGACAAGGCACTGGTGCTCATCGCCGGTCCCTCCCACGAACTTTCCATGAAGGGATTCCAGACGGTTCGGAAATGGATAGACAGGAGCATTTCCGGCCTTGAGATGCGTTCCGGGGACTATCCGGTCCGCAATACGAGATATGTCGGGATCATCATCGTCCTTTCGGGAATTGAGAATATCCCCCGGGTGAACGAACTCGCCGATATCAAAGAAGAATATGCGGCTGAACTCGTGGAAGAAGAAGAAAAAGAAGAAGCGAGACAGCGCAAAGCGGACCTGGAGGCATGGGACCAGGAAGAGGAGAGATGGGTAACCGGCCCTGACGGCGAGACCGTAGAGGGCAATTATCCGCCCGGAGCAGGAGGGATCTCCTTTATCGACCTGCTCGAAGACGAGGATGAATCCGGCACTTCCGCGCACCCCGGGGAAAGAGAAATTCCTGATGATGAGCACCCGGCGACATCCCGCGAATATGTGGAATATTCCCAGAACTACAACACAGACACACAGCCCGAAGGAGATGACAGCGACGTGAAGGACGAGATGATACGACTTGAGGCAATCGCGGCAAACGAAGGCACCACAAACGGTTCCTCAGGTGCGACGGATGGAAAAATCACAATCGCGGCTCAGGGACGCAGAGACGGCGAGGATGAAAAACTGGTCCTTCCCGGCAGGCCGGGACGAACGGTTGCAGATATGACCCGTATGACAAACGGTGGTTCAAGTAGCGCCCCGAAAGATTCCACCTTCGGCCTCAAAGAGATTGCAAAAAGTGACCGGAAGGGTCCGCGCGATTCGTCACTTGTGGGCGGTTCCATCGCCATCGATACCCCCGGATTCAGGGCTAAGGATGCGACCCTCGAAGGGGGCAGGGTCTCCGTCGCTTCGGCGCAGGGACCCAATGACAGTGCCATCAATGGTTCTTTGGTCAAAGTTCAGCCGGCCAATGCAAAACTCAATGACAGCGTCGTCTCCGGTGATTCGGTGCGGCTTACCGGGGGGAAAATCAGGACGAAGGAGCTTCTCGACGGAGAGGTCAAGATGAAGGAGAAAATTCCGGCTCCGAAAGATTCGGGTCAGAACGACGAACTCATGGCACGCGTCGAGACCCGCATGAAGAAGAGAAAGGAGCAGACGGAAGAACCGGAGAAAGAATCCCCGTACAAAGCCGGCACCATCAGCAGCGGTTACACAAAAAAGAATCCCGAGGAAGAGGAAGAAGAGGAGAGAGCGGACGACCTCTTCTGGATCAAATAACGCCGCCGTCACGATTGGCGACTGCACCTCTGCTGTCCTGGTACCGCCCTTCATAGAGCCGGTCGCCACCTGCAACGGTCTGCATAATTATCTGGACAATTCGTTCTTCTTTTTCGACAACAACATCCTCCGACCCCATATTTACCAGGCAGAGGGTGAGTTGGCCACGAAAGCCGGGGTCCACAAACCCCCCGCCGATCAGGACCCCCCTTCTCCCGAATGATGACCTGCAGCGAAGCGTCGCCGCAACATCCGCAGGCAGTTCGACCCATTCGAGCGATGGGACGAGCGTGCAGGTCCCATGGATAAGAACAGTCGTCTCCGCGGCACGGAGATCGTAGGACGCGGGCTGCTGCGAAGCCTCATTATAGGGGTCCAGGACCAGGTCGCCATCCAGGATTCTCTTTTTTATGATGGTATCCGAGAGGATCATTGCATATGCGTTCTTGCCGGAAATCTCATAAATCCGTTGATAGTACGGTTCAGAATGAGTGCAGAACGGGTAAAATCCACTGCCGGTGCAGAATGGTTAATTATCCGGCAACACCAACCAATGAGTGGATCCATAGGGTAGAGGATATCCTCTTGGGCTTCGAACCCAAGGACGCGGGTTCGATTCCCGCTGGATCCGTCCTCTGGATTTTTGTCTGTATGTTTATTGTCGATACCGTCCGTATCTCCGGCACTCTTTCCCGGCATTCTGAATCACCCTGCAAAAAAGAAGATCTGCCCGCCTTTCACTGCACATAGATGTTGATATCCGCTGCAGCTTCAGGTGATTTTGATGAAATTTTGACTCACATTGCCGAGCGTGACTGCTGCCGTGGTCTGGTTGAGGGCATCGGCATCCGGTGCATGGGCATAGACGCGAATGTGATAGTCGCCGGGGGGGAAATCAGCGACATACAGATGCGAGACGAACTCTTCTTCATCGACCGGTCCCCCGGAAAGCGCCGCATTGTCATAGAGATACCACATTCCTTCTTCTGCCCGCATGTAGTAGAGCTCCTGTATCACCGGCATCACACCGTCATACTCAAGGTCCCAGACAATCTCGAAATAATCCTCTACCATATCCCGGTTCGTGCAGTTGACGCCTCTGATCGCCATCTGATGCGAGATGAGACCAGTTCCGTTGAGGTTCTCCACTGCCGTCACATAGGTGTCCGGCAGGGCGAGGGTATCTGCACCGCCGTTAAAGGAGATTTGGGAACTGTCTTCGAAGATATTGATATTACCCAGGGTAAACACCTGAAGCGAAAACTGTGTCTCCCAGACCTGGTTGAGGACGATAGACCCCACATCCCAGCTCAGGCTCCGGTCGTCTTCCCAGTCGGCCCGTTCCTCGGCCTCATCGACGGTATATACCGGGATCAGCACCAGAGGAGGTGTCTGGTCAGTCATCACGCTCCCAATGGTCGTTGACCGCCCTTCCTGGTAGACCCATTCCAGTGCCGGGTCCGCTGCGGTGTTGGGAACAGATGCATTGTTGATGCTCACGGTGCTGAAAGGAATGTCCATTCCGGTATCGACACCGGCAGCCGTCCTCAGGTCCCCGGCAATCTCCGCATAGATGCCTGCCAGCTGACCGCCTGAGGGAGCATCGTAGTAGGTCCCTCCCGTCGATTCCGCAAGGATGCGCATCGTCTCCTTGCCCTCAGCAGAGATGGAACCCGCATAGGCAATCGAATAT
>JAENZA010000209.1 GCA_016841485.1 Methanobacteriota archaeon
AGACCCGGTTCGTCGGGACGGCGACGGCGCCGATACGCCAGAGGGCGAGGTAACTCACCAGATATTCCGGAGAACTCTCCAGGTAGATGCAGACCCGCTCCCCGCGCCCGACCCCGAGGTCGAGGAGGCCGCGTCCCACCCGGGCAACCCGGTCCAGGAGGTCGGCACGGGTGTAGGACTCTCCCCGGGAGGGGACGACGAGAGCGGTCTTTGCGGGATTACAGGCGTTGGCATCGAGAAACGTGGTGCAGTTCGGCATGGGGGGACTCCGCTTGGCAGGTGTGCGCTTCGATGTATATGCTTGTTCATAACGCGGTAAATAGGTTGCCCCGGGTACAATGCGTCAATCTCACAGGCCATCCTTGAGCTCTTCCGGAGGATAAACCGTGATCTCGGGCAGACAATCGTGATGGTCTCACAAGAGCCCTGGCACATGGACTACTCCGACCGGATCGTCTTCATCAGGGACGGTCTCCTCGATGCCAAGCTTATCCGAGAGTAGGGAACGCGGATGCCGTGGGAGGCATTGCTCCCCAGGGGGCAGAGGAGGAAACGCTTTCCACGGTATGATGTGCAGGATAGCAAGACAGATTTCGGAAAGGGTTCGCTCCCGTTGCTTGCAGAGGAGATGCGTGTGGAACAGGGTGTCCTGCTCGAACGGCTGTTTATGATGGAACGGCCCAGTTTCGGCGCGCGAAGCGGCGGGTGCGGTGGATCCGTCGCTCCAGAGATCTCTTCCTGCCACTAATGCACGGGGTGCTCCGACTACGGCGAAACCGGAGCCCGAGAGATTGTGCGATACGTCCTGACTGAGGAAGAGAGAGGCTTGCGAGGGTGGCTGTTATGGACGAAGTGGGAGGTAAATCTGATTACCGGCACGACGGGTTCGATCAAAACGCTCGACCTGGAGTGTACGAAGTGAGCCTGCATAGATTTCAAATCTCGTGCAGCAATACTCCATTAAAGCTTAAAGATCCTATCGAGACTCTTGTTAATGTCGCGGTTCATTTTCTTTACAGACCGGTCGTATTCCTCAATTGGACTAACCTTCTTTTTACTTGTACGTGGCTTCGTTGTTGCCCCTGATTTACTGCTGCTTTTTGTTTGCTTTCCAACTGGCTTCTCTTGTTCTTTCAGCCGTTCTTCATGCCCGATTATTTTATGACAAGTTGGGCAGAGCGCAGCACCGTTTACGGTAATTGTACGTCCGCCGGCGGACCACGGCTTTATATGGTGGTATTCTATTGCGCGCATATCCAGTGGCTTATGGCATTTACCACATTTGTTGTTTTGTTGATAGAGTATCTGGTTTTTCTGAGTCGTCGAAAAAGCTCGTTTTTTATCTCTCGCGACCATGTTATCCTACACCCTTCTTTTCCTTGCGTACATATTCCACGGTAATTGATGCGTAAAGTAGCCAGCGTAACTAATTTCTAATTACTTGCGAACTTTGTATCGATCCATTATTTGGCCCTTTCTGCCGTTTTTCGTCGTTCTTTGTCGAATTCGATAGTCGGCATGGGTCTTTGGATTGTTTATTCTTTCATTAGCCATTGTTTTCGCCTTCAGACTGTGTAATTGGATCTATTAATATTATAAATAAATATCGAAATGTGACTGCAGTTGGAGTAGGAGTAATGAAATTACTTTAGCCTGCGAGCGGGCCCTATGTTCAGGGAGACGATATAGAATAGATAATTGTGTTTTTCAGACTTGTGAACCGAGCGAAGAGCAGGATCATTGTTTTGTTCCTGCCCCCTCCCTCGCGCACGACCTCGCGTTATGCGTGCCGGAGAATGACTGCCGGGGAGATCTCCGCGCAAAAACCATCAGCAACACCCAGACAGGCAGAGGCGTTCCGGATGGGGCCAGATCGCCGTACAAAAAGAGTTCTCCGGGGTGAAGATACCCCCGGAAGATCCGCTTACTGGTATTCCAGAGGCTGCGTCTCTTTCGGCAGCCCGCCTTTGAAGTGCT
>JAENZA010000210.1 GCA_016841485.1 Methanobacteriota archaeon
TTCTGTCACCCCCGTAGTGTAGTGGTCAATCATGCAGGACTTTGGATCCGGCGACGGCGGTTCGAATCCGCCCGGGGGTATAGGGTGCGGGGTTTGAATCTATGGTAGCCGTCCGTTATTCGGTGGATCTCTTTTGTTTCCTGTGTTAATCATCTGGATCTGACTCATGTCAGTCCTCGGATGAGTCCTAATCCCTGTAGATGGATCATATATCCAATCACAAGCCCCACGCCTGCCAGGACAATCTTGGCATCCGATCCTGGAAACCCTATCACTCCGATGAACCAACCGAGATAACTCCAGACCCCGGTAAGAATAAATGCAACTGGTATTGTGACGATAGGGTATTTCCACATCAAGACTAGGCCGACCAAGCATAGCGGCACCAAAAAGTATCGAGTGGAAATACCACCCTAAGAAAACAGCCAGCACAATTAATTCTACGCCGATAATCCCGGAAACCTGAGCGTTCCGGGATATGCCCAATAAGGCCGACCGAACATCCCCGCGGATATTGGTAGGCTGAGGAGCGGTTTTAATAAGCCCTGCCCCCGTATGTGCGGATATAGATATACGCTGTGGCAATGGCAACCAAAATCCAGATCCAATTCCTTTTAATGTATCGCCATAACTTCCACGTCTTATACGAAAAATCCCGATACTGTTTCTGTAACACTCTCTGCAGCCGCCACCAGACGGACACTCGTTCGGGCTCAGGCGGAGAGCGGTAGGACGAAAAAATCTCGTCTTCATCTGGTGGGTAAAACCTAGGGTCTGCCCGCTCATCTGTGATCGCAGGGATAGGGGTCCAGAACTCTGGATGGTGTATTCGGTCCATCCTCACGAGAGCATGGGGTGCAGATGTGCTCTTCCATGAGCCTATACCGGCACAATCGTGACCTGGAGGGAGTCGGCAATTCGGGCAGAGTTCCAGCCCGCAATAGCTGCACTTGTAGGGGAGCAACACGAAGGCCCCGCAGTGCTGGCACGTCGCCATATGGGATCGTACCCCTCAAAATATATATCTGGATTGAAACGCTTCTCACAGGAGCCTGAACCCATCCCCGACCCCGTAGAAATCCTCATCTGAGTGTGAGACCGCGCCACTCCAAATGGTGACCTGATCAGCATCCCATCAAGACCCTGAAAGGATCTACTGGTTGCGGTCGCACTGCTTTCCTGCTTCCGGCAGAATAGCTGCCGCACTGACTGATGGATGCTGAATCCATCCGGGTATCTCGCGAGATCTGGCAATCAGGTTTACCGCCAGAGAGCAATATGGAGACGGCCCATGCTGCCGTCACCACCCGGACGAGCTCGGTGCCGGCGATACTTTTTTTTGCGCTCGATACCCTCCCGCTCTCAGGTGCCATCGAGCATGACCGAGGTTGACACGAGGATACGATCAATCCATGCCCGCGAGATACTTGACTCGCGGGGGAACCCGACCGTCGAAGCGGATGTTACACTCGCTGGCGGGGCGTCCGGGCGTGCCGCGACTCCGTCCGGCGCATCGACCGGTAAACACGAAGCAATCGAGTTCCGGGACGGCGTAAAAGACCGCTACGGCGGAAAAGGGGTGCAGAGACCCGTCGCCCGGGTCAACGGCGAGATCGCCGTTACTCTGCAGGGTATGGACGCCCGTGATCAGGCGGCGGTGGATGAGGCGCTCATCGATCTCGACGGAACACCGAACAAGCGGAACCTGGGTGCCAACGCCACGCTTGCGGTCTCCATGGCTGTCGCCCGGGCTGCCGCCGCCGCGCAGGGTCTCTGGCTCTGGGAGTACCTGGGAGACCCATTAAAGCCGCTCCTTCCCGTTCCGATGATGAACATCCTCAACGGTGGAGTTCATGCCAACTGGCAGGGGCCGGATTTTCAGGAGTACATGATCGCCCCGTACGGCGCTCCAGGCGTCGCAGAAGCGGTCCGGTGGGGGAGCGAGACCTACCATGCGCTCAAAGGTATCCTCAAGG
>JAENZA010000211.1 GCA_016841485.1 Methanobacteriota archaeon
GGCGACCGCGAGGTAATCTCCCGGACCTTCGAGCGCCTCCTCGACGATGCCGTCCGCCGCCTGCGCCGGCATCACGCCCTCTGCCGGACCGTCACCGTGAAGGTGCGGTACACGGGGTTTGTGACGAAAAGCAGGGCGAGAAGCCTTCCCCACCCGACCCATGACCGGGCGACGCTGCAGATCACCGCTCTCGCTCTTCTCGACGAGCTTTTCACCGGACCGCCCGTCCGGCTGGTGGGGGTGGCGCTCTCCTCGCTCGAACCGGACGAAGGGGGCCAGACCAGGATCGACGACTTTCTCGGGGAGTCGTAAGACCCGTCAGGGCGGTCGTGGTGCGAAAAAAAGTATCGGGAAAAAGGGGTGTGATGGCATGGAGGACCTACTTCCCCTGTATGGTAATGCAGATTGGATTTTTACCGGGATTCGGGTTTTGGTGTGTCTCCGGATTTTTCAAACCCTTCTTAGGGTTCGGGTTCTTCTTCGGGTTCTTTTTCGGGTGTTGGTTCGGGTGTGGGTTTGGGTGTGGGTTCGGGTTCTTCCTCGGGTTCTTTTTCGGGTTCTTTTTCGGGTTCATCCTCGTCATCCGTCACCGCTGCGCCGAAGAAGAAGGCTCGAAGCTGCTCCCAGAGAGAGCGTTTGCCGGTGTTCCATGCCTTTTTGTTCTCATTGAGGACCTTGTTTACGGCCGGACGATCCCCGTCGCCGGTCGCATTCATGAACGATTGCTGATTCGATTCGATGATCCCAAGCGATTCTCCTGCGGTCGTGGTGTCATACCCCGATGCATTGAAGATATCGATAATCTCCTGTCCATACATCGAGCGATTCTCATACCGTAGTTCAAGATGGGCCGCGTCGATGGCGGTGCAGTTCTCACGGAGCTGGTTCATCTCCATGGTGCCGTTTGCCGAGCCGTTCACCCGGATACAGTTGTTCAGGGACATCCGAAGCTGCTTGGTGAGCGCACTGTTCTTCGCGGTCACCGAGGTGATCTGCCCGTTTTTGCCGGAGGCAAGCGCCGCCCTGAGGGTGTCTTCCTGTCCGGTCAGCTGGGCCAGCACCGCCTCTGCCTTCGTGGTAGTATACCCCGAGGCATTGACCACTGCGATCAGGTCCTTTCCCCATGCAACGCTGTCATTGAACTGCTGCATCCTGAACTCATTCGTTACTGCACTTGCATTGCTGATGAGCTGGTCGTCGACCCCTTTGAGGTTTCCCTTCCCGGACATTCCCTTATCCAGCTTGTCGCCGGTCAGTTTGTCCGCCTGGGGACTGATCACGTTCTTTGCCATCGCCGGCGCCACTGCGACCGCACAGAGGCAGAGACAGAGAACGCATCCGATGACCAGTGTGGTTCGTTTCATTGCTGTTTTCACTCCAGGCGGGAACGCGTATGCTCGTTCCCTGATGATTCCATGGGCAGGGTTTGCATATATATTAAGAAAATACTCCCGTTCCCAGTGCGGAACCCCGCGGTTCTCCTTATCCATCCGCGGGATGAGGGGTGCCTGCCGCCGTCCCGGCCGCCGCCTCCGCCGCCGCCAGGGCCCGGCAGAACTCCGCAACGGAGGAAAAGCGATTCTCCTTCTCCTTTTCAAGGCACCTGAGGATGACGGCGTCGTAGGCGGCGGTGGGGGCACCTGCCGCCGACGGTGCGGGTGCGGGGTCGGTGAGGACGGCGAGCGTCACCTCCCCTATCCCGGTGCCGGTATACGGGAGGGCACCGGTGAGGAGTTCGAAGAAGAGCACCCCCAGCTGGTACAGGTCCGTCCGGGCGTCCTCCGCACCGTAGACCGATGAGCGCAGCTGTTCGGGGGCTGCATAGACGGGGGAGAAGCCGCCGACCCGTGTCCGGTGCCCGTCGTCGGTGACCGAGCCCAAGCCCCAGTCGGTGATCTTCGGGCGATTTTCTGCGGCGAGGAGGATGTTCTCCGGTTTGATGTCCCGGTGAATCACGCCCTCCCCG
>JAENZA010000212.1 GCA_016841485.1 Methanobacteriota archaeon
CCGGGCTTGAGGCGGCGATCGTCCTGATCGCGTTCATCGTCGTGGCCGCGGTGTTCTCGTACGTGGTGCTCGGCGCCGGCTTCTTCACGACCCAGAAGAGCCAGGAGGTCGTCCACACCGGTGTGGCACAGACGAGCTCGACGCTCGAGATATCAGGGCCGGTCATCGCCCAGGCATCGAGTGCAACCGCCCTTGGCCAGGTGAGCTTCTACCTGCAGCTTGCAGCTGGCGGATCGTCGGTCGACATGAAGAAGGTGACCTACACGGTAGCGACAGAAAAACATGTCGTGACATTCGTCGATGTGGATTCCGACGATAGCGGAACCTTCACCCCGGTCGCCCGCGAATTCGTGGGAACCGAGGTCAACATCGACAACCTCCTCGAGAAGAACGAGATGGTCATGATCACGATCCAGCTGACCGGTGACTTCAGCGACGAGAACCGGATCCAGCCCAACGACCGGTTCAACATCGACATCAAGCCGGATATCGGTGCTGCGCTCGGGATGACGAAAACCGCACCCGCAGCGATGATTACGGATCATAACTACGAGCTGTACTAGAGGTGATGAAACATGAGATCTTTATTCCAGCATGATGATGCGTTCACCGGCCTTGAGGCGGCGATCGTCCTGATCGCGTTCATCGTCGTGGCCGCGGTGTTCTCGTACGTGGTGCTCGGCGCCGGCTTCTTCACGACCCAGAAGAGCCAGGAGGTCGTCCACACCGGTGTACAGCAGGCAAGTTCCAGCCTGGAGATTATCGGCAACGTCTACGGAATGGCGACGACTGCATCCTCCGGTCTTGAGTATGTTAAGTTCACCGTCGGCAACACCGCAGGCGGCACCGGGCTTGACGTCAGCAAGATGGTTGTTACTTACACCGATGAGCAGACACGCGCTCCCGACGTCAAGTATGAGAGTGACTCAGGGGACGCGTTGATTATTAAGCTCCAGGCTGCGGCAACTGTACCTTCTGCCACCTATGTAGGGGCATGGGGTATCATTGAGACGATAAACGCAAACGGTGACACTCTCCTCGAACCCGGGGAGCAGTTCGTCATCGGCGTCTCGGTCCCAACTGCGACCACGACGGTAAACACGCCGTTCACGGTCAACCTGCAGCCCGCCGTAGGTGCGGTCTTCGCGTTGAAGAAGACGATCCCGCCGGCGATCAACCCTGTAAACATCCTCTACTAATCTTTTTTCTTTTCCCTGCGCTTCGTGCATCCCCCACCGGCGATGCCGGCACTACGCCTACCCGGGACGAAACGCCGGCCGGCCGAGGGGTGACGATCTTCCCACCCGTATACTGTCGTGCACTTGATATCCGGGCATGCTCGTCTCGTCCCGTCCGGAAGATGATCTTAAAGGGGACATACTCTCGGCACGGCCGCAGGCTCAACGGTTGAAGGAGCCCGGAGGGGCATCAACTACGGTGGAGCACCTTGGGTCCCGGGATACCCCGAGAGATCCCTGCACGACCGGTCAACGGGAGAGGAACGTGAAGAGACCGAAGGTCTTTGGAAGAACGGAGTATGAGCACCGTCCGGTGCAGGAGAGGGGGTACCCCCTGCACCAAGATCGCGGGGGCGATCTTTTTTGAGTGCGAGGGGGACTCCTCCGTCTCCCATTGCAGGAATGTCGTGATGTCCGCCACAAAAAAGAGTCAGGTTCAGGAGGGGGGTAGTCCCGAAACCCCGATACAATGCTGGAAAAGCGTTTCAACGAGCGGGATCCAGAGCGGATAGCCGTTGAACTTCGCCACGGAGTAGAGGAAGACCATCATCAGCTGCCACGCGAACGGGACGGCGACGAGGAGGAGCAGGGCCGCCGCGATCCAGGCGTGAGGTATGCCGAACCGTTTCCTCAACGCGATGAGAACGAAGGTTATGGCGAGCAGCACGAACGTGATCCGGGTAAAGAACATCGTGTAGCCGGCGTACT
>JAENZA010000213.1 GCA_016841485.1 Methanobacteriota archaeon
CGAGGCAGGCGACATGGTTTGTCCAGGCGGCGACGACGGTGCCGTCATCCCGTGCCACCAGCGAGACCGGCGCCATGCCCCCGCTCCCGTCCCCGGGGGTGGTCATCCGGACGACTCCTCCCATGCTGTCGATGGCGATGATCTCCGGCGCCTCCGTCGCGAGGAGGAGCCCGCCGTCCGGTGCGGCGATGAGCGACGAGACGCGGCCGAACCGGGCGGCAAACGCATCCTGCCGGGAGACGGTTCCATCCTGGTCGAAGAGGACCAGGTGCACGGTGGCGCTGTCCTGCCCGTACTCCGTCATCGCGACTGCGCAGCCCCCGGCGTATTCGGTGAGCACGTCCGCCCCGTCATAGGTCCTGATGTCCACCGTCCGGTCCCATGCCACCTCGCCACCGGGGGAGAGCTTCAGCACCCGGATATCGGTCGGCGCCCCGGACTGGCTGCTCCCGTAGGCGATGACCGATACCCCGCCGCTATGGGGAGACGGGGGGATGATGCCGGTGGATATCCCGACGTCCCCGAGGATCGGCGGAAGGATGATGACGGCGATGATGACGGCGGCCACCGGGAGAAGGGGGGCAAACCCCTGTGCCTCGTCTCTCTTGATGAACGAGCCAAAGAGCCCCCCGGCGGCGGATACCAGCATGCCGGTCGCAAGGAGGATCACGAGCTGCGGCCATACGGACAGAAGCGAAGAGAGGAGATGGGCAGGGTTCTCGTACGGCGGTATGATGCGGGCCACGGCCGCGGCGATGAGGCCCGCGAGGGCGGCATGCAGGAGGATCGTCCTCCGTTCACCGGCAGGAAGCACGAAGGGAATGCAGCACCCGGCAAGGAAGAACACCAGCAGAAAGGATCCGTACAGGTGCAGGATGCCCAGCTTCCAGAGCCCCTCGTGATACGACGTCGGCCCCAGCCATCCCAGGGAGACGAGATACATGAGCCCGGCGATGGCGCATCCGGCACCAAGACCGATGGCGAAACTCCGGAGGAGCGGACGGGTGGCGGTCACGGTTCATCATCTGCGAGGTGTGTCATGAATGAGAATACGCGGGAATGCACCCTAAAGGTACCCGTGTCGGGGAAAAGAGGCGAAGGGTGGTGTGAGCCGGAGAGAACCGTGAGGTGAAAGGAGAAGAGATGCCAGCAGTAGTATTCAGGAGCCCGGGGCCGATCCCATCACCCCATCCCCAGCCACTGCACCACCCACGCCGCGAGGGCCCCCACAATACCGCTCACGCCCGCGACAATTCCCCCCGTCCGCCTCTCGGCCCCGGCCCGTTCCGCCTCCCATCCTTCAATCCACCGCAGCCGTGTCCCGCAGTCCTCGTCACGGCCGTCCATCGCCTGCATGGTCTTGCAGATCCACTTCACGTCCCGGTGCGTCTCGATGATCGTCTCCGTCAGATTGTCTCTCCTGGCCCCTCCCCAGTTATCTCTTATAACCTCTCGCATATTTCCCCCCGGTTTCCACTCCAGCCATCTCTCACATCCTCTCGCATCTTTCCCCCGGTTCCACTCCAGTTCCCTCTCCAATACTCTTTCATTTAGGTCTGAATCTCCCGGTATTCTCTTGAATCTCCTGCACAACTATCCGCGGTTAAGGCAGATTAATATTACTTATAGTCATATTTAGTATTGTCAGTCATATAACCCCGGGGCCATGGCTGGCAGGAGAATGCATAACCATGGCAGACTTTGTTCAGACCACCTACACCAAGAGTGCCGTTAGGGAGCTTGCCGCTCCCATCACTGACATCGGCACGTTCGACGGCATTGTTCAGGCCGTCGAAAATGACAATCCCTTCGGGTGTACCGCGTACACCTACCAGGGTGAAAACGTCGCAGGCGTCACCCGCTCCCAGGAGCGGTACGACGCGAAGATCGTCTACGAAGACACCGAGCTCGATCAGGTAGGAGACGTCTCC
>JAENZA010000214.1 GCA_016841485.1 Methanobacteriota archaeon
GGAATCGAGGAGATCGCGCCGGGAAGCATCGCGGTCGCGATCTACGGGAGCACTGCGTCGGGGACCTTCGATGAGCAGAGCGACATCGACATACTGGTCGTCGATGACGAGAGCCGGATCGATCACGACCGTGTGCTGGCACTGGAGGCGGCGACCGGCCGTGAGGTGCAGGTGACGACCGTTCCGTACTACCGGTGGGAGCAGATGAAAGAGGAGGGCGACCCGTTTGTTGCCAGTGTCCTCCGGAATCACATCCTTGTTGCGGGGGCTACACTATGAGGTGGCGGGAGTGCATCGATCGCGGTCTCATCCGCTCCGACCCCGGGCTGTTTTGAACCCCCGGCGAAGCTTCCGGCCCGTCCGGATCGATCTGTTATATATCTCCATACAACAACAATGAGATCATGTCCGCGAGCACCAGACCCGCCCATTCTCCGACACTCGACACGATCAGGATGGTCGAAGACTTCATCCGGGAGCACAGCGGCGAATACCGCAGGCGGGCGCTGTGGGAACACCTGCCGCGAAAGGTCATGTACCAGACGTTCAAGACGATCATCGAGTATCTCCTTGAGTCAAGTAAGATTGCCATCGATGCACAGGGCAAGGTCTGCTGGATCTACGATCCGAAGTTTACCCGGTGGTACCTGGCCCGTGAAGACTTGCGGATCCGATGAAGGCGGTAATCTTTTTTGCTGACACGATTCTGTTTTTCTCGATCACACACTGCGGGAGGTGGGTTTCATGGCTGCACGATGTGCAGCCCCGTCGAAGTGTTCATCTCCATTCCTTCCTACGGGTTTCGGATAGCAGGCGCCGTATCCTCTCGATGAACTGTCCGGCATGCTTGACAGCCGCTAGGACCTCCGTGTCAGTCGGCGCCGGGCCGAACGAATACTGGCTCTCGTGGCGCTGTGTTCGCATCCTGGAAAACATCAGCACCCACTCCTCTTCGAGGTCTCCTGACTGCGCATAGTGGTTAAGGTACAGCTCGATGCAATAGTGGCTCTTTTCGCGGATACCATCGCGGAAGAGTACCGCACGGACTGCGTGGAACCATGCCATATACGCACCGGTCAGGCTTATCCTCCTTGCGCCGAGACCGGCCACCTGCCGCGCCTCGTCAAGGTAAGAGGCGGCAAGGTTCAGCGATTCGTTCGCTTTCTCCACGGAAGGTGCGACCCTGCGAAGCATCTTCTCTCTAAAGCAGTCTTCAATTGTTGTCAATAGACGTACCTCCGAGGGTTACGCTCGACCGGACGAGGTTGGTGTAGAACGGCCGGTCGGTCTCTCTCAGGTCGGAGAGTTTCTCCGGGGTGAGGATGAGCAGGTTTGCCTCGGTCCCGACCACTGCACCTGCACTTTTCCCGACTCTCGCCGCAGGGACCTCGAGATCCGGCGTATACTTATCGACCAGCACCCAGAGGTCGAGGTCGCTATCGGCCGTGTTCGTCCCCTCTGCATAACTTCCGTACACTCCTATCCCCCGGGCCCATTCCGGGAGCGGAACTGCCGCCACAAGGAGGTCGATGTTGAGCAGGCGTTTCACCGCCAGACTTCGGGCGTTCTCATTCCAGGCGTACTCCCGGCCGCGTTGCGTACAGAAGCCGTTCCGGGCAAGCAGGCGCAGGTAGCGCGAGACAAGGGCTTTTGAAACTCCGGTCGCCGCGATAACTGCCGTTGCTGTTACCGGGCTTCGTTCGGCAACATACCGGAGGACACGTATCCTTTCCTCTGTTTTGAAAAGTTCGGTCAGTACCGATTTTTCCATACTGTTTCTGCTCCGTGAAGAAACTGTTTCCGTTCCAGAAACAAAATGTTTCCGATTCAGAAACATCTATGGGCAGGAGGGAGTTTCCCCGGGAAGCATCGCGGTCGCGATCTACGGGAGCACTGGTCATGCCCGCCGTGAAC
>JAENZA010000215.1 GCA_016841485.1 Methanobacteriota archaeon
CGGTGATACCGGAGGGCGTGAGGTCCTGCAGGCTATGCGGCAGTATGAGTTTTCAGCCGGAGTACGATCCGGATGCCCTGGCAGAGGGGGAGGAGCGGCGAGAGCAGTATCTGAAAAAGGAGGAGGCATGAATGTTCAGTACACCTCAATGCACATCAATACATATCGATACATACCGAATCTCTACAAATATTAGAGATTTTGTGGAAGGGGGCGTGGTTTCCACTCCATCTACTACTACTACTACTACTACTACTGTACTGGGTACGTACCGGTACAGATCAGATCAGATCAGATCACGGCATACAAAACGCATTCAAGATACCTCCCGGCGCTTTTCCAATGGCAATGGAGGTGGGTCCCTGTGAGGCGGCCGGCCTTCCAAAACCCTAAACGCAGCTCATTCTGGTGCGAAAAAGAAGAACTTGACCTTGCACACGCTCTTGAACTGAATATCTCTGCGATCTGCCGTACTGCTCTGCAGGCGGCAATCGGGAAGGCTATTCAGCAATCCCCGAACGTGCCGGAAAAGACGGTGCAGGAGTATATCGCGCTCCGGAAGCAGGAACACGAGGAGAGGGATCAGCAGATCAAAAAACTCTCTGCAAATTTTCAGGAGAAGCAGGAAGCGGAGCGGACCGCTGCAGCACAGCAGGAGAGTATCAGCGGGGCCGTATCCCGGGTCCTGAAAGGCGGTGCTATGGAGACGGCATACCGGCGGTTGCCGGAGTATGACAGGTGGGGCGATCAGATCGATTATTGGGATGAGGTAGCGGCGTCAGTCTCCCGGGTTGCCGGGGCGACGGTGACGGCCGCACAGATACAGGAGGTGGTAAGACGTGGTAAAAGACAATGACGTGAATGAGGCGAGAGAAGCGCACCGGCGGAAGCTCGCTGCACCTCGGCGGGAGGCGCGATCGAAAGATCCGGATTCGGTCACGCTCCGGAAACACCGGCTGGCGCACCGTAACAATGTCGTGCAGGATGAGGAGCAGGGAAAACGGGCTGTCCCGGGACCGGTCCCGTTCAAGAATCAACTACCTCTTTCCATGGGGGAGGGGGAGGGTTCTAATGAATGACGGCGAGGATGAAACCTTCTGCTGCGTGTGCGGGCATCCCCTGGAGGACCACATCGACGAGGGCGACGGCTGGCGGTGTCACTGTCTCGGACCGGATACCTATCAATGCGAATGTTACCTGCGGAAGTCCCGGGTCGAAGGGGATATCCGAGACTATGATCTCGACCGGCGGATCGCTGAGGTCCTGGAGGAGTTGCGGGGGGCAAATGAAACCCACCACGCTTGATATGGATAAGGTCACGCCCTGGTTACACTCCCGGGCTACTATGCATCAAGACCGGGGGGAGTGGGATATCCGGCTTGAGTTCTGCTCGGAGTGTTGGGCTAAGGTCCTGGCGATCATCAAGGGCGGCCTCCCTCAGGCGCGGAAACTGTGGCGGGAGATGCATTACGAAAAGGAGGAACGCAAGATCCATAGCATCCTCGACCGCGAAGGCGTCAACGGCGGTAAGGCAAGGTGAAGAGTATGACCCGTGGAACCCTGCACACTGCCGGAACTGTGGGGGGGAGTCGTTTAAGTTCTTCCTCCGGAGGAATGAGGGGGAAACTACTATCCGGGTCCGGTGCATGCACTGCAACCTTATCCTCCACGAGGGGGCGGTCCTGATATGAGTATTTGCAGGGGGTGCAAACACCTTGAAGTGGGGGAGATGGGTTTCGGCATACATAAGCATCTGGTGCATTTTTGTGTTCGTCATTTGTCCGTAATTCCTCGGGGAAACGTCGATAGGCACTATAAACGGCCGAATAACTGCACGTTATATAGGAGGGGCGGATAAATCTCCTCACTTCTCCTTTGACACCCTCTCTTTTTCTCCCCTGTTCTCCTCTTTTC
>JAENZA010000216.1 GCA_016841485.1 Methanobacteriota archaeon
GCATGCACCTATGCATCCGGGATTCATGGAGGCAGCCGCTCATATCCTCACCCCCTCTCGCCGGGAATGCCGATCACGACGAGCCGGGCGCTTCCGGCCCCGCTGGCGAGGTCGATGATGTCCCCGTCGGCGACCGTCTTCGTCTCATGTCTCCCGAGAGGGGCGCCGTTGACAAACGTCTGCCCCGTGCTCCCGCCGTCCTCCAGCCGCCATCCGCCCGCGCTGCGGGTCAGGCGTGCATGGGGACGCGAGACCCGTGAGACGGCGGCGTACGAACCGGGAAGAACGACATCCGATGCGGGGTTGTACAGGGCCGCATTTGCCGGGTCCTCCCGGCCGAGAAGGGTGATGCCGGCGGTGAGATGGAACACCCTGCCGTCCTCCTCCCCCATGGTGAGAAGCAGCATGGGGGATGCCTCGTCCCCGGTCAGCATCGATTTGACGGTCCGGACCCTGGCGGCCACATCGCCGAACCCGGCCGGGACTGCAGTGCCGGAGAAGACGCCGAGGCTGGTGATGACCGATTCGAGCCCCCCCGGCTGGAGTGAAAACTTCCAGACCGGGTGAACCCCCTTTGCGGTCTCCCGGCCAAGGCCCGCCTCCTTTTTGATGATCCCCGCCGCCGCCAGTTTGTTCAGGTGCTTCTTCGTATTTTCGTAGCTGGTGTCGATCTCCGTTGCGATCTCGCGTATCTCCATCGGGTGGTGCTCGATGGCCCGCAGTATTCTCAGGCGCGTCGGGCTCGAGAGGACCTCGAGGTATTCGGAGAGTTCGGCAAGAAATTCCGGGTCTTCCGAGAGGACGACAGTACGGGTCATGGCGTTCGGCGTGGTATCGGTGACCGGTGGCAGCACTGCCACGGTCTCTCTACTCTCATTGCATCGGCACCCTCAAAAAAATGGTGGTGATGCCCTCGGGGGAAATAATCGTCACCTGCGGGCCGCAATCCGCCTCTTTTACCGCGATGCTCCCGGCATCCGGGCATATACATTTATATCCGATGATAGGGGTATCGCACGTGATGCTCTATGACAGATGCCACTTCCATTGACCCGCTTGCAGAAGCGGCGGGATTTACGCCCACCTGGTGGACCTTCGTCCTCCTCGGCGTGGTTGCCGTCATCTTCGGGATATGCTGCGTCGCCTTCACCCCATGGGTGGTCCTCTTCCTTGGCTACTTCATCGGGGCGATGGTGATGATCCACGGCGCGATGCTCGCCGTCCAGGGCGTACGGTCGCAGCAGGGGGCGGGCACCTCCATTGCCCTCATCGTCCTCGGCGTGATCGCCTTTCTCCTCGGCCTCTATGTCTTCCTCTCGACGGCGCTGACCGCATGGCTCGTGATCACCTGGGCCATCGCCCTGTGGGCCTTTGTCACCGGGTTTTCGAATATCTTCCAGGCATTCTCCGGCCACGACAGCACCGGCTACAAGGCACTCCTCGTCATCGCAGGACTGATTGCCCTCGCCCTCGGCATCGTCGTCCTGGCAAACCCCCTCTACGGAACAGCCACCGTGGTCTATATCCTCGGCATCTTCCTGATTGTCTGGGGCATCATCATCGCCATCACCGGCATCATGAACAGGAGCTGAACATACCCCGCTTCTTTTTTTAAAAACAGCAGGTATTCTTTAATCAGGCTGCATCACATCTAGCATAATGAATGACTACGGCAGGACGGCGCTCATCCTCATCTGCGGCATTGCCATCGGCTCCATTATAGGAAGTGCGGCCGTCTGGTTCACCGGGCAGGACATCCGGTGCGGCGGAGAAACGGCTACGGATCCGGATATCCTCTACCAGCAGGGCCTGATCGGGGACCTGCTGGCAGGCTCCTACAATGGGACAATCACCTTCGGCGACCTGGCCTGCCACGGGGACTTC
>JAENZA010000217.1 GCA_016841485.1 Methanobacteriota archaeon
CCCCGGTGACAACCTCCCTGAGCGGCCCGATGATCCCTGGACCTATGCCAGCAACCTTTTTTAACGCCTCATCCAGTGCTCCCTCTTCACCGATGCGATAATTCTCAAAGATTTTGCATTCATCCGCAACCACATCGAGCGTCCGGAACAGCGCCGCAACCGCAGACGCATCACCGATCCTCCCGATTGCACCGATTACGCTCCGACAGAGTGCGCGATACTCCTCGTTCTCCTCCGGATCGCTGATGGCATCCAGGATCGGAGAGACTGCCCGCGGATCCTTCAACGCAGCCAGTCCTCGTATCGCCAATTCTCTCATAGAGTAGTCAGGGTCTTCAAGAGCCCCCAGAAGGACTGCGAAGGTGTCATCATCGCCATCAGGTGATACCCTGTCTGTCACCTCCTCACCTGCGTCTTCAGGCTCCTCGTCACTGAGAACAAGCCATTTCAGTGCTTCAAGGGCAAACGAGGTAAGTATATCGTCACCCTCATTCTGATCGGTCAGGACCGCCACGAGCGGCGCCACAGCCCGCTGGTCACTGATCCGGCCAAGGGCGGCTGCTGCAGAACTCCGGACGTCGGGGGTATAGCGCTCCTTATCGGTCAACATCGCGCAGAGCGGTTCGACGGCTTCAGGGAACCGGTTCATCCCCAGTGCATCGGCTGCTTCGGCTACCAGATATTCATCCTCCTCTTTACCATTGAGTACATCGATCAGGATCAGATTGGCGCTCCAGGTGTCGATCTCGCGGAGGATGTGGATGATAAGTTTTCGTATATCAATGGAATACGGTCCTTTCAATATCCGCTCCAATGGCTCAAAATCGTCCTCGTAGAACTCCGCCATCTCCTCAACGGTGGAGCGATCGGCTTCCTCGGTTAGGTGCCAGACGATCGAGTGAAGGTCGTCGAACTCAGCATCAAGGAGCGATGCGAACGACTCGAGGGCGTTGATGTCATCAAAATACGTGAGGGCTTTCAGGACTTCGCTGACATACTGGCAGACGCTATCCTCATCCTCATACTTCATGCCTCTGATGGATTCGATGATAGGCTCGACTGCTTGTGCGTCGCCCCGGCGGGCGAGCCCCTGCACGGCAACGGATCGAACCTGCAGGGATGGTGCCGAAAGGGCCCTGATGAGAGAGGCGACGAGGTCGGGTTTGGATTTCTCAGACATCCTGAATCTCCTTTTTCGTAAATATCCCTATCAAAGAAGAGGATGAAAGAGGGATAAGGGTTATGCTCCGGTTTGGCGAAACGGTTCGCCGGGTGTTGGTGGCAATTCCTGGGACGTTGCATGCACTCCTTCGCCGAAGATTTGTCTTTGGAATGGAAGGCCGGCAGGGGCATCCGTCATCATCCCTTTTGTGGTCGGGCGACCGGACATATTCAACATAGTAGGACAAAAGGCGCTAGAAAGTATTTTGGAGTGCCTTAAAAAGATGCTGACCTATTGCAAAAAGGTTATAGGAGCATTAGATGAACAACTTAAACTGTCGACGTCCTATACGGGCCTCCTCCGATTGAAATTCAATGGTGAACAATGAGATGATAAAAATTGAACCCAACACTACAATCTGGGGCATCCATGCCGGCAAGACAGGAGATGCTGATAGCACCTTCTTAAAAAAGAACTATGTCGCAATCGGCTGGCATCAGATGGGTGACCTATTATCATTGCCTGCTGATCGTGAAGCGTTTAAAGAACTGGTCGCACAGACATATCCCGATAAAAAGCCTGGCGCTATACCAAATATTGCCGGACAGACCTATCGCTTTGTCCATGAGATCCGCGAGGGCGATCTCGTTGCATATCCCTCGAAGATGGATCGTCAGATACACATCGGCAGAATAACAGGTCCTTATCGCTAT
>JAENZA010000218.1 GCA_016841485.1 Methanobacteriota archaeon
ATGCGGTCCCCTTCCAGGATGCGGACGATGACAGCATCCTCGAACCGAACGAGATCTTCGAACTTCTCCTCTACCCGGCAGAGCGCCTCGCCCCGGACACCCGGTTTACCGTCGCGATCACCGCGGACGGCGGCATGCCCCTCTCCCTGCACCGGACCGTCCCCCCGGCGATTCGCCCGGTGATGGATCTGGGGTGAAGAAGAACAGGAACACGGATTCGAAAAATAAGGAAACGCTCTCTACTAGTCCGATCCGGACGCCCTGATCCACAGTTCAAAGAGAAAATCACCACCCGGAACAGGCATATCACAAAAAGCAGGAGGGCTGCCGGGGGGACCGCAGGCCCCCCATGGCTCAGCACTTCCTATTTACCAGAGCTAACGGGTGGTCACCGCCAGTGAACCACACCGGAACAACTCCGTATTCTCTAATCTTCAATACGCCGCAGGCCACCCGTACCCGCCCCCGGCAAACATCATCGTCACCGTTTCAACAAAGTCCTCCGCAAGCGCCGTATTCGTGGCACCGGCGGGAATCACCACCCCATACACCACCGGCACCCCGGTCCGCGTACTCCCGACACTGCTGAAGCGCTGGAACCCGAGCACGACCTCTGCCGTCACATAGTTGTCCGCATAGGCAGGGGTGCTGAGATCAATCTCCTGCGGCAGGGGGATATACGAAAGGCCGTGCTCCTCTGCGACACTCCGGTACTCAAAGGCGTAATCGATGCCGCCCGCGTCCAGGTGCGAGAGGAGGTAGATGCTCCCGTCGCGTATCACGAGCTTCGTCCCGTCAGGCCGCAGGATCTCCGGGAGGATGACGCTTCGCACATCCCCCGTCCGGGTGACATTCAGGGGCGGCGTGCAGTGGTCCCCCGCAATACCGGCAAAGAGCCCCTCCTCATCGTAATACTCCTCAGCAAGGAGGAGCACCATCAGGGTGCGGTACCCGGCGGCGTCGAGCATCGGGTTGGAAAAGCCCACCCTGACATCCGGGCGGGCAAGAATTTCATACCAGTTCTCCGGGGTGATCTCCTCATGATACATGCTCTGCGGGGTGTAGGCAATCACGACCGCGTTGCGGGCAAAGGGGGTATACGAATCGGCGTATGGTTCCCCGGTCTCTTCATCGGGCCGGTACATCATATCGGGAATGAGCGTCTCGTCTGCGACGATGACGACGTCAAAGTCTCGGTGCAGGTCGGTCACCTGCCGGATGCACTGGATTGACCCGTGCCCCTCCACCCGGACATCGACACCGGGATGGTCCGCCTCGAAGGCCGCCTCGACCTCTTCGAGGGGTCCGAGGATGCTTCCGGCCGCAACCACGTTGAGGATGACCGGTTCGTCCTCCCCGCCATCGCCCGTGCACCCGCAGGTCAACAGCATGCCGGCGAGGAGGAGGAGGAGGAGGAGAGCGGATGGGGCGATCCGGACATTCACCTTACTTCACCTCGATCTCCGATACCCACTTCACCCAGGAACTCCCTTCGGTTATGACCCCTCCTTCATCGGTCGCAACCGAGACACGGAACGGCCCGCCATCGTCATAGGTGAGCGGTTGGCCGTCCTGCTCGTACATCAGGATGACGGTGAGCGGCGTGGACGGAATCTCCTTCAGGTCCTCGTCGAAGGTGATGAACCCATCCCCCATGACCTGATCGTAATCGAAGACCCACATATACCCGTCGTCCGCCGAGATCCAGGCCTGGTTCTCTTCCCCGAAGGGACCGGAGAGGGTGATCAGATCGATGAGTGGGACCCCCTTCACCTGGTACGGTCCATACTTGATGCCGACGGTCGAGACGGCATACGCCATCCCTTCCCAGGCGGGCAACGCGGCGATATCATCGTAATCATAGGTGGC
>JAENZA010000219.1 GCA_016841485.1 Methanobacteriota archaeon
GGCGACGGCGCCGTCACCTGCAGTTCGATCGTTTGGTTCGTCTTCTCGACCGGGGCGCCGGTCGTGTTGTAGGCACTCACCGCGAGCAGCCACGTCCCCGCCGGCATCGCAGCGGTGTCTGCAAACGCGTGCCCGAACTCGTAGTTGGCATACCCGATATACCCGCCTTCGAACTCACGATTCAGGCAGCCCGTAAACGTGAACCGCCCCAGCGTCGCGTTCTCGTAGATGTACGTCAATATTTGATCGTCGGGGATGTAGCGGTAGGCGCTGCCGGCACCCGTCAGCGTCGTTGCAATCGGCCGCGTCACCCCGTAGAACGTCAGGTTCTCCCCCTGCACGATCGTCACCTGCATCGGCGTCGTATCGATCGTTTTGGGGCTCTCGGTCGTCACCGTACTGAAGTAGTTCTCCCATACCGGTTCATCCGTGATCTCAGCACGGGTGTACACGACCCGGGTGTGGAGAGGGTACGCCACCACCCTTCCGGTTGCCGACCCGGGTGTGCCGGTCACTCTGTCCACCCATGCCATCGACGGCTCGCCGATGTCGTAGTGCGTGAACGTCGTACGGCCGGAGTCCTCAAGACCATGCCTGAGAATCGCGGCAAGTTCGACCTGCAGGGTCGCAGAGGCGTTACCCATGTTGTAGACGAGGCAGTCGTTCTCCGCGGCGGCGACGGTATCGATCGCCGTCCCCGAGAGGTCGTTTGCCACCTCGATGACGTTGTTTGCCTGCCACCGGTCCGGGATCTCGTACCCGCCATCACCGCTCCGGAAATATCCCGGGAACCAGTCGAGGTAGACACGCAGCGGCGGCGTCCCGTTCTGTGCCCAGCCGATCACGTTCTGCTTGTTCGCCGCAGGAAGGAACAGGCCAAGAGACGCGTGGGTCGTTCCGAAGACGATCTCTTTCTCCACCCTCTCTCCGGAAACATCCCCGTCCAGTCCTTCGACGATCAGAGTGTAGGTTCCGGCGGTCAGATCCCGCGTAATCGGCTCCAGCGTCCCGCAGCTGACATCGGTGTAGCTTCCCATTCCCCGGGTTACGCCGCCCTGTATCAGGGCAAGGTAGTAGGTGCCGGTCACGAGCACCTTGTTGCTGCCGTTCGCAACTCCCCCCGGCTCGACGATCGCGTCGGGAGCGAGCAGCCCTCCCCACTTGTTCGGAACCAGGCTCATATCCACCGAACTCTCCGGTGTGACGCCGCTCTCATTGACGCAACTCACGACCGTGCGGACAATAGCGCCGTTCTCGTCTTTGAGGACGACACGGATGTTTCCGGGGTGCTCCAGCGGTGCCGGAAAGACCCCGTAGACGCAAAAGTCCCGCATCTCGGCAAAGGCGGTCTCGTTCTCGGAAGGCTCCGTGATGGTGAGGTTGGCGGCAGTTACGACAGGGGCGGTCAGCATTACGCAGAAGAGGAGTATAGCGATGCGCAGGGGTTTCATCACGCTCACACCTGAATGAAGATCATCGGCGGGATTAAAGTTACCGAATCCCGCCGAAGACGTAGAACGAGAATACGCGGAATGCATCCGGATTTTGTAACCGCAACAGGGATTCCCGGGTGCTGCACGCGTACAGCCGGCCGGGTTTGCCCGCCTCCGGCCATACGATTACAGGGACAGAGAGAGCGCCGGAGAACCGCCGGGGACTCTATGAACCTCCCACCCGGGACACCGCTTCCCGTTTCATTCCGGAACCTTCTAAGCATGCCCTGTCAAACGGTTGCAGGCCATACATGGGGAGAGGCGGCCGACGGCCTTCTCCGGCCATGGCTTCAGGATTCAACCATGCCAGGCAACAGGTCCCGGGGATATCTCATGCTGATTCTCTTTCTCA
>JAENZA010000220.1 GCA_016841485.1 Methanobacteriota archaeon
CCGAGTGCAGAGAGGGGCGTGATGCGAGGAGGCGCCGGGCCTCCTCTTCATCCTCGTCCTGCATGATGGCGATGCCCCCCACCAGTTCATGTCGGGGCAGCGGTGCCCGTACGGGGAGCTCCCCGCAGGGCCACAGAACGTCCCCGTCCCGGTGCTCCGTGACAGGGAAGAGGATATCATTACCGTCGGCTGCGGGGCGCAGCGTGGTGTCGAGGATACCGCCTGCTATGAGCTCCCTTCGTACCTGTTCCGCCTCTGTTTTTGCCACCCGCCGGCACCATTGTTCCCGTTCCATGCGACCACCAGTATTTTTGGGTTTTCTCACTATGATATGTGTATGGAAGAATATATACAGCGAATACGCGAGGGGTCGCTCAAACTCCACGCGCTCGAGCAGGAGATGTCCTCGGATGAGGCAATAGCGGTGCGCAGGGCCTATATTGCCCGGGAGACCGGCACGGACCTCTCCCGCGTAGGGGCGTATTCGATAGACACCGAACGGGTGGTGAAGCGCAACTGCGAGAATATGATCGGTGCGGTTCAGGTCCCGCTGGGCGTTGCAGGACCCCTGAAGGTGGCGGGGGAGTATGCAGACGGCGAATTTTATCTGCCGCTTGCGACGACCGAAGGGGCGCTCATCGCCTCGGTCAACCGGGGGTGCCGGGCGATCACCCGGGCAGGCGGTGCCGAGGTGCGCATCAAGCGCGACGGGATGACCCGTGCGCCGGTCTTCGCCTGTGAGAGTGTCCCGCATGCAACCGACGCCGCACGGTGGGTGGATGGTCATTTCGAAGAGCTTGCCCTGGCTGCCGAGAAGACCACCTCCCACGGGAAGCTGACCGGGATTACCACCTATACGGCGGGGACCAATCTCTTTGTTCGGTTCGAGTTCTTCACGGCCGATGCGATGGGAATGAATATGGTCACCATCGGCAGTGAGACAGCCTCGGAACTGATTGAGGAGGCAACCGGTGCCCGGCGGGTGGCGCTCTCCGGCAACATGTGCGTGGACAAGAAGCCCGCTGCGATGAACGTCATCATGGGGCGGGGCAAGACGGTCTCCGCGGGCGTCTTTCTCTCCGGTGAGATGGTCCGGGAGACGTTCAAGACTGATGCGGCGACCCTTGCCGAGGTGAACACGAGAAAGAACCTGGTAGGCTCCGCACGGGCGGTCTCACTCGGGTTCAACGCCCATGCGGCGAATGTGATCGCCGCGGTCTTCCTCGCCTGCGGCCAGGACCCTGCCCATGTCGTCGAAGGGAGCAATGCGATGACCACGGTCGATGTGGTGCCAGGCGGCGTCTATGTCTCGGTGACGCTCCCCTCCCTCCAGGTGGGGACCGTCGGGGGCGGCACGGGTATTGCCACCCAGCAGGAGTGCCTCTCGCTCCTCGGCTGCGCCGGCGGCGGAGAACACCCCGGTGATCATGCCAGAATGTTTGCAGAGATCATCGCCGCGGGGGTCCTTGCGGGTGAACTTTCCCTCCTGGGGGCGCTCGGTGCCGGCCATCTCGCACGGGCGCACAAACAGCTCGGTCGTGGCTGATATTCTGAATATTTTCCCTCTTTTCTTTCACCGGTGAGCTACGAGAACCACCGCATCATCAGAATCGCATCCTCGCCGTCGCTGTAATACTGGTCGACGACGAAGACCTGGATATACCCGTACTTCCGGTAAAATTCCTGTGCGGCGGTGTTGGACACCCTGACTTCCAGCTGCATGCCGCCCGCACCGCGTACCATGCACTCGAGTTCGAGGCGGCGCAGAAGGCTGCCGCCGATCCCTCTCCTCTGCCGTCGCCGGGACGTGCCGAGATTCATGATATGGCCGTAGGT
>JAENZA010000024.1 GCA_016841485.1 Methanobacteriota archaeon
CACGGCCGTGCTCTTTAAGGAAGAAGATATGTATGTGGTGGAGTGCCCGGAGGTCAGCACGCTTCGCGGCATTTTGAAGATGGCGAGGATTGATCCCGATGATTTTGCCCTGTATCTTTGAAGGGGGAGGCGGGGTTCTTTGGTTGGTGCGGGAAACTAGGCGCCCTGCGGCTGGTCGACCTGATCCGGGTGCAGGCCGGCGGGCGGTGCGGGAGCGCTGCCCTTCGAACCTGTTTTCTATCTTAGTTTTGATATCTGAAGGGAATGGCGGCTTTTGTAATCGCCCCAGTATCACGGAAGGGTACCTGCCGTTGCCGGAAAAGCCGGGTCTACACATGATCGCTGATTCATGCTCCCTGATCTGCTAGCGGGAAAGGTATATCGCTTCTGTCGTCATTTCTCAACATATGGTGCCGGAGCCCTCCGGAAATGCCGCAAAGTACCTGATCGTCGATACAGAGACGACCGGAACACTCAAGACAGGCCGCTCACCTCCCCGTCTCGTCGAGGTTGCCTGGCTGGTCTGCGACGCCATGGGAGAGGTTGTGGGGAGGGGCGACCGAATCATCCGTCCGGATGGCTTCACGATCCCGGTGAGTGCTTCCCGAATCCACGGGATCACCACCGGGTACGCCCGGCAGGCCGGCGTGCCTGTCCGTGAGGCTCTTGATGCTCTCTCCTCGGCCGCAAACGAGGGCTCTGCGATTGTCACGCATAACCTCAGGTTTGACCTTGCCGTCATCGCGGGTGAATACAGGCGCATCGGGGTTCCGGATCCGCTCGTCGCGCTACCCGGCATATGCACAATGGAATCGACGGCGTCACTCTGCAGGATCCGGCGAGGAAACGGATATAAGTGGCCGACGCTTTCTGAGCTCCACCAGACCCTCTTCGGCATTCCCTGTGAGGATGCTCACCGGGCGGCTGGCGATGCAGAGGCCTGTGCACGGTGTTTCTTTGCTCTCAAGAAGATGGGTTTCTGGAAAAAGGCGTGATAATCCCCACAGAGTGGGGAACAGACTGCACTGTGCCCTGTCCCGTAACTGTATCACGGTTCATCCCCGGAGATCGGGGAAGGTCTCGAACCGGCAGGAGCACGCGCACCTACCATTTCTAGTGATAGTTGGTATTGAGGCTTCCGGCGGAGGGAAACAGGGCGGTAACAGAGTGAGGATAGGAGACGGTTAGTCCCCACGTATGTGGGGAACACCCCCACGGGCCGGTGAGCAATACCACGAATTTCGGTTCATCCCCACACGCATGGGGAACACCGGGGCGGCGTAATGTCTACCCGTACCCCCTTCGGTTCATCCCCACACGCATGGGGAACACATACCCTTTGATGTCGGCAACCCACACGCCCGCGGTTCATCCCCACACGCATGGGGAACACGGGGGTGATCCTCATGCCTGGATCACCTCGCTCGGTTCATCCCCACACGCATGGGGAACACCTCCGCGAGTGGGAGGGGTTCCTCGGGACGGTCGGTTCATCCCCACACGCATGGGGAACACGGGGGTGAGCGTGATCTCTGCAAGGTTCGGGCCGGTTCATCCCCACACGCATGGGGAACACCGAAGGTCGAGCGTGCCCTCCTCGACTCGGCGCGGTTCATCCCCACACGCATGGGGAACACTATTTCCCCACCGGGCGCTTCCTCACGTGCACCGGTTCATCCCCACACGCATGGGGAACACAGTGGATGACGGTATTTATCGACATAAATATACGGTTCATCCCCACACGCATGGGGAACACACCCCGAACCGCTCGCCGGCCTCCGGGTCCCCCGGTTCATCCCCACACGCATGGGGAACACGTCCTCGCAGCAGTCGCTGCCCGGGCATCCGTCGGTTCATCCCCACACGCATGGGGAACACACGAGCCCGAGCCCGTAGCCCTGGCTCATCATCGGTTCATCCCCACACGCATGGGGAACACCGCCGCGCTCACCCTTTGACGGCATTTCCCGGCGGTTCATCCCCACACGCATGGGGAACACACCGCCCTGCTCACCCAGCGAGCCCGGGACGGCGGTTCATCCCCACACGCATGGGGAACACGGACCATGTACCCTGGCGACGTAATCGATCCCCGGTTCATCCCCACACGCATGGGGAACACGGGCGGTTTTCATGCCCGGCCCCCCTGCATAACGGTTCATCCCCACACGCATGGGGAACACAACCTGTGCGGAGTCGCGGCACCGTGCTCCTGCGGTTCATCCCCACACGCATGGGGAACACTCGTAGGGCTGTAAGTGACGTCGAGAGCATCCGGTTCATCCCCACACGCATGGGGAACACGGGGCGGTTTCGTGAAAGAAGGAAAGAATCGCCGGTTCATCCCCACACGCATGGGGAACACAAGGTATCCATAAGAGCATTCCGACCAGCCGCCGGTTCATCCCCACACGCATGGGGAACACCAAGACGTTGAAACGTGGTTAAACGCAACAACCGGTTCATCCCCACACGCATGGGGAACACTTTTCATTCACTCCTGAAAATTAGTATACATTCGGTTCATCCCCACACGCATGGGGAACACCCCGGCCATAAATCCGGCTGCCCCGGCTTTTGCGGTTCATCCCCACACGCATGGGGAACACATGGGTAACTACTTCCATCAGGCAACCATTCTCGGTTCATCCCCACACGCATGGGGAACACTCTTCCCGGGTAACCGGTTTCGGAAGCCTCTCCGGTTCATCCCCACACGCATGGGGAACACCCGAAGGTGATCATGACGTCCTCTGAGGCGCTCGGTTCATCCCCACACGCATGGGGAACACGATTCCAGCAGCAGGGTGGGCGACACGTGTTTCGGTTCATCCCCACACGCATGGGGAACACATTGCTCTTATTACCGGTCAATCGGGAATTGTCGGTTCATCCCCACACGCATGGGGAACACAACAAAAGTGGTTGGAGAAGATAATTAAGGGTCGGTTCATCCCCACACGCATGGGGAACACGACTTCGCCAGGATCTTGAGCGCGACGCCGGACGGTTCATCCCCACACGCATGGGGAACACTTTAAGTATTGCTGGCAGATTCTCCAGAATGTCGGTTCATCCCCACACGCATGGGGAACACGTCAGAATTCCCGTATCGGCAATTGGGATTGCCGGTTCATCCCCACACGCATGGGGAACACTTATAATAATGGTGGGATAGTTTGGGGTTTTTCGGTTCATCCCCACACGCATGGGGAACACGGGGCGAAAAGCGAATCCGGGGATGGAAAGGCCGGTTCATCCCCACACGCATGGGGAACACATATACTCCGATAACTTTCCAATTATAATTGCCGGTTCATCCCCACACGCATGGGGAACACCTGATAGGGCATTTTTGCCACGAAAATTCCATCGGTTCATCCCCACACGCATGGGGAACACGAAGGCTACAATTCGGTTATGCCCTACATCGACGGTTCATCCCCACACGCATGGGGAACACTCGACGTCCTGCTGGAGGGCCTGGACCCGGGGCGGTTCATCCCCACACGCATGGGGAACACATGATATCTTCCCGCCGGTCCCACCACTCCGCCGGTTCATCCCCACACGCATGGGGAACACGCGGGGCCGGTGCGGGTCTGCTCCTGGACGGTCGGTTCATCCCCACACGCATGGGGAACACCCGCGGCCGCATACCTCGGGACCACGCTCGGTCGGTTCATCCCCACACGCATGGGGAACACGATAGCGGTATAAATCATCCCTATTACCATGACGGTTCATCCCCACACGCATGGGGAACACCATTTGCCGGGATTCAAGTTCATGGTCGATACCGGTTCATCCCCACACGCATGGGGAACACTTTATGACGATAAACGCCTTCATCCACTTCTGCGGTTCATCCCCACACGCATGGGGAACACATCGGTAAGATATTTGCCGGGGTTCTGTAAGGCGGTTCATCCCCACACGCATGGGGAACACAGCAGGTATTAGACGACGCAAAAGCAACGTATCGGTTCATCCCCACACGCATGGGGAACACCACAGCGGCGTCGTACCGACGTGGCTGGACCTCGGTTCATCCCCACACGCATGGGGAACACCCGGATCCGGGGGGCTGCATAATGGGATACCTCGGTTCATCCCCACACGCATGGGGAACACTTCTGAGCTTCACCTATCGCGCCTCCGGGAGGCGGTTCATCCCCACACGCATGGGGAACACAGTCAGGTCATCAAGGATCTTCAGGCTCACGTCGGTTCATCCCCACACGCATGGGGAACACCCGGAAACCGAAGTTTCCCCGGTTTCCCCCGACGGTTCATCCCCACACGCATGGGGAACACTGGGTCATGCTGATAGAGTTTGATGATATGCTCGGTTCATCCCCACACGCATGGGGAACACGTGTCGCTATAGATGAGATGCGGCTCCGACCCCGGTTCATCCCCACACGCATGGGGAACACGCAGATTTGGAGAATCTGCCGGGCGACAGGCTCGGTTCATCCCCACACGCATGGGGAACACGTAATAAGGATATTTCATATCCTGATCTTCCACGGTTCATCCCCACACGCATGGGGAACACTCAGGATTGCCTTGATTTTCTCACTCATTCCTCGGTTCATCCCCACACGCATGGGGAACACTATAACACATTGTAGTTTTATTACATTTTAAACGGTTCATCCCCACACGCATGGGGAACACCGGCGGTCCTCACCAGTCAGGCAGAAACCTTACGGTTCATCCCCACACGCATGGGGAACACGGTGCCGGGGATTATTGGGTGGAAATGCCAACAGGTTCATCCCCACACGCATGGGGAACACGGGGCGAAAAGCGAATCCGGGGATGGAAAGGCCGGTTCATCCCCACACGCATGGGGAACACATATACTCCGATAACTTTCCAATTATAATTGCCGGTTCATCCCCACACGCATGGGGAACACGTTGTCGCGCAATCCCGAAAACGCGATGTAGATGGTTCATCCCCACACGCATGGGGAACACCAATCTCCACACCCCCACCCCGGCACAACTAACGGTTCATCCCCACACGCATGGGGAACACTCCGGCAGTTCGGCCCCTCTCAAGGCAGCAATCGGTTCATCCCCACACGCATGGGGAACACGTACCGCTCTTTGGGGGGATGACCGTGATCTTCGGTTCATCCCCACACGCATGGGGAACACCTGACCGCGAAATGCTCAGTGTGCGGAACCGGCGGTTCATCCCCACACGCATGGGGAACACCTTCGGGACCGTGGCGCTGATCCGTTCGATCTCGGTTCATCCCCACACGCATGGGGAACACTCCCCCGGCTCGGCAGCGAGGCAGTCATGCGACGGTTCATCCCCACACGCATGGGGAACACTCGCCGGCCGCCAGGACGATGGATAAGGCTATCGGTTCATCCCCACACGCATGGGGAACACTGCATCTGTGCGTCGGTTCATCCACTTCATCGCGGTTCATCCCCACACGCATGGGGAACACAGTGAATGAAGCATGAACCAACAGGAAGAGAACGGTTCATCCCCACACGCATGGGGAACACCAGCCGAAGAAAGACAGCCACCTGGCAGCACACGGTTCATCCCCACACGCATGGGGAACACGACACCGAACTGATCAAGAGGGGGATCCGCCTCGGTTCATCCCCACACGCATGGGGAACACACGGCCGCGTTCTGCCGGCACCCCTCAGAGACCGGTTCATCCCCACACGCATGGGGAACACCTATGCGACACAGGAGGTGAGCGCGTGATCATCGGTTCATCCCCACACGCATGGGGAACACCGCGGAGGAGTAAGCGGGGATCCTAATCCTCGCGGTTCATCCCCACACGCATGGGGAACACGAGGCGAGCGCCTGCCTGAGCGCGGTGCCGGCCGGTTCATCCCCACACGCATGGGGAACACTGCCGCAGAACAAGTTCGGGCGCGGGGATCTCCGGTTCATCCCCACACGCATGGGGAACACCGCGTCGACCTTATCCAGCCATTCGCGGATCTCGGTTCATCCCCACACGCATGGGGAACACAGAAACGCCATCCCGCTCCCCACCTGGACGGACGGTTCATCCCCACACGCATGGGGAACACGTCGGTGACGGACCGGGCCTCTTCGATGGCTGCGGTTCATCCCCACACGCATGGGGAACACATGATCCGCAGGCCGTGCTTCTCGGCGAGCTGCGGTTCATCCCCACACGCATGGGGAACACGGAAGAGAGGGCTCTCCTCGACTGGCTCATACAGGTTCATCCCCACACGCATGGGGAACACACCTGGACGGATTCCGCAGTCGGGACGCCTCTCGGTTCATCCCCACACGCATGGGGAACACATATCGGGGGCTGTCGTGGGCCGGCGCCCAGCCGGTTCATCCCCACACGCATGGGGAACACCGGTTCTGCGAGAACGACGCCGTCCTGACGCTCGGTTCATCCCCACACGCATGGGGAACACTCCGTTGTGGTAGATGATGCAACCCTGTACTCCGGTTCATCCCCACACGCATGGGGAACACCGAGGCGCGAACTACATCCTGCTGGCGGGCGGCGGTTCATCCCCACACGCATGGGGAACACGGCCTCAGGCTCGGTCCGAGCCCCCGATGCATCGGTTCATCCCCACACGCATGGGGAACACCTGCCATACTCATCTCCTCCTCAGGTTGCCGCCGGTTCATCCCCACACGCATGGGGAACACAACGTCTTGATTTCATCGAGGGACTTCTCGAACGGTTCATCCCCACACGCATGGGGAACACCCGGTCGACCCGGGCGTTGAGGGTGGCGATGCCGGTTCATCCCCACACGCATGGGGAACACCTCGCCAGCAGATATCGAGAATACACATCGTACGGTTCATCCCCACACGCATGGGGAACACTCGGTTACTATTGTGCAAAAAGGAATATATACCGGTTCATCCCCACACGCATGGGGAACACGATGTCGTCGTGACGCAGAAGACAGGGGAACTCGGTTCATCCCCACACGCATGGGGAACACGATGCAACGTTCCCGCAGATCGGACATACAAACGGTTCATCCCCACACGCATGGGGAACACACGCCGCCAATAGAGCAGGTGCCGGTTGCATCCGGTTCATCCCCACACGCATGGGGAACACCCGGTCGATCGTCTCCTTGAGCGCGTCGTACTCGGTTCATCCCCACACGCATGGGGAACACCTCATCTTGGGAGAGAGGAGGGGCTCTGTCGACGGTTCATCCCCACACGCATGGGGAACACCCGGCGCCGGCGAGGGCGAGGGGGGCGGTGACCGGTTCATCCCCACACGCATGGGGAACACACCCGGGCAGTTGGCGGGCGACAACGACCCGTCGGTTCATCCCCACACGCATGGGGAACACCTCCGCCCGCAGACGGTCAATTCTCCTGATGGCGGTTCATCCCCACACGCATGGGGAACACTCCGACTGAGATATTGCCCCTGCGGTCACCTTCGGTTCATCCCCACACGCATGGGGAACACCTCCGATTATAGTGGTTTGAATCTCCATCTTACGGTTCATCCCCACACGCATGGGGAACACTGCGACGCGCCTCGCGTGCAGGGCTGCGACGACGGTTCATCCCCACACGCATGGGGAACACATTGACTCGAGCTTGCCGACAGCCTGGTCGTACGGTTCATCCCCACACGCATGGGGAACACACTAAGACCGACGACGGGATCTCGCGTGTAGACGGTTCATCCCCACACGCATGGGGAACACCTTAAAAACCCTTTATATGCCCCGGAACCTATCGGTTCATCCCCACACGCATGGGGAACACGCCTGGAGAGGCAACGGGCGCTTGAGCGAGGGCGGTTCATCCCCACACGCATGGGGAACACCACCCGCCCCCGGCCGTATCATATGACCGCTCCGGTTCATCCCCACACGCATGGGGAACACGCGCAGAAGTGCGACCTCGTGAACCGGGCCTTCGGTTCATCCCCACACGCATGGGGAACACCGAGGGGAACTGATGAAGCAAGTAACAGTCACCGGTTCATCCCCACACGCATGGGGAACACGGTCCCTCGCAAGGTGGTACCAGCTGATGAGCCGGTTCATCCCCACACGCATGGGGAACACGAGATCGCCTGCGCCCGGCTCAACCGCGCCGCCGGTTCATCCCCACACGCATGGGGAACACATTGCAGTCCTCTACCAAATCAGATACCTTCTCGGTTCATCCCCACACGCATGGGGAACACGAAGGGGTTTGTGACATGGGTCTGGTAAGCTTCGGTTCATCCCCACACGCATGGGGAACACGCTGCCCGAACGGGTGCGGAGAGATGCTGGCCCGGTTCATCCCCACACGCATGGGGAACACTCGGAGGTGAACAGGAAGTTCCGCGAAAGCGCCGGTTCATCCCCACACGCATGGGGAACACCCTTGACGCATACGCTGATCTGTTCGCTGAGCCGGTTCATCCCCACACGCATGGGGAACACCTTCCCGATCTCCGCCCGGAGGTTTCCTGTAACGGTTCATCCCCACACGCATGGGGAACACGCCATCTTATTCACCCTGACTCGGGTACGGGTCGGTTCATCCCCACACGCATGGGGAACACCTCATGCCGCCCGGCGTGCCGGCCGAGGCCGCCGGTTCATCCCCACACGCATGGGGAACACCATGCGATCTGGTCGCCTGATACGAGTTCCGCAGGTTCATCCCCACACGCATGGGGAACACTCTTCATCTTATTACCCATAGAAAGAAAGTTCCTTCTACCTGTTGGTGAGAAGACGCCACATGTGGAACGTACCCCACTCTTCGCTAAGAGAAACGATCAGAGGCCGGGAGTGCGGTTTAGGATCCTGCATGATCACTCTCACATTCGGGCAGAAAAGAGATGAACTTTACGCCATCCATCTCCCTCGGGATACGCCGGTTCATCCCGGCGGTCACAAAATCGTAGCCTGCCTCGTTCGGTTCGCCCCAGACCATAACGGCATTTCCATTCTCAAGGCCTTCAAGGACGGTCTCCCAAACCATATTTCGCACGCGTATTGAGTAGTTCCCGACGTAAACACCAGAACGCACCTCAACGAGCCAGAGAGCCAGCCTCCCCCGCAGGCGGGGAGGAACGTTCTCAACGCAGACAACCATCAGGGATCCCATGGATTTTCCTCAGGTATCGCGGGGGGCAGAGCACCCGCTGGCGCTTTGGGGATTGACAGGCCGCCGGCAGCAAGTACCTCATCGATCAGGGGGATGATTTTCTCCAGGAGTCGGGTTGACCTGAAGGCATCTCGGCAGGCGATCCGTGTCTCCCGCTCCGGAGCAGACGGGTGGCGTGAAGCCACCCGAAATGCCGCAGGGACGACCGAATCGAACTTCACGAGATCAGCGATGTCATAGATAAACGAGAGCGGCTTGCCGGTATGAATAAACCCAATCGCAGGAGAATACCCGGCTGCGAGCACTGCAGCTTCGCATATCCCGTACAGGCATGCAGTTGCCGAGCTGAGGCAGCGATTCGGGACGTCTCCGCTTCCCCAATCAGTGGCGTCATAATCTCGCCTCTTCCAGTTCACCCCATGCTGCCGGGCGAGGTTTTCATACATCCGCCGGACACGCGCTCCTTCCATACCGCGGAGCTGGTTGACTGTGTAATCCTCAGGTATTTCCGTGCCAAAACGAAGCTCATACATCTTTCGGACCACACACAGCCGGGCATCTTCGTCAAGGGCGAGTTTCGCCTGGTAGAGGAGCCGATCTGAGCGTGCACCTCCCGGCCTGCCCGAGGAGTACAGCCTCACGCCCGCCTCCCCAACCCAGACGAGGAGGCACCTGACACGGGCGGCGAGCACGACCGCGGCATGGGATACCCGTGTCCCGGGCTCGAGCATGAGGCAGACCACCCCACCGACCGGAATCTGTGTCCGTATCCCGTTCACATCCACAAGAACAAAGGCTCCGTCGATAACATCGAGCTCGCCCCGCTCCAGAAAAACAAGGGAAAGGCGTTCTTTCACCGGGATCGCCCTGAGGTGCGGAAGCATGTGCGGCTCTCATAGGGGGCGGACAAGGAGTAGCCCGCAGCCAAAGCTCTTCGCAGATCCTACTCCCGTGTACAATGTTTCTTCAAACCGATCGGGATCGGTTACAGTCAAAACGCCCGTGAAATCTATGGTGCTGATGGCGACATTCATCTTCCCGTTCCATTTCCTGAACCGGTGCTGGTGGTATCCGTCGGCTCTGACCATTCCTTCCTCCATTGAAAAACCGAGATTTTCGCAACGGGACGCAAGCCAGGAATATCCTTCCTTCTGGACCAGTACCGATTCGGGGGGGCGGGCCGCGGGTGGACAACCCGACTCTTTGAGCAGTCTCTTTGCGTCCATCACGACGTCGTGCCGTTTCTGCTGCCCCTTCTCGTCGCGCTTTGTCCTGATCGGATTTGCCCTGAGCGAAAAACCAAGCCGCTGCCCCGGTTTCAGGGCGGGACAGTAGTCTTTCTGCTCGACATGCCAGATCCCGTCAAGATCGACAGGATCAGCCTCGGAGACGGCGTAAATTAGCGGGGTGCGCTCCTGCATCTCCATCCGGTAGAGAAAGTCCCTCTCTTTCTTCGATCCGTCGGAAAAGATGCGCCAGACCATGGCATGCACCTCGTACGGATTCTGGATCGCCTGCCAGAATCCTGCCGACGTCGTGGCGCCGTCCCGCAGACGGATCCGGTAGAGATGCTGCATCACCGCACCTCCTTCGGGATCTCAATTCGTGCCTCACACTCGATCCGCTCCTCGAAGAGCCACTTCGACCGATCGGCCGGAAGATCGCGCCGGGGGGTCGAATAGGCAGGGCCTGAAGCAAACCTGGTTGCCTCGTCTCCCTCCCAGAAGAGCATCCCTTCAGCGTTTCTCCCGGGAAGCCTCTTCAGGAGATCTTGATCCTTGAAGGAAGCCGTTTTCAGTGCTTCGTGCAGATCTGTCCCGGTAAGGATCTGTGACTGTACGGGCAGGGCGATCGGGCAGGACTTTCTCCCGAGGTAGAGGGCAAAGACCGGATTTTTCAGTCTCTCCGCAATCTCGGCAAGAGGATAGGGGGGGTTGGCCGTGGCTCCCCACAGGCAGACTGTGTAGAAAGCATCGCAGAGGTACTCCCGTGTCGAGAGGATGGTGTTGAGCGTCTCCCGGGGGATGCTCAGCTCCTCCCTCCGCGTGGCAAACTTCCAGGCCCGTTTCTTTGCGATCTCCGGCGCGACCTGCGTGGTATGATAATCCCGCAGCAGGCTGCCGGGGGTGTGGGCTATCGTCGCCATCCGGTAGCCGTCTCGCAGACGTGCCTGGGCGGCGGCATCATCACGGCGGATCCCGAGGGCAGCACCGACCAACCCGAGTATCGCCGATTTTGCAGGGCTCCTCTCGCCGGGTCGGTACTCTCCCACGGCAATCCCGCCCCATGAAGCCATCGGGCCGTAGAGCCTGAATGCGAGATACTCAGGCATGGGCATCAGCAACGAACGTGAGGATGTCTCCGAGCGTTCCCTTCCCGGTCAGGGCGTTCATCTCTTTACAGCCATCAGCGCACGGCCCGTAAACCGCGTCCATGTTCTCCCGGGTCTTCGCCAGTGCCTTGATCGCGCTGTTCAGGTAGTCTTCTCCATCGACGGGCTTTAAGAATGCCACTGAAAGAGATCTCGGTTGCTGGCTTCCCCGCTCGGCCAGGAGGTAGGACGCGTACGCCCGGGAAGCAAAGCTGTTCTGCTTCCCCCGCGGCCCAACCTTCGCTGCCGTCTCCACGAGAGCCCTGATTGCCGCATCGGCGAGGTCGGCATTCCCGTTCAGGTTCTCAAGAAGGAGATCGCGATTGATGCAGATATAGGCGTAGAAGAGCCCGGCCGCGAACTCGGCCTGACCTACATGCCCTGCACCGACATCCTCCACGCCCCGGTTGAGGTCGTCCACAGCCGTGAAATAGTCATCTTCCACCGCTACCTTGTGAACCGTGATCGCGTGAGCGACCTGAACGGCTGCTTCCTGGTTGAACGAAGGATACGAGGCAAGCATCCGGCCGAACATGGCGATGTCCACGGCCGAGCTCTGCTCGCGGAGAAGTTCGAGTTCCTCCTCCGTCGGCGTCTTTCCTTCCTTCGAGAGCTTCGCAATCAGGTCGTCGATCGCCGCGATCTCTTCGGGGCTGAAGTGAACCATCTGCTCGACACAGAGAGACTCTTTCTTCTGTTTTTCAGGGTTTGACTTCTCCGCGTTTTTCTCTTTCTTCGGGGTCTTCAGTTTACCGAACCTGCCGCCGATTGCCTGTGCCCATGCAACGGCCTTCTTGTCTTCGACCTCGGGGTTGACCGGCTCTCCGCCTTTTTCGGCGATGACATCCGCGAGCGTTCGCCCCGTTTTGAGGGCGATGTACACCTGCCACCCCATCTCTTTTGTTCGGATCCCAAGATGATCGGCAAAGCCTTCCTTGAACTGTGCGGATTCACGCCACGCTCGCTTGAGGCTCTGCGAGGATACCCGGAGCCTTCTTGCTCCTCCCATCATGGCGGTCTTCGGCGTTCCAAGGTCGTCGCGGTTCAGGTTCGATGGGGGATACGATGCAAGTACATGCAGCTGGATAAAATCTGTCATTCTTTTCACCTCAATCTTCATTTCGAGTAACGTGTTCGTAATACGCTTCTGCCCAGGATCTCTTCGTCTTCTGGTCCCACTTGTAGACCCCCCAGATGAGGCTGGGGACGGCCGAGGTGGGGACTTTCCGGTCGATCTGACGGATCAAGCGCGTCAGCACCGGGTAGAGCTCGGTGTAGTCGTAGTCCGCCACCCGCAGGATGCGGCGGAACCGCGGATCGCTTATCCGGGGCGTCGTTCCGCCCTCGGCCGGGCGGGCAAAAAGTCCGGCTATCGTTTCTCTTCTGTCTGTCTCCGGCAGGCTGTCCACATGGGAGAGAATCCCGGCGACAGCCGCCAGTTTCTCAGGATCAAGATTCTGTGGCGTCTTCATCTTCAGCCGATAGAATGCCGGGACGAAAGCCACCTCGGCCGGGCTGCGGCATCGCCGGAGTTCGGCCCGGTCGCCGCGATTCTCATTAAGTGTCTTCCACCAGGCAATCGTCGCACGAGTGGTCTCCTGCCAGATGTTTTCAGTTTGTGCTGTAGCTTCGGTCATGGTTCTGCCTCACATATGTTTACGCTTTATCCTCATCGGGAATGCCGAGATGTCCCCGGATCGCTTTGTTCGCCTTTGAAAAGGGAGTGGTTAACAGCCGGCGGGCTTTGACCGCTCTCTGTGCATCGATTGCTTCGATGAAGTCGATCTGGGAATACTCGTCAAAGAGCTGCTTGCCGGTATGGTTGAGCGTCTCAAGCCACCGTTTTCTGATCCCGAAGGTATCGTCACCGTTGCTCAAAGCGGATGCAGCATCCTCAAGGTTCTGGAAGAACGCCTCTTCGGTTGCCTGGTAGAACCGTGCGGTGATCACCGAGAGATCCCCTTTGACATCGGAAGGCTTGTCAAAGAGGCTAACCTTCACGCACCATCGGACATTGTTCGCCGCCTCACCTGCCGACCTGACCATACCTGCGGCGAGGTCCTCGAACGAGGCCGCCCACTCCTCCCTGGTGGCGATGATCGGCATCGTCCCCTGGTAATAGCAGCGGGGTTTTTTGTTGTCCATGTCGTAGCCGAAGAGCCAGAGACGCGGCCGGCCGCCGTGCCCGGCGTAGATCTGCCTGATCTTGCCGGGGGGCGTACGGCTGGGAAAGCGTTCTACGTTCTTGGAGATCTTCGTCCCTTTCGCCGTGTCGTTGACGATCGTTCCGAGCCAGTTCTGGTACGTGATTCCGTCCGGCTGCGGGTGCAGGGGCAGCAGTTCCAGTGAATTTTTATCCTTCCGGTAGTACGGGCTGAGCGGGTGGACCCAGCCGGCGTACTTGACGCCATAGGGCTTTGCCCGGAACCGGGTGATCCGATGATCGGTCTTTGCACCGCAGAGGTCGCAGGTTCCCGGGAGAGCACCATCGAGATCCAGGAGGATCCTCCGTGGCATACCCCAGAACGCCTGGTCCTGGTGGGCGTTCTCGGGGTTAGTCGAGATGCCCGCTTCACTGCTTCTGAGATCTCCCATCCAGGGGAAGCGGCGTGAATCACTGGCTGTTGCCGGGCTTTCGTCGTCATCCCTGTGATCCTGGTCGATGACGTTGGCCCAGATGGTCCGCCAGAGCGTGGGGCCGAGGATGATGCAGGTCATCGGCCCCCCGCCCCGGAGGGACGTCATGTGGCCGCGCCCTCCGGCAGGAGCGTTCGTCTGGAGCGTAAAGAGCCCCATGGCGGCGCAGTTGGGGCAGAGCCCTTGCACTGTCCCTCGCTTTACGAACCAGTCGGTGTTATCACTGATCTTTGTCTCTTCGGGCATCCCGATCAGGAGGCTGTCGATGCTCCAGTCGGTTCCACCGTCGATCCCGACTTCCTGCATGAACCGGGGTCCACTGCCGTCGAGGTTGAATGCAGGTGCGATTGGTTCGAGCGCTGCCTTCAGTTCATCCGGGCTCGGGGGATCGATCAGCTTCTCCTTCCACTCTACATCGTCTTCGGGTGTGAAGACGGTCTGGTAAATGCCGATGAGAAATTGCACCAGGGCACCGTCGAAGTCCGGTCGTGGCGTGGCTATCGTTACAATCGGATTGTCGCTCTCGTGCTGATCGGTGATCTGCCACGGGGCGATGGTCTCTCGTTCTCCGTTTCTTCTTCTGATCGGGATCCACCGATCAAATACTAGGTTGGTGATGGTACCTCCTCCTTGTCATAACTTTATCACTTAAATTTTGCTCTACACATTTCCCTATATTGGCAATGCTTAAATATCTGCCGATCCGTTTCTGGCGATGGCAAGTCCCCGATCACTGTCGTACTGTATCCTGACCTCCTTTCCTGGATTTCGTGCTGCAACGCCCGTCCATTCTCCGTTATCGAAGGTGAGGGTGACGATGACGGCATTCCGTCCCCGGTCGGGCATCGCTGCGATCGCCTTCTCAACCACTTTGGCAAGATGGCCTTTCCATTCTACTGCGGCTGCGACCTGGCTTTCGCGGACGCTTACCTGGCTGAGGTCCCATGCAACCCGGAGATCGGGGTCGTCAACCCAGGGGATGAGCTCCGTGCCGTCCCACCGGGCGAGCCGGAGCGTCACCGACGGTTCTCCCAGGCGGGTGGGTGTCCTGACATCGTCCTTCCACCCCTCTCCGGTCGCCGCGTAGCCGGGTTTCAGCTTGAGGGCGTTCTGAGCTGCGAACGATGCGTCTGCAGCCTCGGCTCCTTTCACCTTCGCAGCCGGAAGGTGGAGCGTTGCCGGAATCGATTTCTCGCTTTCATCACCGAATACGGCTTCGATAAAAGGATGAGCATCTCCGGGGATGTTGATCTCGCCTCGCGAGAGGAGCTTCGCGGTCAGCCAGAGGCGTGCAGTGTCCTGATAGACCGCCGCTCCTCCGGGGAACATTCTGGAAAACCACCGTTCACTGGGATCTTCCAGAATCTTGGGGGCAAGGATCATGATCTCTGCCGTGCCGCGATCTCCGCGGTCGTGGCGGTGGACTCTCCCTGCCCGCTGGATGATCCGGTCGATAGGGGCGAGATCGCTGACCATGAAGTCGAAGTCGAGGTCGAGTGACTGTTCGACCACCTGCGTTGCGACGAGTATCCGCCCTCTCCTGTCCTCCGGGCTGCTGTTTTTGCCGAAACGGTTCTCGACCTCTCTTTCGATCTTCAGCCGGTCACCGAGCGTAAAGCGGGCGTGGAAGAGGCGCACCGTGCCCGGGGGCAGGATTGCGGAGAGGTGCTGCCATGTCGCGACGGCGTCGTCGACAGTGTTTCTGATCCGGCAGACGCACATTCCCTTCTCCGCTGCGGCGACGACCGCCGCATCCGCCTCTTCGGGTGAAGAAGTCAGGGAGACGGCGATCCGCCGCTGCTGCGCCATGGGGAAGGACTTTTCCTCCGGAATCGACCGTGAAATGTGGGTGAGAAGGGGGTAGCCGTCGGCTTTCAGACCCACCTTTTTCAGATTCGTCTCTATTTCGGGGATGCGGCGTGCGAAACTTCTGGCGAGCTCCTGTCTCTGATTCGCGGGAAGCGTGGCGGAAAGGAGGATGGCACTTCCTCCCACTGCGCCGTGAAACTCCAGAAGCCGTTGCAGGAGTTCGTGCATGTACGGATCGCAGGCATGCACTTCGTCGACGATCAGGATATTTCGCGAGAGGCCGAGGAGCCGGAGCGACTGGTGACGGACCGGAAGAATCCCAAGGAGTGCCTGGTCGACGGTTCCCACCCCCACCTGGGCGAGGAGGGCCTTCTTCCTGTTGTCCGCGAGCCAAGCCGTTCCGGAAGAACTGTATCTTCTCGCTCCTTCCTCTCCTTCGAGATACGCCCTGATCACGCCATAGAGCCGACTGGCCGAGTGAGCTAGAACCGTGGAGTAAGTGTTGTCCTCAAAGAGCCTTCCCGCCACATTCTCAACCCTGCCATACATGGCATTGGCGGTTGCCATGGTGGGAAGCGCGATATAGATCCCCTGCCCTTCGCCGGCTGCCATGAGCCGGTGTGCAAGGGTGATGGCCGCTTCGGTCTTTCCGCTCCCGGTGGCGTCTTCGATGATGAAGAGGTGCGGCCCTTCTCCAAGAGAGCATGAAGAGGCGTGGGCCTGAAGTGGGGTTGGCGAATATTTTGGGAATATCTCCGGGAAGAGATCCTCGATCCTGCGCTCCTGCGACGGCACGGACGGAACGGCACCCTTCTCCCTGACTGCCGTCGCTGCATTCGGGAGGGCGGTGATGGTCAGGTACTGCGAGAGATCGACGGTGTCTTCGTTGAGTGGGAAGTAGCGTTCGTCCGACCCGATCCAGTCGGCGAGCACGCAGAGGCCGGCGATAAGCCACGATGCCTTTTTGACTGTCCGGACGTTTTCCCGCCCTCCGGACAGAGGGAGGAGGCCGTCGACGAAGAAGAGCGCTGCGCAGTCTCTGACGAACTCCTCCGCCGCACGCTTGTCTTCGTTGGTAAACCACTCATTGATTGATGTCTCCTCTTCATTCGGTGGTCTGCCGTGATGACCGCAGGATAGTTTGAAGAAGGGATCGACGATGCTCCATCCGGCCTCTGCGTCTGTACCGTCCCTGAGCCTGAGCCAGCCTTCGCCCGTTGCCTTCTTCCAGAGGTGTTCCCTCCAGAGCCGGTATCCGAGATCGGCGTGGTGCCTCCTCAGCCGGTTTTCTCTAGGAAGATCGGAAATCATCCGCTGGAACGCCGGTGTTGAAAATTTGCCCGTGTCGTGGATGGCGAGGAGAAAACATACGAGGGATTCGAGGTCCTGTTCTTCAAGACCGATTATGCTGAGGCGCTCTCGTAGCATCGGGTCGTTCCTGAGCAGGATTGTGCCGACGGCAGCCACATCGAGGGCATGGTACGGGAGCAGGTGGAACATCGGTGTGTGTCCATCTTTGCTTTTTTTACCCCAGTATTGGAGATAGAGAGGATTAGGGAGATCCATGGACTTCATCTCCGGAGATGACGGGAGACATCTCGTTGATCTCCGAATGGTCTCTGTATATATATAGTGTCCTATCGTGGGGCGAAAGTAAAGAGTTTAATGGGATTTTCAATCTTTTTCACGCCGGAACCGTTGTTTTGCCACACACTCAGGGGAGTACATGGTGTGGAGCGCTGGTGAACATCGGTATGGCGGGTGTCCCGATGCAGAGGGGGGACACCGTTTCCAGACGTCGAAGTCCTGCACGGACGGCGGTTCAGTTTCATCCCCACGTGTGTGGGGAACTCAGCCAGCCTGAGAGCGGGTCCGGGAGCCCCGGCGGTTCATCCCCACATGCGTGGGGAACTCTCCAACGTCGGCGGTGACCACCCGAGGAATATCGGTTCATCCCCACATGCGTGGGGAACTCAACCACTTTCCGAAATTACGTGCCTTTCATGCCGGTTCATCCCCACATGCGTGGGGAACTCATCGTGGCTGTGGCTGCTCTCCTGGTAGTTAACGGTTCATCCCCACATGCGTGGGGAACTCACGGGGCCCCTTGGCGGCTGCGCGCCGGTCTGCGGTTCATCCCCACATGCGTGGGGAACTCCGTCCGATGCTCATTATACGGTCGAGATGCTGCGGTTCATCCCCACATGCGTGGGGAACTCCGGGACTGCATAGATAAAGGAAATCACCGACACGGTTCATCCCCACATGCGTGGGGAACTCAGGTTCGCAAGCGTTAAGAGGCAACGGCAAAACGGTTCATCCCCACATGCGTGGGGAACTCCGCCATCGTCACCTCGTGCACCGCCGCGATCTCGGTTCATCCCCACATGCGTGGGGAACTCAGCAGAGCGAGGCGCCCGAGGTGGCGCCGGAACGGTTCATCCCCACATGCGTGGGGAACTCCGGACGTTGAGCCGGACGTCGGGGCCGGTGGCCGGTTCATCCCCACATGCGTGGGGAACTCCAAGGGCTCGAGATCTGGCAGGGCGCACTCGTCGGTTCATCCCCACATGCGTGGGGAACTCTGACCCGGCCGCAACTCCGGCACTCGGTGACGAGGTTCATCCCCACATGCGTGGGGAACTCCTCGTAGCGGTCTGGGGTGTCGGGGGTCATTACGGTTCATCCCCACATGCGTGGGGAACTCCATATATACGGCCCGGAAAAACCGGTAAGGTTCGGTTCATCCCCACATGCGTGGGGAACTCCACTTCTCCGGCCACCTCCAGGAGGGTGCCGTCGGTTCATCCCCACATGCGTGGGGAACTCGGTCTACCCCGCACACTTGTTCCCATCGATGACGGTTCATCCCCACATGCGTGGGGAACTCACTTCTCATTATTATCCCCGGAAGGATGGTTCCTTCCATCCGGGTCGCTGCTCCTGAGGAAAACCCTCCGTTACCGGAAGGGTATACCAATACTCTCATTTGCAATACCATATCACGGTTCTGGTGCCGTCTGGCGTGTGCAGACAAAACCGGCGCGAAAGGCTGAGGCAGTCCTTCGATGAGACAAGCAGCTCGGTTGAATGAAGAGAAATACCGCACCCGGATCTTTCACCTCTCTGCCTCGCACAATCCGCGACCAGCAACAGAGTTCCTGCAGGTATCTCATGCTCCTGCTCTTCTGCCGGTCTGACTTCCGCTCACCTGCATCTAGTCCCGATGTCCAAGCAACGTGTATTCCCATATGCCGCAGAGATTAATCTGGAGAACAAAATTGAAAACCGCTCGTGTTTGAGAGGAACGCGATGCAGACGCAGATCGAGCAGGCATCATGACGCATGGCCTTTTAGATCGTATGTACACAGAACGGAAACCACCCCCTTCGCGTGGCACCCCGCGGGACGGAACCCCAAAGCCCGACCAGTC
>JAENZA010000221.1 GCA_016841485.1 Methanobacteriota archaeon
TACTGAGGTGCGAGAGCCCTCGGGAAGTGCAGCTCGCTGCTATTACCTTCATTACTTACTCTGAATGACTGCTCTTCTAGTGAATTATTTTGCGCGAGCGTTCGTTGTTTCTTCCTGATTGTCTGTTTTCGGGTAACGCACGTTTCTATGATATGTTCTTCGAGCATGGTTTTCGTTATCCGGCAGTGGATGGTGTCGTTATTTCCGTCCCACCATGGGGTGCATGAGCCGCTGCCAGGTGCGACTTCCCGAAGGGTCTCCTTCACCGGGAGAGCAGTGGAGTTCCTTTCAGGCAAGCGCACAAAGTAGAATCAGACATCGCTGGTTCTGCGCCGTCAGCAGTTACACCACCGCGAACTGTGCCGCTTTCTGTTTTTCCTGTTCAAACATCTCCCCCAACCCGAAGAGTTCAGCCGGGCTGATATGATGCTCCGCCCGGGTGAAGACCTCTCTCTCTTCCGAGGTGAAGTGCGCCTCGACCAGTTTCCTCAGGTCGCGGAGCGCCGGCATCCAGGCGTCGTCCCTGAGAGGGATTACCTCGAACCGGGCCAGCGTTTCACGGGTTTCGGTGTGCTCAGCAAGCGACTGCCGGATCTCCTCCGGCACCACATCCCGGAGCCGCGCATACAGTGTGGCCTCCTCTGCGTACATGTGTCCCGGCAGCTCCCGACGGAGCGTAATGCACCGGACATCCCGGGTATCGGGGTTGCTCTCGAGCTCGTCGAAGAGACCTCTGATAAAGTCGTGATCACCCCGGATCAGTTCAAGAATCTGTGGCATATATGTGGCCTCCGTCCGGATGAGCAGTAGGAGGCATGGCACTTAACGATTTCGCCGGATTCTTCCCGCCTCACGAGATCCCGGCCGGAAAAAACAGGGGCGTCGATGCTTGCGCATCCACCCGCATAGATAACGCCCGATCGCTCAGCGCGCCGCAACCGGCATCGCGCTTCTCTTTGCCTCCTCATACCGGCTGCCAAGGCTCGAGAGAACGTCGCTGCTCATCTTCTGTTGCATCTGCGGGAAGATCTTCTCCTCCTCGCTGATGTGGTGCTCTACGTTCTCCTCTATCACCTTCAGTTTCGCCACCCAGACGTCCTCTTCCGACGTGGACGCGCTGTCGAGCTGGCCGAGCAGCGTCCTGACCGCGTTGTGCTCCTCGATCGCCTCAAGCGCCATATCCCGCATCCCCGACTCCATGAGCCTCGGGTATACGGCCTGCTCTTCCCCGATCATGTGCGGTATGAGGTTCTCCTTGATGGAGTTGTACTTCTGCCTCCTGTTGCTCGTGCCCTTGCTTGAGAGTTCCGAGAACTGCGAGAGCACCATTTCGTGCTCCTGCTTCAGGATATCAATAACATTCTGTGCCATCCAATCACTCCCCCCACCCGGCAGGGAGGCCACCTGGGGCAGGACGGGTATATATACGTTATGCGCAGACCCGGGCCGTAGCCTTCTCATCCCGGGCACCCGCCCGGGATCCTCGAACCGGCCGCCGATGTGCAGGAGGGGAGTATCGTCTATCTTCTGCCTGGCTTCAGGGAAGACCGCCTTCTCCTCCCGGGATCCCGCCTGCCCCATGTCTCTCCCCCCGCACGAACGCCTCCCGGAGCCATGCATCCGATAAAAGTATGGTGTGGCGGGTTGTTGCCTGATAATCGCCGCCGGAGTACGGCAGGGCCTGCCGGATACCCATAAATGGGGCAGGCACAGATAATGCATATGGCCGAAGAGGAATCGGACGCCCCGAACCCCGGAGATTCGCTCCGGCGTGAGCTCGGGCTGCCTGCCGTCACTCTCTCGGGTGTGGGGATCATACTCGGGGCCGGGA
>JAENZA010000025.1 GCA_016841485.1 Methanobacteriota archaeon
TCAGTGAGAACATCCACACGGCAGAAGACGCCCTCGCAGACTCGCTTTCTGATGACGAACTTTCGATGATGGCACGGGTTCGGGACGTCTACCGGGCACGGATGCTGGTCGACTGCACGGGGTGCGGCTACTGTATGCCCTGCCCCTTCGGCGTCGACATTCCCGGCTGCTTTGCCCACTACAACAACTATGGGCTCTTCGGCAAAGACCCGGCATTCCACTACTATATCGGGCAGATGGGTGGCATCATGGATAAAGAGAGTTATGCAGGGCTCTGCCGCAGGTGCGGCAAATGCGTGCAGGCCTGCCCCCAGCACCTCCCCATCCCGGACCTCCTGCAGGAGGTCTCCCGCACCTTTGAAGGGCCCGCGTTCGTCATCCTTCGGCCCGCGATGAAGCACCTGAAGGGGCTGTACCGCCACTGGACGAACCTGAAGAACCGCCGCTATGCATCCGGAAGGAAAAAACAGGCATGACCACCACGTGGCAAGGCGGGGTAATTTCCTCCCATTCGCGGACGGCAGGCGCCTAGCCTCCCCCTTTCCACAATGTATGTGAAGAACGGACTACCATACCTCTGCATGCAACGGGGGACGGTCGCATACAGGTGAGCACGGCAGGGCGGGTCATCACGCTGCAGGAGAAGGACCCGACCGCGTCCGACCGTTTTGTCATCGGACTCACCACCACCATCCGGGACTCCTGCGGGTATGTGGTGGCCGGCGGGTACATCGCCACCCTCCTCGGGAGAGAGGACGGGTGCCGAGAGGCGGAGATCCTCATCCCCCATCTCAGCCCCTCGCTCTTCCTGGACGTCATGGCCGGTGTCCATACGGCCGGCTTTGCCGTCATGACGCCGGGCGGATATGACGACCTCTTCAGGATGGTGAGCGGACAGGGCATCCGCATCACGCCGGGGGACGGCTTCTTCCCGAACGCACTCGTCCGCTGCCTCCACCACGAAGCCGAGGAGTACGCCTACCTGCACCGTCGCCACCTCCGCTTCGGGCCGCACCGCCTCTTCATCGCACCGCCCGAGATCCTCATCCCCCTCACCCTCCGGCCGGCGGCACCCGGCGGGACACCGGAGGACGCCTCCTTCCTCTACACCCTTTTTTCCGATCACCTCTGCGAGCGGGATCTCAGGGCATGGATACACCACCTCGGGGTCGAAGAAGAGGCAGCGGCCGCCGGCATTGGCTGTTTCCCGTAGCCGGGACTCACAGGATAGTTCCCCGGCGTCTCCAGCGGCACCACCCGCGCCCGCCCGCAATCCCAGCAGCCGCATGTGCTTCCGATAGCCAATTCTCTGCCATTTTCACGTCAAACAGAGGCCAATTTTACCCCTTCTCACACGAATATAATAGAAATGCTGATGTATGCCGCAGGTGACATCCTCCTGATTCATACGGAGAAGACTCTATGGATAGCCGGAATTTTGCCAACTGGGAACGATATCTCATCGCCGGAGGGGCACTCACGCTTCTCATTATCGGCATGATGATGACCACCGAGGTCCTCAATATCATCTTCTTCGGGTTCTTCTTCGCCCTCCTCGGCGCCCCCGTCTCCGCCTGGCTCCAGGAACACCGGGTCCCGGTGCCGCTCGCCGTTGCCATCGTCCTCGGTCTCCTCTTCATCGTCCTGCTCTCTTTTTTCGGGATTTTCGCCCTCTCCTTCGGCCTTCTCGTAGAGGATCTTCCTACCTATCAGGCACAGCTGAATGCAAACATTGGAGCGATCTCAGCCATCCTCCAGCAGTTCGGCTTCAGCGAAATCACAGAAGAGACCTTCATGCACCCCGACCTGGCCTCCCTCATCACGCCGGCGGTGACCATCCTCTCCAACCTGACGAAGCTTGCCACCGACACCTTCTTCGTCCTCGTGATCACGGGTTTCGTCCTCCTCGAACTTCCCACATTGCCGGTCCGCCTCCAGGAGGCGTTTCCCGGGCATGACAACATCCCCGAACGTGTGCACCGGTTCATCCGGAGCATCATCGACGTGATGATCGTCCGGACAAAGACGAACATCGTCCTCGGGGTCGCAATCGGCACCTTCTTCTGGGCACTCGACGTCGACCTTGCTATCCTCTGGGGAGTGCTCACCATCATTCTCAGCTACATCCCCTACATCGGCCTCCTCCTCGCCTGTATCCCAGGCGTCATCCTTGCCTGGCTCCAGTTCGGCATTCCCGGGCTCCTCGTCTCGCTGGTGGGCATCGCAGTGATCAACTTCCTCGTCGAGACCGTCTACTTCCCCCGCATCGCCTCACGCCACCTCAGCCTGACGGCCCTCTACATCCTCATCTCACTCCTCGTCTGGGACCTCATCCTCGGTCCGGCGGGGATGTTCCTCTCGCTCCCGCTGGCGATCGTCGTCGCCTTCATCCTCGCCTCGCAGGACGAGACGCGATGGCTCGCCCAGCTGATCACCGAGAACGACTCCGCTGAAGAACCAACCGAGACGATATTTCGCCGGATCAGGAGACGAATCGGGTAATTGCCCCGCAGATGGCATACAGCACCATCTCGACCACATCCGGTACCTCGGCATCTGCGGGCCGAAGGTCTTATGAAAACGACGAAGTCCTCCCCCGCATTCGACGTGATGCGAGTGCATGCCGGCGCCTGGACACGCGTCCCCTGGACGGAGCTTGCGGCCGGCAGTACGGCCACCCACGGATAAGGGACCCGAAACGGGACCCCGGTTCCCGTGTATGGCTATACGGAAAGTGGGATCAAACGTTAATCATAAATAATAAACATGCCCCTTTGAAAACAAATCATTATATACCATTCCAGTCAATTAACCAGAAAATAAGAGTGCCGGTGAACCCGAATTGAGTGCTATTCAAGATTTTCCGGCATATTCGCCGCATTTAAATGCCTACCAGAATTACAGGAGATAATGAATGGCACATCCCATACTGACCACAGAGCGGCTTTACCTCAGGCCGTTTACCCCGGACGATGCCCACTCCATTGCATCCCTGGTCGACAGTGCATACACAGCCACCGATCCTGAGGACGGGGCCGCCGCCCCCTCCGTTGCGGCAATCGAGGACCGGCTGGCATTCAACCGGGGGTGGACATGGGACGGTTCTTCGGTCACCTTCGCGGTCAGCCTCACGGACACCGCTGCCCTCATCGGGACGAGCACCCTTATGCATATCGACCCGGAACACCGCAATGCGATGCTCAGCCTATGGATTGCGCCGGCGTACCGCGGCAAGGGGTACGGCACCGAAGCCGCGTCGGAGAGCATCAGGTACGGCTTGGACACCCTCGGCCTCCACCAGATCTATGCCATCAGGCTCCAGGAGAACCAGCGCTCGGCAAAACTCATGAAACGGCTGGGAATGCGTCAGAAAGGGGCGATGGATGAGTTTGTCTGCCACAATGGCACCTACTATGACTGCATCCTCCATGCGATCATGAAGCAGGACATAGTACCCTGATATGCGGCTCTTTGCCGAAAGAAATCATATTTTCGTCGAAGTTCAACTCGAAAAAATAAAATACCACCAAATCACGAATTCTTTTTATTTGAAAATAAAATGAAACATTTTTATTAGATCTTTTGTCAAAATACCTCCATTTTTCCTTTTTCTATATATTTTTATGTCCAGAAAACGACCTCTCGGTATCCCCACCTGAGCGGGGAACAGTACCGAAAGGGCATCCAGCACCCCGGTGATGGATTGGCCCCGGGAGGTTTGAGAATGCAGAATGCCACATACAACCACACGGAGTCCACAGCGACGGTTTCCGAACACCCACCGAAGAGAAAAGTCGGCACCAATCTCTTTCTCTGCCCGATGCCGGTCACCATCGTCGGTACCATGAACGGGACCAGACCCAATTACGTCTCCGCCGGGTGGGTCACCCGGGTCAATACTACTCCCCCGATGCTCGGCGTCGCCATTGCAAAATCGCGCATCACCCCCGTATCCATCCTCGACGAACAGGCCTTCAGTGTCAATTACCCGAACCATGACCTGCTCGTTGAGACGGACTACTGCGGTCTTGTCTCCGCAACAACCAAAGACAAATCCCTCTTGTTCGATTCATTCTATGGCGAACTCGAAAATGTCCCGATGATCGCAAACTGCCCGATGAACGCAGAGTGCGTCCTTGTGGAGATGATCGACCTCCCCACCGATTACCTCTTCATCGGCGAGATCGTCGCTGCCTACTCCTCGGACGAGTACTTCAGAAACGGCGTACCCGATGTCCGCAAGGTCAATCCGATACTCCTGACCATGCCCGACAATTCGTACTGGACCCTGGGAGAGTACGCGGGCAAGGCATGGAGCCTTGCGCAGGGCTACAAGGGCCGGGCCTGAAAAACCGTCCGGCCGGGAGCCTCCCCCCGCCCTTTTTCCCGAAGCCATATCCACGGGGGGAGAAAATCTCAAATAGGGAGCGTGAGAGTATTCAGATATGGGACCGTATGGTCCAAAAGGAAGGATGATTGCATATCATGTGGGTGAAGGTTGAACGGCCCGACGGAGAGATCGCTGAAATGGAAGTCCCCCCCCGTACATATCTGAGCATCGGAGATGTGCTGGAGGACGGGTCCGTTATCATCGATCTTCCGTTTTCCGATGATGAAGACGATGACATGACGGCCTACGGCATCTACGACGGGGACGACGACGATTACCTCTGATCCAGCCACCGGGCCGGAGAGAGCATCCTGCAGGGGGCCGAAGCACCACAGGATCCAGGAAACCTGCCATCCCCGGCAGGATGCACCGCGAGGAGAGATGGATGGACGACGAAAGCGAAGAATACGGAAGATGGGTCCGTGGCCGGTGGTACGGCCGGACGGAGAACCGGTTCCTCTTCCTCCTCGCAAGCCTCGTCATCATCATCTTCGTCTACCCGTTTGTGGGGGAACTTGACCCGGGGGATCTCCTGCTCCGGGTTCTCACGACCGCCATACTGATCCTCAGTGTTTACTCCCTCATCGACACGAAACGCAACTTCATCATCGCCATCCTCCTCCTCATCCCGACCGCCGTTACCTCGTGGGCGGAGTACCTCGGTGGAGAGATTGCACTGATCAGCACCCTCGCCTTACTCACCAACCTGGCATTCTTCCTCTTCGTCACCCTCGTCATCCTCCACCGCATTCTTACGACCCGCACGGTTACGAAAGACACCATCTTCGGGGCCGTCTGTGTCTACCTCCTCTTTGCCTATCTCTGGGGGACCCTCTACCTCATCACCGCCCTTGCGGTGCCGGGCTCATTTGCGACGTTCTACCCGGACACTGAGGTCCTCGGGACCATCGAATACGGTGATGCGATGTACTTCAGCTTCGTGACCATCACCACCTGCGGTTACGGCGACCTCATCCCGGTGGGAAATGTAAGCAGATCGCTTGCGATGCTCGAAGCGGCGACGGGCGTCCTCTTCATCGCAACCTTCGTCGCACGGCTGGTAGCCCTCGCCGGCAAAGGCCCCCCCGGATCGGCCGTAGAGAACAGGGAAACCACGGACGAATCCCGGAAGGAAGAAGAAGACCAGAAGAGGTGCCGGGATAACGAAGGGGGAGAAGAGTGTGACGGCACCTATGAGGAACCTGAGGGTGCTGGCCATGGATGATGCGATCATCAGGGTCGACGGTCTCCGGCACCGTTACGGGGACTTTGCAGCGGTCGACGGCATCTCCTTTACCATCGGAAGGGGCGAGATATTCTCATTTCTTGGCCCCAACGGCGCAGGAAAGAGCACCGCCATCAACGTGCTGACCACGCTCCTTCGCATCCAGGAGGGGACGGTGAAGATCGCCGGCCATGACCTCGCATCCGACCCACAGGCCGTCCGGGAGGACATCGGCATCGTCTTCCAGGAAGACACCCTCGACCGCGACCTCACGGTGGCAGAGACCCTGGAGTTCCACGGCAGGCTCTACGGCCTCCCCCGGGCAGAGCGTGCAGCCCGCATCGCCGAACTCCTCGAACTGGTCGAGCTGACAGGGTGGGCGAAGGTCCGCACCAAACGCCTCTCCGGCGGTATGAAACGCCGCCTTGAGATCGCCCGCGGCCTCATGACCCGCCCGGTCGTCCTCTTCCTCGACGAACCCACTATCGGCCTCGACCCTCAGACGAGGCTGCGGATGTGGGACTACTTGCAGGCGGTGAACCGGGAAGGGACGACGATCTTTCTCACCACCCATTACATGGACGAGGCGGACCGGCTCTCCGACCGTGTTGCCATCATCGATCACGGGAAGATCATCGCCGAAGGAACGCCCCTCTCCCTGAAAAACGCCCTCGGCGAGGACATCATCATGCTCTGCACCGGAGACGACCGTGCCGCAGAGGCGGTCATCCGTGGGATGGAGGGCATCACCGGGGTGAAGAAGGACCCCGCGGGCCTCACCCTCCTCGTCGCAGGGGACGGGACCCACGTCCTTCCCGTCGTGATGCACCGGCTGGAGGAAGAAGGGATCACGGTCATATCAGTCAACCTGAAAAAACCTTCCATGGACGACGTCTTCGTCCACTTCACCGGGAGAAAGCTCAGGGACAATTCTGCAGGGGAGGGGCACTGATGAGAGTATTCGGGTTTCTCACCGTCTACTGGCGCGATATGCTGCGCTACTTCAGGTTCAGGACACAGCTCTTCTCTTCCCTCCTCCAGCCGGCGCTCTGGCTCGCGTTCTTCGGGATCGCGATGGCAGCAAACTTCGACCGTATCATGATGGGGGATACGGGAGCGCTGCCGGGCGTCCCGAGTGTCGGGTACTTCACCTTCATGGCGGCAGGCGTGATTGCAATGAACGTCCTCTTCACGAACCTCTTCGGCGGGTTCATCCTCCTCTTTGACAAGAACTGGGGCCTGATGCGCGAGATGCTCGCCTCCCCCATGCCCCGGCGCGACATCATCTTCGGCCTCTGCCTCTCCGGGGTGACGAAGTCTTCGTTCCAGGCAACGGTGATCATCGTCATCGGCCTCCTCCTCGGGGTCGCATTCTTCGTGGGAAAGACCGCAGTGGAGGTGGCCGGGTCGCTTGTCGGCATCTTCGCCTTTATCGCGGTCTTTGCCATCGGGTTTCTCTCGCTCTCCACGGCCATCGCGCTCGTCACCGAGTCGCCGGAGGGATTTCAGGGGGTAACAACGCTGCTTACGATGCCCGTCTTCTTTGCCTCAAACGCCCTCTACCCGACGGATGCCTTTCCCGAAGCCCTCCAGTGGCTGGTGGCGGTAAATCCCCTCACCTACCTCGTCACCGGCATCCGTCACTTTGCCATCGGCGACCACTTCACTGCGATTGGCGTGGAGTACCTGACCACGACGGGCGATATCGCACTTGCCTTCGGTGCCCTTCTTGTCTTTGCGGTGGTGACCTTCGCCCTTGCGTGGCGGACCGTCGAGCGGGCCGTCATCACCTGACCCCGAAGGGAAGGGAAATCTTCAACAGGACCGGGGGCAATCATCCGCTCAGGAGATGATGAACGAATGCCGTCACCAGTCTGGTTTGCAGACCTGAGAGAAAAACCGCCGGGGGTTGCCACAACCGATCTAGTCCGGACCCTCTGTGATGCCGCAGGGACAGCCGGGTGCTGTGCGGAGGAGGACCTGGTCGCCATCAAGGTCCACTTCGGCGAGCGGGGAAACGAGACCTTTGTGAGCCCCGTCTTCGTGCGGGAGGTGGTGAGGCTCATCCGCGAGGCGGGCGGGCGGCCCTATCTCACCGATACGAACACCCTCTACAAGGGCTCCCGGCAAAATGCAGTCGAGCATCTCGAGACCGCCATCGAACACGGGTTCTCCTATGCGACCACCGGCGCTCCCATTATCATCGCCGACGGCCTTGACGGGAGGAACGAGGTCGTGGTGCCGGTTGCCGGCACCCACTTCGACCACGTGCGTATCGCCGGCGATATCTTCGATGCGGACGCGATGGTCGTCGTCTCCCATTTCAAGGGGCACATCATCGCGGGCTTCGGCGGTGCCATCAAAAACCTCGCGATGGGGGCGGCAACACCTGCGGGCAAGAAAGAGCAGCACAATGCCCTGCTGCCGCAGGTGAACCGGGACCGCTGCACCGCATGCATGATGTGCCAGGCGGTCTGCCCCGTGGGGGCGGTCGCAATCCATGACGCGAAAGCGACAATCAACGAAGAGATCTGCCTCGCCTGCGGCCAGTGCATGGAGACCTGCCCCTCGGAGGCCATCTACCTGAACTATGCAACCGGCGTCGTTCCCTTCACCGAGCGCCTCGCCGAGTATGCCGCAGGTGCAGTCGTTGGAAAGCAGGGGAAGGCTGCCTATCTCACCTTCGTCACTCACGTGACCCCCTTCTGCGACTGTGCAGGGTGGAGCGATGCCCCCATTGTCCGTGATATCGGTATCCTTGCAGGAGCGGACCCGGTGGCAATCGATGCAGCGGCCTATGACCTCGTCAATGGGGAGACGGGCCTTGCCGGTACGATGCTTGGCACCCACCACGCCCCGGGAAAGGACAAATTTGCCGGCCTCTTCCCTGAAACCAGAGGTCCGTTCCAGCTCACCCATGCGCAGAAGATCGGGCTCGGGACGAGGGAGTATCTCCTCCATCCCGTCCGGCCCTGGGAATGACCACTTCGCCGGGTACAATAAGTACCCATTTTTGCCGTGCCGGGTAGACGTCTCATCCACGGAGAACGGAAGATGAACGTACCCGACGGATACATCATACGGACCATGCACCCGGACGAACTCGGCCTCCCCCTGGAATGGGCCTTTGAGGAGGGATGGAACCCCGGCATCCACGACGGGCCGTGCCATTATGCTGTGGACCCTGCCGGATGGTTCGTCGCTGAGGATGCCAAAGGTGAAATCGTCGGGTGCATCGCGGTCACCAACTATGACGAGAGATATGCCTTTGCAGGCTTCTACATCGTCCGGCCGGACCACCGTAGCTCGGGTGTCGGGACGGCGCTTTTTGATGCAGGCGTCGCCCATGCCGGGAGACGGACCCTCGGTGGCGACGGGGTCGATGCAATGCAGGACAAATATCAATCGGCATACGGTTTCTCCTTTGCCTGGCGTAACATCCGCTGGCAGGGAACCGCACTCGGAACGGCATCCGACACCCTCGTCCCGGCCTCCGATGTGCCCTTCGATCTCCTTGCCTCCTACGATGCCCGCCACTTCTTCTGTCAGCGCCGCACCTTTCTCGAACAATGGATCCGGCAGCCCGGTGCCACCGCCCTTGTCTCGCTCGAGGGTGAGAGGATACAGGGCTACGGGATGATCCGCCCGTGCCGGACGGGGCATAAAATCGGCCCCCTTTTTGCCGACTCACCTGCGATTGCTGAGGAGATCTTCGGTGCCCTCACCACAGGTGTCCGGGGAGATACCTTCTTCTTCGACACCCCGGAGGCAAATCCCTCAGCCATCGCCCTTGCCAGGAAGAACAGGATGGAGGAGGTCTTCGGGACCGCACGCCTCTACCGGGGACAGATACCGGATCTCCCGGCAGAGCATATCTATGGCATCACCTCCTTTGAACTCGGATAGTATGGGGGAGCGGCAGCCGAAAAATACAGAAAAAACGATGGGGCATGGGTCTTTTTAATAAACCCATATACGGTTTATTGCCTAAAAGGAGCATTTCCTTTGCAGGAATGGACAAAAGTTGGGGGGCAAGGCCCCGGGAACGGCCCGTGTCCCGGGACAGGGTCCTGCTGCGGCGATGGAACATTGAGGGGAGGGCGAGGGACTAAAAATTCAATGTCTCTTTCTAGTCAACCTCATCCCGTTCGGAGACCATGACCAGAATTTCGCGATCCTCGATATGCCATTCGGACGCATAGTCCAGGCACGAGATGTCCGAGTACCTCTCGGGGACATACTCATCGCGTTCCTCCATGTCATAGATCCTCATGGGCTTTAAGGCTCCAAAGCCGGTGATGAAACCAAACTCCATTTTTCTCTACATTGAAGCCTCTTGCAGGCTCACATATAAAGGTTTCGTTGGCGCCAACCCATTTTTTGAACCCCGTTTGGAAAAATAGAACCCAAATAAGTCTGGATTCGTATTCGATTGAGAATTACAGCCAAATGAGCCAAAATCGTGGATTTGAAAGGCAAATTTTTTAAAAAAACAGCTATACGGAGCCATATTCTTATTTTGACCGCGCATGTGCCGAATCATGGATTATTTCCCGATGGGGAAAGGAGCGATTTTTCCCGCACGCGCATATTATCCAGATAAAAAATCATGATCAATTCAGTCGTGCCGCAGGAATATTTATAAAAACATCCCTGACAGACGCCATCTGCACGCACCCGCCATATGAAAGTATCTCATTCACGGTGAGGAGGAGAGACAGGCACCCCCCGTTTCGAACAACGGCACAGGAGGCCCCTCCGGAACCCCTCCCAGGGACCTGCTCTCCCCCATTTGATAGGCACTATTCCCGGCAATATTTCAACATATGTCGAAGCCGCAGCACCGTTCAGGGGAGGAGGTCGAATGCGTCGACGAGGCGTTTGCGTATGATCTCCTTGGGGTAGGCGCCGGTCAGTCGCCCCACCATCTGCCCGTTCCTGAAGAACAGGAGCGTGGGAATGGCGCTGATCTGATACGACCGCATCACCGAGGGGTTGGCATCCGCATCACATTTCGCCACCGTTATGATACCGGCGAACTCGACTGCCAGTTCGTCAATCACCGGACCCACCGTCCGGCACGGCCCGCACCATTCCGCCCAGCAGTCGATGAGGACCTTTTCGTTGTCACGGATGATATCAGCATAATTCAGTTCGGTTATCTCCACTACCCCGGTCGCTTCCTGCCCCCGCCCCATCAATGCCTCCAGTTGCTCCCGCCGGTTCTCGCGCAGCCGTTCGAGCTCTTCATCCTCTATCTCATCACTCATATGCAACCGGTGAGTCGCCCCGATATTTATTGGTGGCTATTAAACCCCTCCCGGACGGATTTTTCCGGAATCCGGGCCCCAGAGATATAATGAAAAGTTATATCAGTAGACGAACCATAGTAGTATGGCACAGTTCTCAGGAGCGAGGTGGGGTAGTCAGGAAATCCCGACGGGCTCATAACCCGTAGACCGATGGTTCAAATCCATCCCTCGCTATTTTACGCATTTATTTATCAATTAATCCCATTTTTCCCTTTATTTTCTTCTCCGGCATGAAAGCCGACGCTCAGGTCATCAACCTTACAGGAAACGCTGTCATCCGACTGCAATGCTCCACGCACACGAGCGGAGGTTCCGGGCAACAGCCTCCGGGCGCATCATGGGACGCCGGACACCGTGATGCCATACGCACTACACCAGGCGGCATATCCATCCGGAGAACAGAGAAAAAAAAAGAATTCCCCGAGGGGGCCGGCAGGGGTGCCCCTCTGCGCAGATGTTAGTCCTTCTGTGGGGCGTCTGACGCAGGCGTCTCCACGGGGGAGGCCTCCTTCGCAAACGTCTCCAGGCCGGACTGGTAGGTGCGTGCTACACAACGCATGGTACGGGGACAGCAGCACTCGTTTCCTATCGGGAGAGGATACTCACCGGTCAGGCATCCGATACAGAGGTCCTCACGCGGCATGCCCACTGCCTCGATGAGGGCGTCCAGCGTGATATGATGCAGCGAAGTTGCCCCGATGGATGAACGGACCTCCTCATTCTCGAGATCAGACGCGATCAGTTCCGCCCGCGTGGGCATATCGACCCCGAGGTAGCAGGGGGCCTTGATGGCAGGCGACCCGATGCGCATATGCACCTCACGCACACCCGCCTCACGGATGATATTGATGATCCGGCGTGAAGTGGTCCCACGCACAATCGAATCGTCGATGAGCACCACGGACCGGTCCTTCAGGTGGCCCCGGATCGGATTGAGCTTCATCCTGACCGCCGCCTCGCGGTCCTTCTGGGTCGGCATGATAAACGTCCGGCCCATGTAGCGGTTCTTCATCAGCGATTCGAGGAACCGGATACCCGATGCTTCGGCGTACCCTGCCGCATGGGCGGTCCCCGAGTCCGGCACCGGCGAGACCTGGTCCGCCGGAATAGGTGCCTCTTCGTAGAGGGCCTTGCCGATCCTTCGCCGGACGTCATACACCAGCCTGCCGTCGATCACCGAGTCGGCACGGGCAAAATAGACATATTCAAAGATGCAGTGGGCCCGGTGGGATGCCTCGGCGACCATCAGGGACTCGATGCCCTCCGATGTGAGATGCACGAGTTCTCCCGGGCGCACATCCCGCAGGAATGTTCCGGCGAGCGCATCGACGGCGACCGATTCCGAACAGACAACATGGCCGTGATCCGTCTTGCCCAGGCAGAGCGGACGGATCCCAAGGGGATCCCGAAACGCCCATATTTCATCGTCCACCATCATCACGACGGAGTACGAGCCCTTCAGCTTCTGCATACACATTTGGACCGCTTCGAGCACATCCTCGGATTTTCGAAACTCGTCTGCGATGATATTGCCTATGACCTCGGTATCGGACGTCGTGCAGAATATCTGCCCGCGTGCCTCGAACTCCTCCCTCAGGCACTGCGCATTGACCAGATTGCCGTTGTGTGCAATGGCGACCTTCTGACCCCTGAAGGTAAAATTAAAGGGCTGAATATTTTCCGGTATCTTCGAACCGGTAGTCGGGTACCGGACATGACCGATTCCTGTGGTGCCGGTGAGCGAGCGAAGTATCTCTTCATTGAAGATCTCTGATACGAGCCCCTGCCCCTTCTGTTTGTAGAGCAAATGCCTGTCAAAAGTAGATATTCCCGCGCTCTCCTGCCCGCGATGCTGCAGGGCATAGAGAGCATAATACAGCGGGAACGATGCTCCGCCAGCATCGACGATGCCAACGATTCCACACATAACTATTCCGGTATTAGTGGGTTGGAGTCTTCGATTTCTTGCTCATCCAGCGGTATTTGCGCAGCCGTGGGCTCTTGCCAAAGCCGCAGGAGGAGCAGACTTTGTGGCGTGCGTGGAACGAGATCTTTCCACAGCGTCTGCATGCGATATGCGTATGTTTCTGCCGTTTTCCCATTGAGGGTGTGCCTTTGCTCATTTCTTGTCACCTGTTTGAAATTTATTCCACTGACGGGGAGATATAAAGTACATTGTCCCCGCGAACGATTAGAGTCCCGCGTTTCTCGGTTACTCCGTCAATTTCCTCCTCAGCATTGTCAAGGACGAGGTTCATATGCACATCGTATCCCTGAAGGATACCCCGTAGCTCCCTGCCCCCTTTGAGGCTGACGATAACCGGTTTCTGGTTTAGAGCCTTATCTAAAATTTCCAATGGTCTTCTGGTCATTCGACTCCCTTCTCTAATCGATGAGGATTAGTATAATTGCGCAAGGAAGATAGATAAATATAGCGACAATACACCCCACAACCGGACAACATCCAATAAAAAAGGTCCAAAATGAGGTTGAAAAAACAAATGGCAAAAATTTCACCGAAAAAAAGGCACACGATCCGCAGGTCAAAACAGTCGAAAGTCTTCGCGGCACTCCGCGAAGAGATAGGGGAGAGTGCAGAAGCCTATACCGGGGACAGTATCGAGATGCTCGAGACGACCGGCGATACAACGCTCTTTCTGGTGGACAAACGCCCTGTGCTCATGGAAACGGCAGGCATTATCTTTCCCACCCTGCGTGGTGCGGTGGACCGTCCGTTCCCCGAGAAGAACGTTACCGTGGATGCAGGAGCGATCGCATTCATGGTAAAGGGCGCGGATGTCATGCGCCCCGGCATCGTGAAGATCGCACCGGACATCAAAAAAGACCACCCGGTGCTCATCGTGGAGGAAAACTACGGAAAACCCCTTGCCGTGGGAATCGCCCTGTATGATGCGGAGGAGATGGAGACCTGCGAGAAGGGAAAGGTCATCAAAACCATCCATTATGTTGGCGACGAACTCTGGAACATGGAGATCTGAGCCCCCGGCAATACCGCGGGAAAGATATCCTTAAATAAATTCATTCGATAATGTATTTTCATGTCAGTCCTGGACAAAATCCTCGGCAAGGGGCCCTCTCAGGCAATCGAGTCCGATTACATGGATCTCGATCTTGCATCCTTTGAAACCGTATCGGGTGACCGGCCGGCATCAATGTATGTCAAGATCGCCGCAATCAACGATTTGAAGGATACACCAAAGGTAAAGGACGAGGTCTACAACGGAAACATCGTCATTGTGGATATCTCGCGCCTGAAGATGGACAAGATCACCTACGAACGGGTCCTCAAGGACCTCTCTGCTGTTGCAAACGACATCAACGGAGACATTGTAGGTCTTGGCGACCAGAAGTACGTGATCATCACCCCTATGTCGATCAAGATCTCCCGTGACAAGATCGTCGGAGGGGCCTGAGGGTGCGCCGGGTCATCATTGCCCCGTGCCCTTACTGCTCCAGTGAAATAGAATACCTATACCAAACGGAAGAAATCCCTTATTTTTCCGACGTTCTCCTGACGACTGCGATCTGCAACAGCTGCGGCTTTCGATCGGTCGACGTGATGGTGCTCGGAGAAGGCGAGCCTGTCCGGTATGAATTCTCCGTTGCAGAGCCAAAGGACCTTTATACACGTGTGGTCCGCAGCACCAGCGGGCTTATCGAGATCCCCGAACTGGGAATCCTGGTCGAACCGGGCCCAGCATGCGAAGGGTTCATCAGCAATGTCGAGGGCGTCCTGCAGCGGTTCGAAGAGGTGATCGACCGGATCCTCACCTGGGCAGAAGGGGAGGAACGCGACAATGCACTTGCATTGAGAGATAAAATTCGTGAGGCCAGGGAAGGCAAGGTACCCTTTACCCTGATTGTTCAGGACGTCGACGGAAACAGCGCCATTATCCATCCTGCAGCCGTGAAGTGCGAACCCGTCGAACTGCCTGAAGACAGGTGCTGATACCATTCACTCTCAGCCCACATCCCATCATGAAGCAACGTTCGTGTTCCACCCCGCGGCGGTATGTGATTGAGGCACATCCGGTCCCTGAGCATGCGGACCTCGCACAGGCGATCCAGCGTATTGCCATGATCTTTTCTCTCACCCCGACCCAGTATCACCGCGTCCCCCATATCACTCTCTTCGGCAGCTTTGATCTCAGGGAGGGTGCCGATGAAGAGCAGGTGGCAGGTGCGATCGCCGACACCTTTGCCGTCGAGCACCCGCCCACCTATACCATCGACGGCTGGGAACGGCGGCAGACAGGGGGGACATGGGCCATCGCCTTCAGGATAAAACCCTCCCATCATCTCTTAAAGGTCCGAAAAAGACTCCTGCGGGCCCTTGAGCCCTTTACCATCCCCGAATACGGGCGTGACGTCCCCGGCAGAACAGACCCCGGTGATGGCATCTGGTTTCACTGCACCCTCGCCCGCAACCTGTCCGACGAAGAGTGCGCACGGATTTGGCGGTACCTGCAAAACGCGGAGAAACAGAATGCTCTCCACCGGCGCCTGTGGCGATTCCTGCTCTACCGTATTCTGCAGAGCCCGGAGATCACCAGCCTCCCGGTCCAGCCCCTCAGGGCTAAGAGCGCCATCCTAAGAGTATCCCTGATGCGGGGCTTCAGGATTGTCCATGCCTATGACCTGATCTCCCATCGTATCCTCTCCAGGGACGAGGCCCTGAACCGGACCCTCTGGCGAACCACCGTACGACATTACCGTGATCGGTGACGAAAACCACGGCCCTGAAATATACGTCAACCTCACCATTGCGTTCTCCTTCTTTCCTGCCGCCACTTCAGAATTCATTTGATAAAAAAAATCTGCAGAACCGTCAAAATCGGAGACACTCTGCTATTCACCGACCAAACAGTACCACGCAGTAAAAAAACGCTTTTTGGTTCCTGTTTTTCCGTTTTGCCTCTGTACAGATGAATTCATACACCGAATCCCGCTGACCCCTCCGGTAGCTATATATCCTCCCGTGCGGATTCCCGGTCAATAACCAAGAGGAGGTGGTAGCAAACAAATGGGTTACCGATGGAACAACAGGACTGATGTGGACGAGTCTGTCGTCGTACTGATGAACTCTCTGGAAGAAGACGGCAGTATTCCCGGATGGCTTTCAAAAACAATAAACCAGTCGATTAAAGACTCAGACGCCGAATATGGGAAATATTTCTTTGAAGAAGTCAGGCAGCACGCACCCGCTGCTTTCAAATATTTCGAAGAATAATCCCCGTGGGAAAACCAAAATTAAAAATTCCACACCCGAAATAACACAAACTGGGGGCCGCGCCTCATACCGGTGGACAGACACACCAATCACCTTGATGAGACCATTACCTCAGGAGTCGCCACCCAGGCTCCCGGAATGGTTCCCCCCTTTTTTTCCTATGATTTGATTTATGTCAGGAGGGCAGCCGCGGCACATAAGGAGAGCCCGGGATAGGGCGCTGTACCTGAAAAAATGTGATGAACGTTGTAGTCCGGAATATCTGCCACCCGGAAAGTTCAGGTGATCTCCTCGCCCCTGAGGCGCACCCCGGCAGTGCCGGTGATATGCCCGACCACCTGTGCGTCGGGGACGGCCGCAATGACGGCAGGCACACTCGCTTCGGGGACGATGAAGCAGTAGCCCATGCCCATATTGAAGGTGCGGTACATCTCGTTGGTGGAGACGTCCCCGACAGACGCCATCCATTCGAAGATTGGCAGAGCGGGCATCGGGTCGGTGATCTCGTATCCCCACGGGCCGAGGCGCCGGAGGTTCAGAAGGCCCCCACCGGTGATGTGGCACATCCCGTGCACCTCGCTGGCAGACGTGACCTCCAGTACCTCTGCATAGATACGAGTCGGAGTAAGAAGCTCCTCGCCAAGGGTCCGCCCCCACGGCATCTCCCGGTCATAGTCCGCATAGGTTTCCACGAGTTTTCTCGCGAGGGTGTAGCCGTTGGAGTGGATCCCCGTCGAAGGGACGCCGATGATCCTATCGCCCGGTGCGATGGACGCACCGCTTACGATCTTCTCCTTCTTCTGGATCCCCAGACAGGTCCCGGCGACATCGAGGCCGGTGACCATGCCCTTCAGGGTCGCGGTCTCGCCGCCGATGATCGTCATATTCGAAAGCCGCGCCCCCTCATTGAGTCCCGCCCCGACCTGTTTCATCTTCTTAACGTCGAGGGCATCGGTAGCCACATAATCGACGAAGGCGATGGGTTCCATGTTCATCACATAGAGGTCGTTCACGTTCATCGCGATGCAGTCGATGCCGATCGTCGACCAGTCCTCCATCCGGTCGGCGACGAGCATCTTCGTTCCCACCCCGTCGACGGCAAGCCCCAGGACGTAGTCCCCGAACGCGATGAGCCCCGCGAAGTGTCCGGAATCGGATGCGGGGGCAAAGTCGCCCTCCCGCCGGAAGGTCAGGCAGGAGACGAGCGCCCGGACCGCCTCCGCCTCGAGGTCGATGTCCACGCCCGCTTCTCGGTAGGTATGGCCGCCGGGAGAGGTCATTCGTCCTCCTCCGAGAGCCCGAATTCATCATGCAACACCCGGACCGCGTCGGGGCCGTCGCTCTGTTTGACGACGAAGGAGATATTGACCTCACTCGACCCCTGCGAGATCATCATCAGGTTGATGCCCGCATTTCCGAGGGCGGTGAAGATCCTTCCTGAGATACCGGGGGTGCCCGCCATGCCGACACCGACAACCGCAACGGCCACCACGTCCCGGTCATGGGTGACGTCCTGGATGTAGCCGTTCTCCATGACATCATTGAGGGCGACGAGGGCGGCCTTCAGGTGCTCGTCATCGACGATGAGTGAGATGTTCGCCTCGCTCGACCCCTGCGAGATCATCATGATATTGACGTCATACCCGGCAAGGGCGGTGAATATCGCCCGTGCCACACCAGGGCGGCCGATCATCTGCGCACCGGTGATGTTGATGAGCGAGACCTTCTCGATGTAGGTGATTGCCTTGACCACCCGCCGGTCATGGTACTCGGCATCGACGACGCAGCTGCCCGGCCCGGCAGGGGAGAAGGTGTTCTTCACCCTGATGGGGATGCCCTTCACCATCGCAGGCTCGATGGAGCGCGGGTGCAGGACCTTTGCCCCGAAGTAGGAGAGCTCCATTGCCTCCAGGTAGGAGACGTCGGGGAGGACCCGGGCATCATCGATGATCCGCGGGTCCGAGGTCATCACGCCGTCGACATCGGTCCAGATCCATATCTCGTCGGCTTCGATGGCGGCACCGACGATAGCCGCCGAGTAGTCCGACCCGCTCCGGCCGAGGGTGGTGACAATTCCGTCACCGGTGCAGCCCATATACCCCATGACGACCGGCACATATTCGGTGAGGAGCGGGACGATCCTGCTCTTGATCTTATTCTCACTCTCGGGGAGCACATGGGCACAGCCGTGCTGGCCGTTGGTGAGGATACCCGCCTCACAGCCGTTCATCGGCCGCGATGCAATCCCCACCTCGCGAAGAGCGGCCGAGACGATCACCGCGGAGAGCCGCTCACCGAAGGATATGATATAATCGCGTGAGCGGGCGGTGAGCTCACGCAGGTTGTAGACCGAGGTGAGGATGGTCCGCAGGTTGTCAAGACGGCTGTCGATCTCCGGCATCACGGTCTCGAATTCCCCGGGAGCAACACCCCGCAGTACCTTTTCGTGGCGGGCCCGCATCGATGCGATAAAAGTCTCGATCGGCGGTTCGTCCCGCGCTGTTTCCACCTCTGCCGCAATGGCGTGGAGCTGGTCAGTAACCCCGGATATCGCTGACACTACCACGACCAGTTCGTTGCCGGTCGACCGGTAATGCGAAAGAATCTTCACAACACGGCCGATGCAGTCCTCATCGGCGACCGAAGTGCCGCCGAATTTCATCAAAAGCCTCATTCTGGCTCACACACCCAGCTATTTCTTTATGTAAGTCAACCGCATAATGGATAATATCATGCCTGGAGACGATGTGGTGGACTGTCATGTGCTGGTCATAGGCTCGGGCGGCGCAGGGTGCCGTGCGGCACTGGAGGCAGAGCAGTACGGAGATACCGTGCTTCTCTCCCGGACGCTGACCGGCAAGGGAGGATGTACAATAATGGCCGAGGGCGGGTACAACGCCGTCCTCAACGAAAACGATTCATGCCTGCTTCATTTTGAGGATACGCTCAGGGGCGGCGCCTATCTCAATGACCCGCAGCTTGCCGACGTGCTGGTCACTGAATCGCCGGACCGATTCTTTGACCTTGCCCGGTGGGGATCCGTATTTGACGTCGCCGAGGACTTCATCGCCGCCCAGCGGCCCTTCGGCGGCCAGCGGTTCAACCGGACCTGTTATGCAAGCGACCGGTCGGGGCACGAGATCATGGCAACGCTCGTCGAGCAGGTGCGAAACTCCGATATCCACCAGA
>JAENZA010000222.1 GCA_016841485.1 Methanobacteriota archaeon
TGCCCCCCTACGGAGCTGTACTTAGAGGAAGCCCCACCCCTCCGGCGTGAGGCTCATGCACCCGTCACCGGATGCACAGATTTCCCGCTGGAAGACGGGAGAAGGCCGATCATCACGACGTTTGAGGTGGCCGAGGGTGCCCGGGCTTAAACCTGTCTTGATCATTTTGTAACCATTTCCACGGACACAGGCGGGTCGGGTAAGGCCATTCTTGGATGGTGCCGAATACAAGTTTTCGAACTCACTCTCTTTCCACATCATGCCCCAAAATTCTCCTTGGTGGTCGCCGCCGCTCGCCTCGCCCCATTAACCCAGACAACCCTCATCCCCATCCTCCAGCAATCTCGCAATCTCCTCCGGGCCGGGGAGTTGGTCCCGGAGTTCCCGGGGCAGTTCTCTGACCATCCGGTAGGTGGCGACGCCGATGGGTGAGGTGGAGGACTGCAGGGCGTACTCGACGATGGTGCAGTTGAACATCTCGAGCCCCCCTATCAGGCTCACTCCACATCCCCCAGTTCCGCCTCAATCTCCTTGATGGAAGGGAGGCTGCCCTTCAGATCGTCCGGCAGGCGCCTGGTTAATTCAGTCTCCCAATCCGCAACGCCCACCGGACTGGTCAATCCCCGGAGAGCGTACTCGACAACCAGGGTGTCCTTGCTCTTGCAGAGCAGCAGCCCGATGGTTCTCTTATCGTCGGGATGCCGCAGCAGGTCGTCGACGGCAGAGAGATACAGGTTCAGTTGCCCGACAAAAGCCGGATCAAACGGCACTGCTTTCAGTTCGACCACTACGAAACAGCGCAGTCTGAGATGGTAAAAAAGCAGGTCGAGAGAAAAGTCGCGATCACCGACCTCCAGGGGGACCTGCCTCCCGACAAAGGCAAATCCGGTACCCATTTCAAGAAGAAAACGCTGAACGTGATCCACCAGAGCCTGCTCAACCTCACGTTCCTTCCGCGGATCGGCAGTTCCTAAAAAGTCGAAGAGATATGGATCCTTGAACGCCTGTGCAGCCATATCCGAATCGGCAGGGGGGAGAGCCTGCTCAAAATTGTTCAGCGCCATGCCCTGCCGTTCGTGCAGACGCTTTTCGATCCGAATATCGAGTATCTCGCGGCTCCATCCATGCTCAATGGTTTTCTGGGCATACCACATGCGCAGACCCGGATCTTTCAACCTGTCGAGCAGGGCAATATTGCTGCGCCACGGGATTTGTGCAATGGTGCGTTGCACAAATTCTCGGTCAGGCCAGGACCTGGAGAAGGTACGCATATACTTCAGGTTGCGAGGGGAGAAGCCCGTCATATCAGGAAAGGCGAGCTTCAGGTCGTGTGATAGACGATCAATCACCTTCGCGCCCCACCCCTCGCTTTCCTGGCGCTCCAGGATAATCTTTCCAGTTTCCAAGAATATATTCATCCCTACTGGACGGAGTATAACAGTAACCCTTCGATGCATGAAACATAGTTTTCCAATGTCAACGGATTCACTTCGAGGGCTTACCCTCCATTGCTTCTTCTCCGATCAATTCGGTTGTGCTGCATGATTCTCGTGATGATACTCTTGGAGATTGTGGAAGGTGAGGATCTTCCCGGTACTAGACGGTCTGCGGAAGATCGCGCTCACAGGCCGCCACCTCGGGTGGCCTACCGAGCGAGAAAGGCAAGTCCATGGATCGGAACCATAACCCTCGGTTCCGCACAAAGCCGAGCACTTCTCCGCGTTGAAAAGCAAAAAGACTATACGCCATGCAATCAATTCACTCATTGCCGATAACATCTAATGGATGTTAACCACGAAGTTCAACCGGAACTTTGTGCTAT
>JAENZA010000026.1 GCA_016841485.1 Methanobacteriota archaeon
GACGCCGTCCAGAAGGATATCGTGGAGAACCTCCCCCAGTTCATGCCCGAGGCGGTCCAGCAGCAGCTCCCGCCCCAGTTCCAGAACCCGATGCTACGAGAGCTGGCGCTGCGCAAGTACGAGGTGAACGTCATCGTGGACAATGCGGCAGACGGCGGCGCCCCGGTCATCTTCGAACAGAACCCGACCTACCAGAACCTCTTCGGCAAGATTGAAAAGGAGGTCCGGTACGGCGTGGTGGCGACCGACTTCACGATGATCCGGCCGGGGTCGATTCACAAGGCGAACGGCGGGTTTCTGGTGATGCTCGTCGAGGACCTCTTCAGGAACCAGTTCTCTTGGGACGGCCTGAAGACGGCGCTGAAGACCGGCGAGGTCGTCGTCGAGGAGCCCGGCGAGCGGATGGGTTTCATCTCCACGAAGGGCATCAAGCCGGAGCCGATCCCGCTTGTGCTGAAGGTGGTCATCATCGGCACCCCGCAGATCCACCAGATCCTCTATGCCAATGACCCGGACTTCTCCGAGCTCTTCAAGGTCCGGGCGGATTTTGATACCGTGATGGACCGCACGGAGGAGAATGTCCACAACTACGCCTCTTTTATCTGCGGGCTCTGCGAGGAGTACGACCTTCGCCACCTGGACCCGTCGGCGGTGGCACGGGTGATCGAGTACGGCTCGCGCCTCGCGGATGACCAGAACAAGCTGACGACCCGCTTCTCCGCGGTCGCCGACATCATCCGGGAGGCGAGCTACTACGCCGCCCTCGACGCGTCCGAGTTTACATCGGACCGCCATATCTTGAAGGCCGTCGAGGAGAAGATATACCGCTCGAACCTGGTCCAGGAGAAGGTGCAGGAGTACATCACGAAGGGCATCTTTTTGATCGACACCGAGGGGGAGACGGTCGGTCAGGTGAACGGGCTTTCCGTGATGGGGCTCGGGGACATCGCGTTCGGGCGCCCGTCCAGGGTGACGGCCAGCATCGGGACCGGCCGGGGCGGGATCATCGACATCGAACGGGAGGCGGCGATGGGCGGGCCGACGCATACGAAGGGCGTCCTCATCCTCTCGGGGTACCTGAACGCGACGTATGCGCAGGACAAGCCGCTCTCGCTTTCGGCCCGGCTCGTCTTCGAGCAGAGTTACGGGGGCATCGACGGCGACAGCGCCTCGAGCACGGAGCTCTACTCGATCCTCTCGGCACTCTCCGGCCTGCCCATCAACCAGGCGATCGCGGTCACCGGGTCGGTGAACCAGAAGGGCGAGGTGCAGGCCATAGGCGGCGTGAACGAAAAGCTCGAGGGACTGTTTGATGTCTACAAGGCGAAGGGGCTGACGGGAAAGCAGGGGGCGATGATCCCGGCAAGCAACGTCCAGAACCTGATGCTCAAAGACGAGATCATCGAAGCGGCCAAGGAAGGGAAGTTTACGATCTATCCGGTCACGACGATCGACGAGGGCATCGAGGTGCTCACCGGCGTTCCGGCCGGGAAGCGGCAGGCCGACGGGACGTTCGAGGAGGGGACGGTGAACGAGTTCGTGGACAAACGGCTCCGGGAGATGGCGGAGACGATGAAGGAGTTCAGGGGCGGGGCATGAGGAACCGTCTGCCGTCGTCCGGGTCGGGCCGATCACCGTGAGGTATGCACAGGGGAGGCCCGGCGTACACCCTTGCACGCTCGGGGGGTGAGATCCTGCATCCCCCTCCCGCACGTCTCTTCAGCGGGAGAGGGGAGGGTTAAAAAAGAAGTGGTGCCGGGAGAAGTCAGGAAAAGAAGAGTTATTTCTTATTTTGTCCGGGGTTGTCCTTCTTCTCCTTCGTATCTTTTACGCTGTGTTCGTTCGGACCCTTGGTATCCGGTGATCCGGGGGAACCGGTCTCATCGGGGGTATTTTCCGTGGCCTGGGAAACCGGGGCGCCCACCACCTGCGGGGATGTCCGGGTGACGAAGAGCGTGGGCAGATCGCCGCTCTCGCCGGTGATCGACTCCATGATTGCACAGATCCTGTCAAGGAGTTCATCCGGCGCCTCGCCCTCCAGTTCTGCGGAGGCGGCGGCGAGTTTCTCATTGGCATGGGCGAGGTAGCGGAGCACCTCCTCGAGTTTGGTTACGACCTTTCTCTCCGTTCCGCGGGGGAGGTCGAGCGCCTCGATGTCGGTGATGAGTTCGGTGGTCGCCTCCATGGGGGGGTCTATCTCTTTGGGCGTTACATTGATCTCGATCGTATCCGAATCCGTGAGGTTCGTTGTGTCCGTGACGGTCAGGGTGGCATAGTAGATGCCGGGGGCATCATACACCCTGGTGATGACCGGTTCCGTCACCGTTTCGTTTTCACTGAACCACCACTCGTACGAGACGATCTCCATGTCCGGGTCATAGGAGCTGGTCGCGTCGAACGTGACTGCCCATCCTGCGGGGATGATCCGATCGCCGCCGGCATCCGCGACGGGCGGGACTGCAGGCACGAATATGTGGATGTAGTTATCAGAAGAGACGTATATCCTGTCTGCCGCGTCGACGGTGATTGCCCGGGGATTGTCACAGTGCAATGTTGCACGGTAGTTTCCGTCGGCATCGAACTTCTGGATGCGGTCATTCCCGTAATCGGCCACATAGACATTGTCTGCAGAATCAACTGCCAGATCTTTAGGATTGTTGAGCTGTTCGTTGCTTGTCCCAATCGGCCCCCATTTCAGGATGAAGTTCCCGTTGGAATCGTATTTCTGAATGTAGTTATGAGTAATACTACCGCCAGTTGATGATCCCAAATCCCTCCCATGATACAGCACATAGACATTGCCTGCCGCATTGACTGCAACCCGTGAGGGCATTTCCATTCGATATCCCGGCCCGTAGTATCTCCATTCACGAATGAATTTTCCGTTGGCATCGAATTTCTGGGTGTAGGGAGTACCGTAATCGGTCACATAGACATTGCCTGCCGCATCGACTGCAACTCCGGTAGGAATATTGAATTCTCCAATCCCCCCCCATGTATCGATGAGGTTCCCGTGGATATTGAAAATCTGGATGCGATAGTTACTCATATCGACGACAAACACATTGCCTGCTGCATCGACTGCAACAGACCAGGGCTTGTCGAACTGTCCGTCGCCTGATCCATGTGATCCCCATTTTGTGATGAACGTCCCGTCGTCATCGAACTTCTGGATGCGGTCGTTATCGGCATCGGCCACATAGACATTGCCTGCCGTATCGACTGCAATACCATTGGGGGTGTTTAATTGCCCAATGCCGGATCCAGATCCCCCGAATGTCGTGTAGAGCGTGTACCCCATGTCTTCGGCACATGCCCCCTGCACAAGGACGGCCGCAACCAGTGCGACCATCACTATCTGTACTATGAATTTCATTGTCCACCTCCTGCGTGAGCGCCGCCTCCGGCCTCACGGCACAGAACATCGCCGGATATGCTTGAGAAAATCGGTACCCCATGAAAGGATGTTGATCTCCCCCGAAAATCAACGATCTCCTATAAATGAAGTTTAGTTGACCGGATGGTATTTAAGGGTTGTGAGGAAGGATGAGAGGGCGATAGGGACACCCTTCCTGCCTTTCTACAGGGGATCTGCCGGAGAGAGCGGGGGAATTTCCCGGCGGAAACGATGGTGTCGCCCTCTGGGATGAGACACGGACCCTGTCGCGGCGAAGGCCGCGGGGGAGACGTCCCCGGAGGTTCGTGGCACGTCGGCTTGTGAAAGTCACGTCATTTCAGGCTTTAAAAAATTAGAGTTTCAGATGAAGTAGCACACCACATTGGAGCTGTCGATGCGATTGACCGCGTTGCACCCGGGACAGCGCACGGCGGTGATATTCTGGTAGCGGACGCCGTCGGTCCAGATCCTGCTGCAGTTTCCGCACCGGAGATCGCAGACGAAATTGTCATGTTCACCGCGTGCCGCCATCTCGAGTCGAAACGAACTCCATGAGAGGATGGTCCCGTCGCAATCGGCACTGCCGGCAAACGAGACCTGCCAGGGTTCCAGGTGTTCGAGAAATACCCCGTTTCGGTCTCTCCCCCAGGTCCCGTCTGGGGTCTCGACAATGACGGAGTAGTTCGGGATGTCCACTGTCCTGGCCTTCAGAAAAGTACGGGCATTCTCCGGGCTGGATGCCCTGAAGAGTTCATAGTCATATCCCCGTGCATCCACGTACCTCCGCTGGAATGTCGCGGATGGGCCGGTAAAAGGCCAGGAAAAAAGGTTATCAGCGGCTATTGCCTCGTCGCCCTTCAATTCATCCAGAAGGGCACAAATGAGCGGATCATCGGACGGGGTGCGGCTGATCGTCCCCAGCACATACCTCGTGTTGCTGCGCACGCCGGGATTTTCTTCCCTGAGCGCCCGGAGCAGCGGGTCGTTCGCCCGGCCATCGCCGATCCGTATGAGCGCTTCGATGGCCTTCATGCGCACTTTCTCATCCGCATCCGACAGAGTGCCAACGAGCGGCTCCACGCTGCGGGCATCGCCAATTTTTCCCAGCGCCAGGGCGGCCGCCCCCCGCACGTCCCCTTCCGGTTCACCGAGGGCACCGATGAGCGGTGCAACGGCGACGGGGTCGCCGATCGTTCCCAGCAGTTCGGCGGCACGGTCCCGTATGCCGCTCTCCTCTGTCTCGAGGGCGTCGATCAGCGCCGCGGCAGCGGGGGGGCCGATCTGTTCGAGCACGGTTCCCGCACTGTCCCGCACACCGGCGTTGCCTTCCTTCAGGGCGGTGATGAGGGGAGCCACCGCAGGGGTCCCTATTGTCCGCAGCCCCTCGGCGGCTTTCAGGCGCACGTCCGGGTGCATGTCATCGAGGGCGATGGTCAGCGGGACTGCAGCCTTCGGATCGCCGATGTACCCCAACGCCTCGGCGGCACCGTGGCGCTGCTGCAGTTCCCCGCTTATCAGAACAAAACACAGCTGTTCGACGGCAGGGGGCCCGATCTGTTTCAGGAGTCCGGATATTTGCCGTCGTACGGAGGGGTCATTGGGCATGAGGGCGATGATCAGCGATCTGACGGCGGGCCTGCCGATATGGCGGAGCACCACTGCCGCACTCTCCGTGATGCGGCTCGTTTCATCCAGGAATTCGGCAATCAGCGGCTGCACCGCAGGGGCGCCGATATCCACCAGCACCGCGGCCGCCGTCTGCCGCACCCGTTCGTTCTCATCGCCGAGTGCCGCAATCAGCGGTGCTACGGCGCCGTTCTCGCCGATCATCTGGAGTTCTTTTGCGATGGTGTCGTGGATGGTGGAGTCGTCATCCCTGAGTCCGGCCATCAGCGGTTCCACGGCCGGGGGGCCGATCTCCCAGAGCGCCTTGAACGCGGCAATGCACACCTGTTCGTAGTCATCGCTCAGGGAGAGGATCAACGGGTGAACGGCACGGGGATCACCTGTTTTTCCCAGTGCAACGGCGGCACCGCTGCGTATGGCCGGATCCTTCCGGTACCCGAGCGCCCTGACCAGCCCGTCGACGTCGCGGGCCCTCTTCAGTTTGGGAATGTTCGGGGCCCCGAAGAACCCGAGAGGTGCCATAGATAATCACCTGATTTCAGATTATTTATATGATTCCCTGATAGTACGGCCCCTTTAAGGGTGGGGATGCCGTCCGCATCCATGTCACTCAACATTGTGCCGGTGTACCCTGTTCGTCGGCAGCGATGCGGAACAGCGGGAAGATATGGGTGATACCGGAAAGAAGATTGCCAAGGTAATATCGGGGGAATTTTCAGAGGAAGACGCACTTCACCTTCCCGCTATCGATGCGGTTGACGGCACGGCAACCGGGACAGCACACGGCGGTAAGATCCATAATTCCACTACATTGTTGCAGGAGGGGAAAGTGTCACGAGGGAACGGAAAAAATGTTATTTATCGGGTTTTACCGGATGGTCCTTCTTCTCTTTTTTATCCGTGTTCTTCTCCTGGGCCTCCTCGTCCTGGTCCGGGTCATCCGGCTGAGCGGGCGGCTCCGGGCCGGTGGCAGGGTTCATTGCCACGGGCCCCTCAGGGGCGGGGGAAAGCGAATGTCCGGGGGTGATTGCGGCAAGTCCTGCACCATCGCCCCGGATTCCATCGATTATCGCCTGTACTGTATCCACAAGGTCGGGTGAACCCTGGTCTTCCAGTTCTATGGTTACCGCGGCCAGTTTGGCATTGGCATGCTCGAGGTACCGCAGGACCTCCTCGAGTTTGGTCACCATTGATCTCTCCGTACCCCGCGGTAGGTTGAGGGCTTCTATCTCCCCGATGAGCCGCTCGGTCGCCTCCATCGGGCTTTCGTTCTCAACTGTCCCTACGGGTGTTACGGTGATCTGAATCATATCTGAATCGGAGAGGCCCGTGGCGTCCGTGACGGTGAGGGTTGCATAGTAGGTGCCCGGCGCATCATACACTTTGGTGAATATCGGCCCCGTTGCCGACCCTCCCTCACTGAACGTCCACGTATACGCGATGATGTTGTCATTGGGGTCGGATGAGTTGGTGCCGTCCATGGAGACGGCCCACCCGACCGTTCCGGTCCGGTCGCCCCCTGCATCGGCGACCGGCGTGTCTCTTACCGGCGGGACGAGGGGGGCGAATTTCTGGATGCGGTCGTTTTCCGTGTCGGCCACGTAGACATTGCCGTTCGAGTCCACCGCAATGCCGTGTGGATAGTTAAAATTCCCGTCATCGGATCCATAGGATCCCCACGTTGTGAGGAAGTTCCCGTTGGCATCGAATTTCTGGATGCGGTGATTTTCCGTGTCGGCTACGTAGACATTGCCCGCCGAATCGACTGCAATGCCCTGTGGAGAGCTAAAATTCCCGTCTCCTGATCCGCGTGACCCCCACTTCGTAAGGAAGGCCCCGTCGGCATCAAATTTCTGGATGCGGTCGCCACTGATATCAGTTACATAGACATTGCCGCCGGCATCCACGGCAATTCCGCCCGGACCTCTAAACTGCCCGTCAGATTCCCCCAGAGATCCCCATTTGGTAAGAAATACCCCCGTGGAACTGAATTTTTGGATGCGGTGGTTCCAAATATTCCAATTGTTATCGGTATCGGCCACGTAGACATTGCCGGCAGGATCCACGGCAATCCCGGTGGTACCCACAAACTGCCCGTCACCGGATCCATAGGATCCCCACTTTGTAAGGAAGTTACCGCTGGAATCGTATTTCTCGACGCAATTATAGCCGGTCGTGTAGATGATGCCAGTAGTATCAACGGCAATGGCAACGGGCCCGACGGATACCACATCTGTTGGGAAGTCCCCGTTGGCATCGAACCTCTGGATGCGGTTATTCCCCGTATCAGCCACGTACACATAGTCATGGGTGTCAACGGCAACATCGTACGGATGGGAATACTCCCCCGAGCCTTGCCCTCCCCACGCCGTGACGAATGTGTATGCAGGTTCTTCGGCACTAACGCCCAGAACAAGGATTCCCGCGAACAGTGCCAGAATTAAAAACGTTGGTATGAATTTCATGTTCCCCTCCTTTGAAAGAGACGTGAGCGATGCATCTCACTGTAGAAAAATCGGGTTTTTGTTTTGAGAAAAATCCGTTCGGAATGAGGATGTTGATCTTCCCCCCAAAATCAACGATCTCCTACGAACGATGACTATTCACAGGATGATATTTAAGGGTTGCGAGAGAAAAAGAGGCCGGGATATGTTCGAGGCTTTTTAGTAAAAATATTATTTTTCAGGTTTGACAGGGTGGTCCTTCTTGTCCTTTTTATCTTTCGACCCCTTGTCGTCCGTGACCTGCTCATCCGGCAGATCGACAGAATCCGTGTTGTCAGGGGTGCTTCCTGTGCTATGGGCCGCAGCGGCACCCGTCACCTGCCGGGTTCCCTGGGTGCCGAAGAGCGTGGCAAGGCCGTCGCTCCCGCCCGCGATCGACTCCATGATCTCGTTGATCCGTTCGAGGAGGTCATCCGGGGCCTCGCCTTCCAGTTCGGCGGATGCGGCGGCGAGCTTCTCATTGGCATGGGCGAGGTAGCGGAGCACCTCCTCGAGTTTGGTTACTACCTTTCTCTCCGTTCCCGTCGGAAGGCCCAGCGCCTTGATGTCGGCGATGAGCTTCTCTGTCGCCTCCATCGGGTTTTCGATCTCTTCGGGGGTCACGGTAATCTGAATCATATCCGAATCAGAGAGACCGGTGGCATCCGTGACCGTCAGCGTGGCAACGTAGGTCCCCGGCGCATCATACACCCTCGTGGTGATCGGCCCGGTCGCTGTTCCTCCTTCGCTGAACCACCACTCGTACGAGGCGATATTTGCATTGGGGTCAGAGGAGTTGCGGCCGTCGAACGTGAGGGCCCATCCTGCCGTCAGGGTCTGATCGCCGCCTGCGTCTGCGACAGGCGGGAGACCGGGGACGAATTTCTGGATGCGGTGATTCCCGCTATCAGCTACATAGACATTGCCTGCCGAATCGACTGCAACCCCATAAGGATTAATGAACTGTCCGTTGCCTGATCCTTCCGATCCCCATTGTGTGAGGAAATTCCCCTCTGCATCGAATTTCTGGATGCGGTGATTCCCGCTATCAGCCACATAGACATTGCCCGCCGAATCGACTGCAATGCCCCGTGGCATATCGAACTGTCCGTCGCCTGTTCCATCAGACCCCCATATTGCTATGAATGCTCCCCCGGCATGGAATTTCTGGATGTGGTGATTCCCGCTATCAGCCACATAGACATTGCCCGCCAAATCGACTGCAACCCCATTAGGATAATTGAAATGTCCGTTGTCTGATCCGTACGACCCCCATGTTGTGATGAACGCCCTCCCTGCATCGAATTTCTGGATGCGGCAGTTATGGGTATCAGCCACATAGACATTGCCTGACAAATCGACTGCAACGTCATAAGGATAATGGAACTGTCCGTTGCCTACTCCCAACGACCCCCATGTCGTTATGGACGCCCCCCCTGCATCGAATTTCTGGATGCGGGAATTCCCGCTATCAGGCACATATACATTGCCTGCCGAATCAACTGCAACCCCATATGGATGATTGAACTGTCCGTTGGCTGATCCTTCCGATCCCCATTTTGTGAGGAAATCCCCCCCTGCATCGAATTTCTGGATGCGGGAGTTATGGGTATCAGCCACATAGACATTGCCTGCCGAATCGACTGCAACGCCATAAGGATAATAGAACTGTCCGTTGCCTGGTCCCAACGAACCCCATGCTGTGATGAACGTGTATCCGGGTTCTTCGGCACATGCGCCCTGAACAAGCATACCTGCGAGCAGAGCGAGAATCAACATTTTTGGTAGTAATTTCATGGTCATCTCCTTTGAAAGAGACGTGAGTGAAGTATCTCACCGTAGAAAAATCGGGGTATTTTTTGAGAAAGATCCTCTTCCGGACCGAGGATGTTGATTTCCCCCCAAAAATCAACGATCTCCTACAAGGGGAGGTTAAGTTACCAGATGATATATAAGAGTTGTGGGGGGTAAGTCGGATGCATGGCCTTCATGGTCGGAGCGGCCCGGTTTGTGGTGAAATTGCCGGAGCATATATGTATTGATTTCAGAGGCAACGAGAGTTCCCTGTATGTCCGGTATATCCATAAGAAATGCTTAAATAGCCCTCCTTTCCGGGGAAACGGGCCGCAGAAACGGTCGTCACAGACGCGAAATGCGAGCGGATCTCCCCCTCCCCCGACGCTCAGCACCTTGGAATATCCCCTGCCTGTACAGGGCCAATAAAAATCCCTTAAAATTCCCTATTCGGAATGAAACGCGATAAAATAGCTTCTTTCTCTCAGCCTTGAAAAACGCAATAAATTGCCGGAAATACGCCCAAATCTGCCGTATTTCGGCCTGGAAAAGGGGGAGTGTCCCCCTCATCCTCAGGAGGTTATGGCTGTTTGCAGGGTCTTTTCGCCCTGGTATACGTCCCGCCCGCTCACGCAAGTGCCGCAACGGTGTCGGCCCAGGTCTCCACGGCAGCGACGATGTCGTCGCTCTCATACGAGGAAACCCGGACCTTGTCGCGGCTGAAGGTCACGTAGTAGACTTCCCCGGAGGGGTCGTGGCACTTCAGCTTGCAGTAGAAGGTGTCCTTTGCGGTGTCGCGGACGGGGGTCCCGGCGGGGGGTGTTGCACCGTTGCACCAGTTTCATTACCTTTGCACCATGTTTTGCACCATGAATCTCTCTCCTGCGGTTCGCAATTGTATATCGGAGTCTTTTGCGTCGATAAATGTGGTGACTTTGCACTCGCACCGGGATCACAGACAGAGTCACATGCAGGAGCAGGGGCAGTGGGGGTGCCGGGTGTTTCCGGAAAGTAGTGCAACATTCCCCTACTCTCTGTACGCCTCTCTTCTCTCTCCTCTTCTTTACTAAAACAAAGAGAATTCCGGCCGTCGGGCATGTTTGCACAATCGTCGTTTTTCTGGTGCGAATTTGGTGCAATGGTGTAATCCTTCCCGCCGGTGCAGGGTCGCATGGCCGCGGCCCGGTTGGTGAGGATGGCAAAATCATCGAAGTACCAGGAATGGAGGCCGCCCGGCCCGAAGGCCCGTATTCTCGTGATGGTAGACAATTGCTGTTTCTCTGACAAAATGATGTGGTGAAACTGGTTCTCTTTTATTCATTGGTATACCTCTGAATGGTGGTGGTTTCGCAGGCGCTTCGCTTACGCATGCGACGGGTATGTGGATGTGATTGCAGTTCGTTTGTTGATGCAATCGGTGTGTGTGTCGGTCGTTCCAAAATACGCGATCACGGAGGGCCGGAATGGTGGGGCATCGACAGCGGACGCCAGGGACTACCCGCCTCTCATCTCCGGTGGCCCCTTGCTGGCTGATTGTCTGTTTGTCTGTCCGTCTGTCAGTCGGTTCCGCCCGACGTGTCTCGCGTAAAAGAAATCCTGATGTCCTTTTCATTCAGGATGGTGTCTGGCTGTGAACTGATTCTCGTGTGCGGAACCGTGCCCCGGCCCTGGCGGGTCGCATGAATGAAGGGTCGGGGTGGGGATGAATAGGGGTTGTGGTAGTGGGGGGCGGAAGTGAAGGAAGGAATATTTTTTTGAACGATATTTCATACTTGATGGGAGGTGAAAGAAGGATCCTTATCGGAATGTGCCCTGTCCCCCTTTACCACTGTGTATCGTTGAAGATTATTGGTGTGTTAATATGGTTGAAATAATTAATTGGTTAATTATCTATTCAAAATGTAAATTTGCGACCCAATCTCTCCAGCTTTGAATCTTCTCGTCCGGAGCTGATGGAATTGGCATTAATCCCTCTCGTTGTAGGTAACTAGCGTATTTTTGTTTGACATGTGTTATATGTGGAGGCAATAAACGACCTACTCTCTTATTGCGGATGTCATTGTAAGGCAATATTTTCAATTTATTAAAATTAAATCTAACATTTACAAGTCTATTACTGTCTATTTGAATGAAAGGAACAATTGCAAATTGATGTCCTTCTGTGAAAGAATGATATTCACTATTGAAATGGTTATCAAATGTTTTATCACTCATTTTTTCTCCAGAGATTAAATATAAATCTTGATCTCCATTTCGTGCGATACAATCGCAAGCTGGTCGGATATTTAGGTAATATTCTCGTCTTCCATTATTTTGATAGAAAATATCGCCAGTTGTAAAATAATCTTCATTAAGACTTTCGTTTGGAATAAAGCGTTCGCCGGATATTACTTTATTGATATGGTCTTTGGATATATCGGGATTATTTTCAGGGAAATATTGGGATTCAAATTTAATTTTTTCTCCCATTCTTGAACTGAGATTTCTTAAAAGTAAGTTACTAAGCTCAATATTTGGATCACTTGAATCGAGTTTATAGGTATTATAAAAAATAATTGGCCAAGAAGGATCTAATGAAAATAGATGCCAAAAAATCTCTGTTTTTGTCTTTCGCATTACACCATTCCAATGCATTAAGGTATATATTGAAGGAGTTTTACTGAGCCATTCATCAATCATTTGGAAAAGGTTACCTTCATTCAAAATCGATTTGTTTTCAATAAATAGATATTTGAATAAATTTTCAATTTCAGTCTCAATTTCTTCTTCACGGACTGTTTCTTTTAGAATTTCTGCCCAAATCGTTTGTAATCTTTCCTTAATGTATTCCTTATCTTCATTACTAAAAATAAACACAGGACCAAAATAACATTTTCTTAAATTAATTAAAAATTTAGCAATACTATTTTCGCTATCTTCAATTAATGTGGCTATACCCATTCTCATTTCTGGAGCTGGTGTCCCTGTATCTTCTTTGGAATCAGTGAGTCCAATTCCTATAAGATCCCAATCAATAATCACAAAACTTGAGTTAGAAAAATGCTCTAATTCGCTCTCTAAGGGGAGATTGTATCGTTGAATTATTGGTATGGATTTATTTACGAATTGATTCAAAATGCTAAAAATCGGATCTTCCGTGTTCCCCGATTCTGGATCGAATGCATCATCAATAATTAATGCAGGCCCTTTTACTAGTGATGCAAATACCATTATCTCTCACCTTCTGAAACAAAATTTACAACAAAATTCGCTCCTTCTAATATTTTATCACTTTTTATATCAGCTAAATCTATGGAATAGTCATGCCGTTCGAGCAACTGTCGAGCAATATATAGACCAAGCCCTCTGCCCTCTTCACCTTTACCTGAATAATATGCTTCAAAAATGTATGGTCTGTCATCCTCACTAATTCCTGGGCCATTATCTGAAAAAATTAGTTTTCCATTTGTTCCATCAAGAACAATCCGAATATTTTTATTATCCTTTTCACAAATTGAAAGCCAAAATACTGCATTATCTAATAGATTCAAAAATAGCTGAAGAAGAACAGCATCGGTTGTTTTTGCGATAAGGGGAGAAGATCCAATTTCCTCCACTGTACAATTTATCCCCTGACTCTTAAGAGTTCGATTATAGATTTTTATCACTTTTTCCAGTATCAATTTTACTTTGATATTTTTTCTTCTCTTTTTTGAAGATCGGAAAAGCAATTGGATATCTTTCAATTGAGTACTGATGAAAGATGCCATGCCTTTTAATTTATTTAATTCATCAGATAATATATCCGAACTGATGTCTTTATGCAATACTGAAATAATGAGGTCATCAAGAGTTTTCATAATTTTTCCCATCATCAATGTGATGTCATGGGAAGCAACCTCAACCGATAGACCTACACCGGCTAATTCTTCCGTTTTCTCAGCTCGTTGAACAAGATAATCTCTTTCTGTTTTATAGAATTTTTCAGCTTGGGTTACTAGTGCTAAAGTTTTTGTATCCCCTGAATTTTTGAGTAGACTCTTTATTTCTGAAAAATTTGAGTTAATTTGTTCGGTACGGTAAATATCCTGAGCTTTTTTATTTTCAAGCGATAATTTATATGCATCATAATATTTATGTTTGATATATTCTAAGAAAATTCGGATTGCGCCAATAAAATCATCTGTGCTTTCATCCTTTTCAATTAATCCCTCTCTATTGGTTTTATCCTTCAAATCTGGATTTTTTCCTTTTGATATTTCTATGCATCCAACAATCTGATCATTACTTAAATATAAACCAGCCTTTTGAGTACCACGGAGCACATCTATCTGTAACCAATCATCTACAGGATCGCCGTAAGGATACACTCGTATATCATCTCTATATAAATAGATACGATGGTTCTTTACCTGTTTCTTCTCGGATGGACTCAAATAATATTTACTTCCATCTTTGGCTTGTAAATCAAAAATGTAAAATGAAAAAGAAAACGGGCCACATTTTGGATAGCGAATAATTTCTTTATTTAAATGGAATCTATCTCGGAAGTCTTTCTTTTCCTTTAATTCTACGGAATCAAAGTCAATAGTTTGATTTTCTCCATTAATGGAAAAATGGTATCTGTGCTCTTCATTGTCATATTTTCCATTAGTAATTTTTAAAACTGAGCAATTTTCAAGAACTTTTAATAATTCTTCTTGTTTCTCAATTGAACTGCTTTCTTTACGATTATTGAGGATAACATGAACGGGAAATTCTATATGTTCCGAAAAAATTGGATTTAATTTTGAAATGTCTGTTAATATATCGTCTAATTTATTTCTAGTCCATTTTCCTTTCAAATTTGATATTTCAATTCTGGTACCCTGATTTTTACGAGTTAACGACCAACCTTTCCCTTTGATATTATTGTCTTCAATAAAAATTTGGGGAAATCTTGTGAAGACAGATATTTCAATTTCATCTAAAAATATTGTCTGCTCCTCCCCATTCTTTTTCAGAAATTCCTCATCATAGTCTGTAAAATCAAAATCTATGACATATTCCATGGACTCGTCTTTGGGGCGAGTGATGATTCTAACTTTTTTTCCAAGTTTAAGTGTCGCAAATCTTCCTATTCCTTTTTCTCCTTGAACAATTCGGTCGTGTTTTTTTGTCCTTTTAGGCTCGTTTCCTTCTTCAACATATTTGCAGGACGTAGCCGGATTCATCCAGGAGTTTTTTATTACAGAAAGGGTCATCCCTTCGCCATCGTCCTCAATAATTACCTTTGATTCAGGATTGGATTGAAGATCATCATCGAATTGCTCAAGGAAAATGAAAGCATGGTCTGCATCAGCATCATATGAATTTTTTATTAGCTCTACAAGAGCTATTCTTTCATTTTTGATAAGTTGCTCTCCTAACATTGTGAGAAGACGGGCATATGGGCGAAATTTAACTTTCTCTGGTTCACCTGCACTCATGTTTTTCTCCCAATTACAATGAATTCATCAGCATACACCTTGCGACTATTAACATCAGTAGTGAATCGCCCAAGTTCGTCCCGATGAGGTGGAAGATTTTTACGTGATATTTTTCTACGGACAATTTCTAGATCCCCAAATCCAGTTTCTTGCATGGATTGGAGAAGATGTAAGGCATTGTTCACTTTCACTCCTTTATATTCAGTATTTCCAATTACAAACAAAGCCATCCCATTGTCATTCATAATATCAAAGCATTTTTTGATACTTTGCTGCATATCCAGATAATATCTGGCTACAGCCTGAGCCTTCCTTTTATCTACATTCCACAATTGGAAAACAATACTTTCTCCAGTTTTATTTAGGTGTTTTATATCTTCATTAAAATCAGTGGGCCGGAAAAGACTGCCAATAGATCCTTTCCTCAAAGATTTGTAATCATCTGTGTAATCGAGCCAAAGAGTAGAAAGCTGATGCAAATCCGCATATTCATAGGATGTAACATATGGAGGACTCGTAATAAGAAGATCAACAAATGGTTTGCGAAAATTCCTCTCTAAAATGCTTACATTTTCAATATTTACTTGATTTTGGCTAGATAATTCATTTTTATGATTGGCACTTCTCATAAATTCAAACTGAGTGTGAAATGCCTCAATCACATTTGCGGGGCTCTTATTCGGATCTGTTTGTGGTTTTATTGATTTTGTTAGCCAGACTGAAGTACCTTTCAGGATATTCGAAAATGCACATAAGAAGAATTTTTGATAATGGCTATTGCAAGGTACTGTATCTAGAATTGACTGTTTTAAGCGAATTAAATCACAGATCTGTTTCTCAGGGAACCAGAATTGGATTCTTTCATTGATTGGATAATCTTCAATATTTATACTGATTGAATCAAAGGATTTGATAATTTCACGATAATATTTAACGAGGGTTTTATCGTTATACTTCCTGCTTTTAACTTGAGCGATTAGAGTTGCTACAGGATTGATATCGCATCCCCAGAATTTTTTTTGATTTCTGCATGCTTCATATGATGTTGTTCCGCATCCACAAAAAACATCAGCAACCGTATTTATTGAAATGCCTCTTTCTTCCGCATATTGAATTGCTTTTGTTGTAATAAAAGCTGGAAATTTTGCAGGGTATGCATGTATTCTATGCATTTTATGCTCAATTTCATTACCAACATTCCAAAAATCCTCAACAGCAATCGTATCAAAGTTAATCCTATATGCATCATGAATCACCACCATCAGATTAACCTCGCCCGAATTGAATAATTAAAACATGAATTTATTCAGTCATTTTACTCTTTTCGCTAAATGCATATAAATAATTCTTATTTAATTATTGAGAGCAATAACAAGCCATTCTATTGGAATTAATTTAAATTAGTAACAGTTTGGGCCATTTATGAGATAATAACCTCAATTATTCATTTAATCGGATTAAAAAATGATCCGGTAAAAATGATTATTTTGGCAAATTGGGATGAATGCTACCTGTACTGTTGGTAATCACTCACATTTACTTTTAGTATGATAGCCAAAAATATATTTAAGCGAAAGCCGTTGGAGGGATTTGAACCCCCGACCTGCTGATTACGAATCAGCCGCTATACCTCTAAGCCACAACGGCGCGGTTGATGATGCACGGATAAACAGCCGCGAACGAGAATCAACATTCCTGCGTCCCGTCACACCTGGTGCTCCATAATGTAGTTCGTGAAAAATTATAAAGGTGGTGTTTTTCCTCTTCTCTTCCCTTCGGCTCTGCGGTTCTGATGAGCCGCTTCGTTCCCGTGCTCAGGAATACCCGCGGATCGTCACTTCCTGGTCCGCTCCCTTCTCGGCGGCCTCGGCCTTCACTTCCCCGAACTTCGCTTCGTAGTCGGCGACGCTCTTGGCGAGCACCATCGAGAAGTTCTTGGCGTGCTTCGGGCTGATGGAGACGATTGCCTTCGCACGGGCCTGGTTGGTGCCGGGAATCTCATGGAGGAACATAAAGGTGAACTCATCATCTTTATAGGCCACCTGGATACGATTCGAGTAAACCGGGTCGAGATCGCCCGGAACATTCACCGAAATTTCCCGCTTTTTCATACCATAGTTTTTATCAGCAGCAACGATAATCCTTTGTCAATGCACGGGGTTCTCGCTGTGGCTTCGCCTGCAGGACCGTCCGGTACTGTCGATCAACGGCCCCTCCACCCCCGCACACGATTCCCGTTCCCTCATTTCGTCCCGGTGATTTTTCATGGCCCCCATCAGCATATCCTCCGTCGTCGCCTGCCACGCCTGCCCCCTCCGGTACTATCTCGAACAGGAGGCCGACCACATCGAACCCCCCCGCTACACGTTTGCCAAACAGATCTCCTACCACCTCGGTTCCCCCCTCGATGCGGCGATCATCTGGGAGGACGTCCGGATCATTGCCCCCACGACCCCGGACGAGTGCGAAAAAACCGTCCGTGAGTGGGTGGCGGCCTGCGCAAAAACCGACAGGAGAAGCGCCGACGAGTACGACGTCCGGGTGGAGTCCGCCCGTCTCGGCATCGCGGGCGTCGCCGACCGCCTCTTCGAGGACGAACCCGTAGCGGCCATCCTCCGCTCGACCGACGCCCCTGAAATCGGCATCTACACCGCCGACCGGCTGCGGGCGGCGTGCCTGCTCTTCTGCCTCAACGAGACGATAGCCCCGGGCGCCACCTCGGTCGCAATAGAATACGTCCCCTCCGGCATCAGCCGGACCTGCATCCCGCAGCCGCGGGACCGGCGAAACGCGCTCAGGGCCATCCGCCTCATAGAAAAAATACGGGCGGGCCATGTCCCGCACAAACCGCACGACGCCCCCTGCGATGGATGTTACCTGGCCGACCACTGCACCGGTACGAGTGCAAAGCGCCTGACCGACCTGTTGTAAAAAAATATCGTAGAATAGAGGGTGAATCTCTCAGCGGTCAAGGAGCGTCTTCGAGATGATATACTCGCCCTTCGCCTCGCGGGTGGTGCCAACAATGAGCCACTTCTCGCTGCCGTGGTCCTCGACGACCCCGGCGGCCTCGATCGTCTCGCCGGCAAGGGCCTGCCCGCTGTAGGTATGGGTAAAAGAGAGGACGCGTGCAATCTCCTCGTGATCCACCTTATAGATGGCGGGACTGTCAAAGGAGAGCGAGGCGTCGGTCACCGTTGCCTCGATCGTCGCCCTCCCGAGCACCTCTCCCTTTTTCGATACATCATTTCCGATCATGTCGTACGAACGGGTATAGAGGAGGTCGAAGTAGGTCCCTTCGATCTCGCCCCGGTTCCATTTCCGCTTCTCGTGGCGGATGAAGGTCTCGTAGTCGATCTGCGGGACCCGTTTGTTGTAGACCTTCTGCCACATCTCTTCCGAAAGCGGTTTCACCTCGCCCGCCTCGACCGCTTTTTTCAGGTTCTGCTGGGCTACAAACCAGTCCTGTCCGTAGACCACCATGTCGACGTCCGAGCCGGAATTCTCCAGCCCGCAGAGGAGGGACCCCGTGCACCCGATGTTTTCTATGGGAACACCGAGGATAGGGAGGAGCTGCATGACCCGTTCGTCGCGTGCCGCGATGTGGATGATCTCGCGGTCGGGCTTGTAGACCCGGGCAACATCCCCCGGCGGGACGCGGTGGACGGTGTCCAGATATTCGGGTTTGTGGGTGCGAATATACTCAAACGCCTCTTCAAAGTCCATCTTGTGGTATCGTCTGCCGTCCGGTGCCGTTCTCTCGCCGTTCTCGTCCGGCACATAGCGGAGCACGCAGCCTACCCGTTCGGTGTTGTCGTAGTTGGAGACGGCATAGAGCCTGCCGTCGGTATCTTCAATGAAATCTCGTAGTCGGATGGGTGTCATAAGCGTTACTCCATGTCACGTAAGAATTGTGCAATTCGTTCCAGGTCGGCGCCCGGCCGAAGGATCTGGCGGTTGATGAGGTCGACGACCGTGGAGGGCGTTCCCGGCAGACCGCCGACATCGATCATATAGTCATAGACGACGGTCACTTCCTCGCGGGTGGTGGGCGAGGGGCGGCCGGCGAGGTTTGCGCTCGTCGCCGTGATCGGCGCATCGAAGGAGGCGATCAGCTCGAGGGCGACCTGGTGGTCCGGCATCCGTATGCCGATGTCCCCCGTCCCGCCGGTGAGAACCGGGGG
>JAENZA010000223.1 GCA_016841485.1 Methanobacteriota archaeon
TGGTGGTGAGCATGGTGCCGGGGCTCCTCACGGGCCTCGAGAGCAGCGGCATCGACTACGACGCGGTCGCCTACCGGACGGGGGTGATCCTGGTCGAGGACCCCGGCTGGCCGGTCTACCCGCCCTGGGAGATGAACGACGAGGCCCATAAGGACGAGATCGAGCGCATCGGTCTCGCGGTCTCGAAGGATACCCCGAACATCCTCCTCTCGACGAAGGTCGAGAGGTTCTTTGACGGGTCGTTCACCCCGGATGATTACCGCAACCGGGTGATCTTTGGCGACATTCCCTACTCCTACAACATCTCGCTCCGGAGCGAGGACTGGGCGTATAATTGCAGGACCGGCGACCCTCTCCCCCCCGGCTACGGCTACATCCGCCGGGTGGTGAAGATCAAGGAGCCGGGAGTGGCGGAGATCGGTTTTGACCCGAACTACAGGACAGACAGTCCTCCAAGCCCGCAGGAGTTCATCGTCAGGCTCGACTTCGCTCACCTGCTCGACCCGTCCGTCGGCCCGGCCTACCGGATCGACCCGAGGACCGAGCCGGTGAACGTGACGATCACGAACTTTGGCACGTACCTTAACACGACCGAACCGTCCACGAACGCGACGCTCAAGACCGTGACATTCTGGAAAAAGGATCCGACGAGGCCGATCCCACAGTTTACCAAGATTCCGTTCTCGTACAATGTGCTAGACTCAGACCTCTACACCCTCTTCCTCGACGGGGTTTCAAAAGACCTCACGCCGGGAGTAGAGGTCGACGAGAACATCTCCCTAGTGCTGAAACCGGCGGCCACCTCGCTCTTCACCCTGGACCAGAACAGCATCCTGGATATCCGGTTTAACTTCGGGGATACCCCTTCACGGACCAACATCACCGGCGTCCACCACTACGACTACAACCCGACAAACGTCACCCTCCCCGACCTGCAGACCGGTGTCCTGGAGGTGGCGATATGGTGAACGATGCAGGACAGCTCTACACGATGGAGGGCGTCGCGGCCGGGGTCATCATGCTCCTCACCGTGTACATCGTCATCAGCACGACGAGCATCTACACCGCGGGGGATACGCACATCCCGGACATGCAGCTCGAGCAGCTCGGGAGCGACGTGCTGGCGATGATGGATACGCCGGATACTAACGGCACAAAGAGCGCTCTGGAGACTTTCGTCAATGCAGGTGGTAGTGCCGGTTTTGAGAGCATGTTCTTGGGCTACTGCAACATGCTGACAAGCGGCACTACCGACGACCTGCATATGAGTGCAAACGTCACTTACCGCGATGCAAATTTGAATGTGATTACAGAGCATCAATTCGTTGAACCTGACTACACCTGGACGGGAAGAGAATCTGCCGTCCGGGTGACGCGTTGGGTGCAGTTGGATTACAGAACCGGTCAAACGACCTACGATGGACCAAGAACACAGGCTGTCCTCGTGGAGGTGCTGCTATGGCGTGCATGAATGAAGACGGGCAGTGGATCGTGCTGATGGGCCTCCTGACCGCCCTGGGGCTGTTCTTCCTCGCATTAATCATCAACCAGTCGGCGCTCGTCGGGCAGACGACCGCGGAAGGGGTGCTCGAGTTCCCGAAGAACGACATCCGGGATCTGCGCTCGGCGATATTCGACTACATCGACCGACACGGTACCCTGAATTACAATAGTGACGCGGTTCGCGAAGACATAATCAGGATATCACTCGAACGAAAGAACGCCGTGGTGTACTTCTGGGACGGTCCGCCACAGGACATCTCCGGGCGCATGCTCCGCCCGGTGACCATCCA
>JAENZA010000224.1:0-1316 GCA_016841485.1 Methanobacteriota archaeon
CGAGTTCTACCCGAAAGATCCGGGCGGGGCGACGCCGATTGCATATCTCTGGGCACGGACGATCACCTGTGAGAATCCGGCGTGTGGGGCGGAGGTGCCGCTCATCCGGTCGCTGTGGCTCGCGAAGAAGAAAGGGCGTTCGGTGGCGCTGAAGTTGATCCCAAATAAAGATGAGAAGCGGGTGGACTTCGAGATCGTGGAGAATCCGAAGGCATCCGAAGTTCAGGACGGGACAGTAGCACGTGGATCTGCCACCTGCCCGGTCTGCGGGTATACGACGCCAGTAGGGTCAGTAAGGGTGCAACTGAAGAAGCGGCATGGTGGGGCAGCGGATGCAAGGATGTACTGCGTGGTGACGACACGACCCGATAAGCAGGGGCGGTACTATCGGTTATCGAATGAACGAGATTTAGGAGCCGTGAAAAATGCTGCAGAAGAATTGAAGCAGCGGAAGGAAGCATGGAAAGGAGAAATGAGCTTAGTACCAGAAGAGGAATTGCCGATAATGAGTGGAGTGTTCAATGCTCCAATATATGGCCATAGTACTTGGGGAAGCCTGTTTACACCGCGGCAAGCTCTATGCTTAACAACACTGATCAAAGCAACAAATAAGATTGACAAAACAGTACGCGACAAAGAATTGTCAAATGCAATAAAACTTTGTTTATCTTTATCAGTTAGCAGGCAAAGTGATTATTTGAGCTCTTTATGCTCTTGGCATTTAACAGGTGAAAAAGTAAACCATACCTTCGGACGCCAAGCACTACCTATGATATGGGATTTTACCGAAGTTTTTCCGTTTTCTGGGAGCACAGGCGACTTCAGTGGTGCTTTATCTTGGGTTATTAAAGTGTGCGAACTAAACACTAATACATATTCCCCTGGCAGTGTGGATCAGTGTTCGGCGACAAAGCATTTCCTGCCTGATGATTCGGCAAATCTCTTCTTCACAGATCCTCCATATTACAATGCAGTTCCTTACGCTGATTTGTCTGATTATTTCTTTGTCTGGCTTAGGAGGCTTTTAAAAACGGAATTCGCATCCCTGTTTGATGCAGAAGCATCTCCCAAAGAAGACGAAGTCTGTGAAATGGCCGGGTGGGATTCTTTGAGATATCCCGAAAAGGATAGCAAGTGGTTTGAAGCGAAGATGAATCAAGCCATGTCTGAAGGTAGAAGAATACTAACTCCAAGCGGTATAGGCGCTGTAGTATTCGCAAATAAGTCTACATCTGGCTGGGAAGCTCAGTTAAATGCGATGATAAATTCGGGGTGGATTATTACTGGTTCTTGGCCTATTGACACCGAAATGGGGG
>JAENZA010000224.1:1326-1766 GCA_016841485.1 Methanobacteriota archaeon
ATGGTTCACTCCGTACCGAAGATGTGGGCGACTGGGGCGCCGTGCTCAAAGAACTCCCGCCCCGGATCCATGAATGGATGGAGCGCCTCTCCTCCGAGAACGTCGTCGGTGCCGACGCGATCTTCGCCTGCCTTGGTCCGGCACTTGAGATTTACTCACGCTACTCGAGGGTCGAGAAGGTCTCCGGTGAAGAGGTGACGCTCGGGGAGTACCTCGAACATGTCTGGGCGACGGTCTCCCGGGAGGCACTCTCAACGATCTTCCAGGGCGCCGATACCGAGGGGTTCGAACCCGACGCCCGGCTCACGGCGATGTGGCTCTGGACGCTCTCCGCCGGGAACGGGAACGGCAACGGAGATGGGGAAGATACTCAGAAGAGCACCGGCTACTCGCTTGAGTACGACACCGCCCGCAAGATCGCCCAGGGTCTCGGGGCGCAC
>JAENZA010000027.1:0-4594 GCA_016841485.1 Methanobacteriota archaeon
GGGGCGATTATCTCCTTCTCCTCTGCAGGCGGCGACCTCGAGGCCGTGGTGGATGCCGGCACGGTGACCCTCACCTTCCCAGCCCTTCCCGCAGAGGCGGCCCCGGTGCCGACGGGGCTCGAAGCCGCCCTCGGGGTCCCGGTGGAGGACTTCCGGGTGAGCACCTACGACTGGCTGGTGCGGACCGGCGGCGCCATCCTTGTCGAGGGGGCTTCACCCGACATGAAGGCGCTTGCGAACTTTCCTGTCCGGGGCATCATCCTGACGGCTGCATCGGACGGGGGGCGCTATGATATCATCTCACGGTTCTTTGCCCCGTCCGTGGGTATTCCCGAAGACCCGGTGACGGGCTCGGCCCACTGCGTCCTCGGCCCGTACTGGCAGCACCTGACGGGACGTGATCACTTTCAGGCGTTTCAGGCGTCCGAACGGGGCGGGGAGATGATGGTGACGGTGGATGGGGATGATGTCCTTCTCACCGGTCGGGCGGTGACGGTGATGCGGGGGATGCTGCAGTGAGGATGCATCCATACGACCATGCCGCGAACGCAGCGCTTAAGGGAATTCGACAACGAATCATGAAACAGGTGAACGCATGAGATGTAATTTTGTGGAAAAGAGGGGCTATCGGCCCATCATTTATGGAATCTGCACAATCGCTGCCATCATCATCTTCATGTGCCTGCTATAGAAATCCCTGATTTCCCGGGGGCGGGAGATACGGGGAACGTTGTAGGAGGCACGTATCGGCTAAAAAAAAAGATGCCGGTTTCACCCGGTTCTGTTTCACTTTCCCTGTTTTCTCATCACGGCCACTGCCGCCATGGCACAGAATGCCCCCCCCACGGACAAGGGCGTTGCAACAGAATTGTTCGCATCGGCCGGCATGTCCACATCATTCCACTGGACCACCCATCCCTCGACGCGGACGGCATGCTCGAAGGTGATGTTCTGTTTTCCGACCCTGATGGGGGGCGGGCTGATGGTTTCGTACGTGTGGCCGGAGAGTGTCGTATTGATATTCGGGGTGTTGATGAGATTCTTCAGGAACACCGCGTCCGCTCCCCCTTCCTCGAAGATCAGGACCCGATTCGCCCTCCATATTTTCGGGGAGCCTTCCAGGGAAGAGGGGTCGAGCGTCTCAAAGCGCAGCAGGGAACCGGACGCGGGAGGGGTGCCGTTTCTCTGTGCGTCGAGGACGGGGGCGATGTCATTGACTATTGCGCCCTTTCCGAGGAAGGTGAGATTGTCTCCAAGGATGACCATTGGGACGCTTTTCCGGACACCATACTCTTGCGAGGATTTGCCGTACACAACAGAATTCTCTGAATGTCCAGAAAGTTCATAATCGACCACCACCAGCTCGGGATACTGTTGCGTAAGGTTGGTAAAGACGTACATATCCGCAGGTTCACAGGAACCGCATCCATTCGAGGAGAACAGGAAGGCGCAATATTCCCCTCCGTCGGCCTGGGCTGCCGTAATCCCGGTGCAGCACATCAGAAGAAGGAGCACACCACACCACTGTGTCCGTTTCATACTGTGAAGGTACCCGAATAACGATAAAAAATCACCGGTCTGCATAGTCCGGGAAGCGATATGCCTTATCAGGCATCTGCAATAGCTCCCGAACGATTGCCAACCTTATAAGCTCATTTTCATGATTTAAAAAAAAGAGAAGCAGGAGAATAACTATCCCTTTATCCGGCCATGCCCAAGGAACGCCGCACCGAACGCCACAAGAGCCAGCCAGGCGGGAAGCGGAGACTGGGTCTCCACCGCTGTTGTCGGTTCGGTAAGAGGAGCCCCGTTCCACTGGAGAATCCAGCCGTCGATGGCAACGGCATGGTCGAAGGAGATCGACGAGCCGGAGATAGGGACCGGCGTGGCATTGATCTTTTCGTAGGAGACACCGCTCAGCACCGGGGTAAGGTCCTCGGCAATGAGCAACTGGTGCAGGAACGCCTCATCCTGTATCGCGGTGCCGTTTCTGATCAGGACCCGGTCGCTATGCCAGATCTGGGGCTCGCCTGGAAGGGTCGCAATCGGTGACGTCTCCAGCCGGAATAACACCTCGCCGTACTGTGCGGTGATGTTCTCCCGCTCGGCCATCACCCCTGGCAGCGTACTGAGGATGGGTTTGTCACCAGACACCGACCCGTTATACCCCATCAGCAGGTTCGGCACGCCGGTGCCCATCCCGAACTGGTTCACAAACGACATAAAGACCGGCCCGTTCTGCTCGTGTTTGTACAGCTCGTACTCGATGACGACAAGGTCGGGATACTCGCCCAGCCATTCGCCGAAGATCACCGGGTCGACGTTTCCACAGTGCGGACAGCCGATACCGGTGAAGTAGAAGACGCAGATGGGATCAGAGGGCTGGTCGTACCCGGAGACCCCGATGGTACAGCAGACCATCACGACCACAAACGCCGCCAGAAATCTTTGCATAGGTTTCACTCCATGTTTAGGTAAAATAACTTTTCTGCAATCAGACAAACCGGCCTCCGAGAAAGCCAGTGATAGCTTCCCTTTTGTGTTTATTTCAAAAAAATGGTACATTTGGGAAGGTTGGCAGGAATGTCACCTACTTTTCCTTCAGTCCTTGTTCTCCTTGTCTTTGTTCTGGCCGGGGGGGGCTTTGCCCGCAGGGTTGAGAGTTGCATCCTCCTCAGTCTCCTGAGGTTCTTCAACAAGTGAGGTTACCCAGTCACAGCCGTCGAAACTGCTCATGTCATTACAGATCAGCGAGTCGATGAGATCACCAAGGATTTCATCGCCGTATACTATCGAGCATGAACAGGAATCGCAGTCAATCGGGTCACACTGGTCTGTGCAGGGCTCTGCAGGGTAGCACCCGGCTGTACATTCATACGAGACGTCCTCATAGCAGCCGAACTTGTAGTTGTTGATGCAGTCCGCAATTTCGTAGGCTTTACCATACTCGTCCCCGGCATCATAGAGGCCAAGAACGTATTGCCAGGCTGTAGTCACGTAGCAGCTGTCAGCTCCACATGCCTCACGGATGCTGTCTGCACAGTCAGTGTGCTCAGGACAGTATTCGTCGCCCTCGCAATCCGGAATAAGATCCTTACACTCAAAGTCGGATGCATCAAGGATGAAACCGCTGGCACTACCTTCGCCACCGTATAATTCGATGGTCAGGTTCAATGCCACGATCTGGCGAAGTGCCTTGTCATCAGAGTCTTGTGGCTTCCATTCTTCTGTGTCCAGAGCAAGGATGTGGTAGACGCAACTCCAGTTGTAGCATGTCGGATCACTGCCGCATACGCCGCCAGTCACGTCAGCCGGGCTCACCGTCTCGAAGAATTCGTCGCATACCTGCCGGCCATTGGCACCGTCGAGATACTTACCGACATTGTTCTGCCAGAACCCGATGGTCAGGCCACACCACTTGTCGCAGATCACATTGTAATATGCCGGATCTTGGTCAGATACCTTGATCCCGTCATACTCACCGGAGACGTTCACGACATCGTAGTGCATACCGCACTCGGCAGTCATGTCAGCGGTGCATGTGAAGGATTCACCGGGCTCAAACGGCTCGGGGATATCGCATGTCCATCCGAGATCGTCAAGTGTTCCATCGACGAGGTCTGTGTAGAGTATGTTCGTAAGGTTCACGTTTCCACAGTTGGTGACGTTGAATTGCAGGTCGACGGTGTCGCCCTCGCCGAACGGAACCGCGTCCATCGCGGTGTTGGCATCATCCCAAGTGCACCCTGTTTCGTTCCAAATCTCCTTCGTAACGTCAATGCACGGGCATGCGAGTGTGTAGTATGCCCAGTCAGAGTCGGATACCGTGAAACCATTGTACCTCGCGGTAATCGTGAAGTTGTCACTGTACTGCGGCCCCATAGCACATTCTTCACTGCCAAGTGGGTGAACTGTGCTGTTAAAGACATTGCACATTCCAGGCTCAAGCGTTACATCACAATCAATTGCGTCATCCACCTCAAGCCACTCGACATACGGCAAGATTGACGGATCCGGGTCTCCCGCGAACCATTCATCAGCATAACTGTCCAGTGTTATCGGATCGTTGCCACAGTTGCAGATGGTGACGTTGAATTCAACCTTGTCGCCAACAAAGGCCGTCGGCCCTTCTTCGGGGGTCTCTGGCGTCATCCAGGCTCCCCACATCTCCGTGTCTGCATCCCATACGCGAACAGCTTTGGTGACGTTCACACATGGCAGACGGCCGAAGTAGTGGGATTTGTCGAAGTCGTTTGCACAGCCATCGAGATCGTTGCAGGCCTCGACGGAGACGTTGTTGTCGTTCTGATCCTCATACCACGGCGTGGTAAGCACGAACCAGCCATCCCCACCAACATCAAGTGCAGTCGGAATGCTGCCATCCGTGACGAGATCAGCGATCTCTGCCGGGCTCAGTGCTGTACCGTTATACGAGTCAGCCCAGGTGAGCGTGTCGAAGGCAACGTTACCACAGTTGATCACGGTGACCTTCCAGTCAACGGTGCCGTCGTCGGTCAGATAGGGACCGGTCGGGTCATCGGCGTCGACCCAGGCAGTGCCGTTCCAGACTGATTTCTCAACGTCGATGCACGGA
>JAENZA010000027.1:4604-12621 GCA_016841485.1 Methanobacteriota archaeon
GGCGTCGACCCAGGCAGTGCCGTTCCAGACTGATTTCTCAACGTCGATGCACGGAGCCGCACCGAAGTAGTGAGATTTGTCGAAGTCGTTTGCACAGCCATCGAGATCGTTGCAGGCCTCGACGGAGACGTTGTTGTCGTTCTGATCCTCATACCACGGCGTGGTAAGCACGAACCAGCCATCCCCACCAACATCAAGTGCAGTCGGAATGCTGCCATCCGTGACGAGATCAGCGATCTCTGCCGGGCTCAGTGCTGTACCGTTATACGAGTCAGCCCAGGTGAGCGTGTCGAAGGCAACGTTACCACAGTTGATCACGGTGACCTTCCAGTCAACGGTGCCGTCGTCGGTCAGATAGGGACCGGTCGGGTCATCGGCGTCGACCCAGGCAGTGCCGTTCCAGACTGATTTCTCAACGTCGATGCACGGATCAGCGCCGAAGTAGTAAGATTCGTCGAAGTCGCTGGCACATCCGGCAAGATCGTTGCAGGCCTCAACAGAGACGTTGTTTACGTTCTGACCGGCAGCCCAGTCGGTGTAGATCTCGTCAACAGAGATCGTCTCACCTACATCAAGACTCGTCGGCAATAGCACCGAGACATCTTCGCTGATGTCGGTGCTGTTCAGGATGTCAGTCCAATCGAGAGTTTCAAAGGCGACGTTACCGCAGTTCGTGACTGTGATGTTCCATTCTACCTGACCGCCCGACGCCTCAAGATATGGTCCGGTCGCCTCATCGGCGTCGACCCAAGCAGTGCCATTCCAGACAGACTTCTCGACGTCTATGCACGGATTCGGCGGGAAGTTGCCGAAGTTTATGTCAGTGACTATCCTGTTTTCAAGGGTTAGCGCATTCACCGCGACATCATTCCAGATACCACTTCCGCATGAATCGATAGGTTCAGGCGCTGTCTGAACCCAACCGGCAGGACATACCTCCGAAACATCGTAATCCCCATCACTAAGGCCGGTAAATATGTAGTGTCCAAATTCATCGGTTGTAGTAGTCTGGGACGTTCCAGCGCCCACAAGGTTGATCGTCCATCCGGAGAGGCCATCTTCCTGTCCATCCCATGTTCCATTGAGATCGGTGTCAAGCCATTTGTACCCCTCAAGTGAACACTGAATGCCAAGGTTCAGCGGACCGGCAAGATCCTTAAGCTGCGAGGTGAAACTCTCTCCCGAGGCACGAGACTTCGCGTTGACCGTACCGAAACCGGGACATCCTGGATCAATGATACCAAGCGCTGAGAAGTTGATTGCTGCTTCTGCAAACTGGTAGAGCGGAATCTCCTCTCGAATTACCCCTGCTTCATCAAGTGAACCCCAGTACGGACCCCGTATCGTTTCATTGTTCATTCTCGCAGAACCATACGTGGTAAACTGTTCGGCATTTCCACTAAACACAGTACACCAGCCCGGTGCATCCGGGAAGTAGTTGGGGTACGTCGAATCATATGGAATGGTGACGAGGTCCGGATCATACCCTCCACCTTGGCAGTATCCTGCATAATTGGGTGGATCGTATTTGAGCAGCAAAATATCGAGGTCATCCCCGCTTGTCGGATTTCCTTTCAGTTTGAATCCAACGGCGATGTCACCTTCCGTTCTGGTTGGACCAGTACTGGTGTCCAGCCAAGGCACCTGGTTGAACTCGAAATCAAGCCAGAAATCTCCCTGCTGTTTCACCCGCTCCATGCCGAACATCATCCAGGTGTTCTGCACAGTGTCCGGGTCGGCAGCCGAATTACAGGGGTCCACTGACGCCGGCCGCTCAATTTCCGTGCCCGCGAGAAGGGGATAAACATAGACGTTGGTCAGTTCACTGGCGGCAGGGACATTGCCCTCGACAATGGTCCAGGCCTCGGGAGCATTGAATTTCTCTCCTCCCCCGAAAATATTCTGGTCTCCCACACCGACCTTCTTGTGACCATCCTGGATAAGATAGCCAGCACCTTCACTCCAGTCGAGTTCACCGTACTGACATCCATATGTAGGGCTTGTACCATCATAATTGAGACACGGGAATGGTGCGCCAGAAACGTCAGGATCGATATAGTCCTTGAAGGAGTAATTCTCGATTACCCCGAAGTTCAGATAGTTTTCCTCCCCAGGCGAACAATATGGCATATCCGCCCAGCGCCAGTCTAGGCCGTAAGATGCGTCCTGTCCCAGCCATCCTTTCACATTCAACGCGGTGTGATTCCCTTCAATCTCGAAGGCTGCATCCGCTAGCTCCTCTATCGCCGCCACCGGCACCGCCATCACGGATAGACAAAGTGCCAGCACCAGCACCATCAAAATAACGGACTGTAGCCGTGTGCCATGTTCATTGCGCGTTTCATTCTCTTTTTTCATCCTCTTTTTCTCCTTAACTTTTAAACTCCAATTTTGTGATTTTGCATCATATTCCAGGGAAAACGTCTCACCACTCACATTGCACTCAGGGGGGAAAACCGGGACAGGAGTCCATACGCATAGCTACGTGTGAAACACCAGCAGAACTACTATGAAAAGGCTGAAACAACTGTGCGGGGGATCCAGAACCAAAGGAATTAAAGCCCCATCATGATGGAATGCAACGATCCCACCCAATTCGCCCGGTTATTGTGGCAAGGACTTACGTATCACTCACTTTTGCGACATCCCCCCCGGAACGGTAGATACGGACAGATGATAGCGGCGAAAAGCCACCGGAGATCCTTATGTGGAAGGATGATGCAATCTGTCCGGAGATACTTACACTTCAAATGAATTCACCCCAATCCCCCTTTATTGGGCTGATCCTCCCATTAGGGCTCATATATTATATACCTTATTTTGATAGGCGACATTTCTAAATACTTGAATCTAATTTAGTCCCTCTCAGGCTCCCTTACATCCATTGCAATCCAATAATAGGATCGTTTTGCCCATTCCATCAGAATACGCACCATCAAGGTGCCTTCCCCCACCTTTTCAGGGCATTATTTACAATAATTCCAGATAGGCCGAACATACCGCAGCCGAACCTTCACCCGTGTCATCGACGGGAATCAGGTGCAAATGCATCTGCGGCCTTCCGGCAACAGGGACGGCAAAGACCGGCAGGAGAGGAGGGTCGGAGAATTTTCCATACACCCTCCGCCAGAAGAGAAGAGGTCAAAAATATATTTCACCGAGAGGGGTTTCGACGAAAAGGGATCGAAAAGTATCTATGGCCGTCCCCGGGCATACCCGAGGCATGCCGCCGCGAACCCCACCAGCACAAGCCAGACAGGAAGGGGGGACTGCGTCACCACCGCTGCTGTTGGTTCGGCAAGTGCTGTGCCGTTCCATTGGAGCACCCACCCATCGATGGCGACGGCATGCTCGAACCCCACCGACGACCCGGAGACCGGGACCGGCGTTGCATTGATCTTTTCATAGGTGGTGCCGCTCAGCACAGCCGTCAGGTCGTCTGCCAGCAGCAGCTGGCGCAGGAACCCCTCATTCTGTATCGCGGTGCCGTTACGGATGAGGATACGATCACCGTGCCAGATCTGGGGATCACCCGGAAGGGTCGCAATTGATGACCGTTCCAGCAGGAAGAACACCTCCCCGTACTGTGCGGTGATATTCTCCCGCTCGGCCATCATCGCAGGCAACGTGCTGAGGATAGGTTTGTCACCCGACACCGACCCGTTATACCCCATCAGCAGGTTGGGAACACCACTGCCCATCCCAAACTGCTTCACAAACGACATGAAGACCGGCCCGTTTGCTTCATGTTTGTATAGCTCGTACTCGATGACGACGAGGTCGGGATACTCGTCCAGCCATTCGCCGAAGATCACCGGGTCTACGTTTCCACAGTGCGGACAGCCGATGCCGGTGAAGTAGAAGACACAGATGGGATCCTGTGCCTCTTCCGCCGCCACAGCAGCAGAGGAAAACAGACAGGCAAGGACAGTTGCGAGCAGAAAATACCGGAACACTTTCATAAAAAACCATCTACCCGGTTCATCGATTATTAATGTATCTGAGAAATGTCCTTCATGGTGGTCCTGCATCAATAATCGTGGCACACAAAATCCGTCCGGATTCAAAAAAAAGAGATCATGGTTGTGAGGTCTCATCGACCCCACATGCAAATACAGTAACGTTGTTCCTTGGTTGTCCTACTTGTCTTACTTGCCTCCGTTGTTCAGTTCAGGGCGTCCACTAACTCTTCCGCATTCCTTTCACAGCTGTCCAGACCAGAGAAGGTTCCGGGGTCGCAGATGTCAAGTCCCATCTCGACCTCTTCGCCGTAGTAAATACCACAGTATACTTCGCAGGCTTCGGAGGTGCAGGCGCAACAATCTGTTCCGTCACATGGGGGGTTACAGTAGTAATACGGCCCACCCTCATAACATCCGAACTTGTAATTGTTGATACAGTCGGCAAGCTGGTATGCGGTGGTATTGTCGTTCTCCACATTGACAAGCTCATCCAGGTACTCCCAGAGATCTGTGATGGTAATGTTAGTGCAATCCCATAACGGATTGGCCTCACATGCGTCAGACAACGTTTCATAGCAGTAGGACTGCTCCGGACAGACCTCACAATCACAAGGCCCGATGGTCTGGCATTCAAAGTCCGTGTAATCCACGACCCAGTTCGTGCCGTTGTACTCCATGGTCAGTGCCATCGCGAGGCGCTGTGCAATGGCCTTCTGCTCATTACTGTCGGGATACGAGTCAAACTCGTTGTAGATGCAGTCCCATGCTTCGCAGAGGTTGTCGTTGTAGGTCTCATTGGTCTTGCTCGGACAGTCGCATCCGACTTCAACACAGAGATCTGCCGGATCAACGTCTTCGAAGAACTCATCACAGACCTGCCGGCCCTTGTCCCAGCCGTCGAGGTACTTGTTGACATTGTTCTTCCAGAAGCCCATCGTCAGACCACAGTAGAGATCCTGGGGCGGCTGGTAGTTGCCGAAGTTGTTATCGTCATCTGTCTGGTCCGAGACCAGCGTAATCTCGTATCCATATGGTCCATACGTCACGAGATTGTTGTTCAGGGAACAGTCATATCCGTCGTTTGGATACGTCTGAGTCCAATCGGGATGACCATCCATTATCTCACATACAAAGTAGTTGCCTGGCGGGACAGAGAACGAGTAGAGTCCGTTTCCATCCGTGGTATCGGTCAGATCAACCTGCTTGCCCATTCCATCCGTGCCAAACAGACGAATCTGCCAGCCAGATAACTTTGTCTCGCCTGGATCATACGCGTTGTTGTTGTTTGCATCTTCAAACTTGAACCCTGCTTTCGTGGCATTCAGGTAGTTACCAAAGTCGTTGTCGGAATCGGTCTCATTGGACACGAGGGTCACATTGTACCCCCAGCCACGGCCATAGTCGGTAAGATTTATCCGGTCAAATCCGCACGGATACACTTCATTCGGATAGGTCTGAGTCCAGCCAAGTGCCTCGACCTGCGTCAGGTTCTCGGTGACATAGTACTGTACACCGGGGGTGAGGAGATCCTCAAAGCAGTACGAACCGTCAGCAGCAGTCGTCGTCACCGCGAGTGGGCCGACCGGCGCTCCTGCATCGACGCCCCAGAGCTCAATCTCTACTCCGCCAACACCAGGTTCACTGCTATCCTTGCGGCCATCGCCATTCTCGTCCACGAACTTCATCCCGCACTTCGTTGCGTTCTTCACGTTCGTGAAGTTGTTGTTCATCTCCTGCTGATCAGATTCTAATTCAAACCGGTACCCCGCCGGACCCGTCTCAGGGTACCCGCAGGCAATGATATTACCGGTTCCTGTGGGACCGGGGCCAACCTGTTGCCAGTTTGCGGGAAGAACCTCACATACATCATAGACTACACCGGGTGTAAGGTCGTCGAAGCAGTATGAGCCGTCGTAAGCAGTCGTCGTATTGCCGAGATAACCATAACCTGGCGAATACTCATACAGTCTTATCTCCCAGCCCTCAAGCGGCTTATCGCCGATGCCGTCATTGTCGGTGTCTTCAAGCTTGTAGCCGCACTTCGTTGCGTTCTTGTAGTTGCCGAAGTTGTTCTCGGTCTCCTCCTGTCCGGACGTCAGGTTCACCTTCCAGGCATAGATGCCACAACCAAGATCCTGGATATTAGGATCAGCAGGATTCTCGGTATACGGATACGACTGGATCCAGTCAGATCCGCTGATGTTCTCCGTTACCAGGTACTTCTCGCCCGGAGTCAGGCCATAGAAGCAGTACTGACCCTCTTCGAGGTCATCTGAACCAGTCATAACACTAGCAATCGGAGAACCAACCGGTGTCCAATCACCATTGTCTTCCTCGGCATTCCAGAGCAGGATCTCAATACCATTTACAGCAGTATTCTCCTCGGGTGAAAGGACATGATCAGCATTCTCATCGATGTACTTGTACCCGCACTTCGTCGCGTTCTCGTAGTTGCCAAACCAGACCGTAGCATCATCGGTGATATTCAGTTTGTAGGACCCTTTGATGGCCAGGTCGCCAATGAGTAAGGTTGCATTGGTACTGACCCACCCCGGATGCTCCGAGAGATCTTCACTCAACCACCAGTATTCGTTCGGCGTCACATTGAAGCAGGCAGGTATAGTGCACGTATTTGTCCATATGGACGATACGGGTGTGTCGGGACCTGACGCTGTGCCATTCCAGAGCGTGATGTTCCAGGAGAGAAGCTCTTCACCTGCATCCCGCTCGCCATCCTTATCCAGGTCGTGGAACTTCCACACACAGATTGAGACATCAGAGTAGACCGCGGCATCTACCGTGGAATCATACTCCCCGGGACTAAGGTACGTACAGTTTGTCCGCCCAATCTTCGGATCTCCCGTTGGATTGGCGTCGCTGTCGATAGTGAAGTCATCCCCTACTAACGCCGGGCTGAAGAAGTATCCATCCGGAAGTTCAAACTCCAGATAATAACAACCCGGGATGAGATTTGTGAAGTTGTAAGCCCCGCTTGCGTCCGTTGTCACATTGGCAATCTCGGTGCAGTCATCTTCAAGATCAGGGGGACACTGACACTGTGAATCATCACAGATACATCCTTCGCACTTGTAGAGCGTAACTTTCACACCCTCAACGTAGGGGATAATGCCCGGATTCTGGATACCGTCCGCGTTCTGGTCTTCCCAGACGTAATCACCAATTGCTGCAACAAGCAGGGTGTTGTTGATCGTCACACTCTCGCAGACCTCGCTTCCTGGCATCACTTCGAGATAGGTCGAACCTCCCTCAACAAGCCACATGCCATCCGGGGTAGTTTCGTTCACCCAGTACCATCCGGGAATCAGGTCGCCCCAATGCAGTTCATCACCATCATAATCGACGGTCTTGCAGTTGGGAGTCGGATACGACGGGCCCGTTATGCAGACCTCAAAGGTCTGACTTTCATTCACCGGGGCACCGGACCAGTCCACATTCTTCGTCACATTCAGGCAGCCGGGCAGATACGTGTCAATGACCGTATACTGATTTTCAGCGTCGGAACAAGTACTTCCAGCCGTAACTGTTGCCGTTGTACCGTTATCCCCGCCAACCGTCCAGTTCACTCCGGGATCGGTCTCATAGATCAGGTAATAACCGGGGATCAGGTCCTGCCAGCACTGGGTCAATCCCAGTGAGTCGTTGAATACCTTACAATCGCCACCGGTATACGATGGTCCCATAATGCAGATCGCAAAGTCAGGGACGTCCACCACGCCGACTGCACCACTAAGGTCAACCTCCTTCGTGATGTTCAGGCAGCCGGGCTGATACGTGTCAATGACCGTATACTGATTTTCAGCGTCGGAACAAGTACTTCCAGCCGTAACTGTTGCCGTTGTACCGTTATCCCCGCCAACCGTCCAGTTCACTCCGGGATCGGTCTCATAGATCAGGTAATAACCGGGGATCAGGTCCTGCCAGCACTGGGTCAATCCCAGTGAGTCGTTGAATACCTTACAATCGCCACCGGTATACGATGGTCCCATAATGCAGATCGCAAAGTCAGGGACGTCCACCACGCCGACTGCACCACT
>JAENZA010000027.1:12631-17359 GCA_016841485.1 Methanobacteriota archaeon
GTCCCATAATGCAGATCGCAAAGTCAGGGACGTCCACCACGCCGACTGCACCACTCAGGTCAACCTCCTTCGTGATGTTCAGGCAGCCGAGCTCCAGGGTGTTCGTAAAGATTGCCGGAGCACATTCTGTGTTCCCTGAGACAGAAATAGTCTGGACAAACCCCGGAGTTACATTCCATACTTCACCCGGATCAGTCTCCGTAAGCGTGTAAATGCCGGGTAATAAATCATGGAGCGTCTGAACTCCGCCACTTTCATTGAAGGCCAGTACCTCTGAATAACCATAGGTCGAATTTGTTACCGTGATGGAGAACTCAATCGGATAGTCGTCGGCTCCACTCCATACCACATTCTTTGTGACCTCCAGACACCCAAGGGGAAGCATAATGGTTCCCGCCTGAATCTGGTTATCCTGGGCACCGAGTGAGACTCCGTCAAGCGTCTCAAGCTTGAAGTGATACGGTCCTCCCGAAACGAACGCAGCTCCATTCCCTTCTCCCCAGGCGATCGGGTATACTCCATAGTCACCCGATACCGAAAGGTGTCCGGCCATCTCTATCAGGACATCTGTGGAGCTCGAAGTCCAGCTTAACGTATACCAGATATACGTGTCGCCGGTATCGCCTCCATTTGGAATCGCATCCCCTTTCGAATCACCATGGAAGAGAGTCATGCTGACATCCGTAATCGGCTCGTACGCCAGAATTTTAATGGTCCGGTCACCATAGGTCGATTCGAATGCATCGATTCGGCTTTGCGTCGACGTATCCTTACTCAGGAAAGGATCATCCGGAACAGAGGCAAAGGCGGATTCATCTGCCTGAAGGGCTTCACAAATTCCCGGATAGTCCTTGTCATTCTGCCAGTCGGGACCGCATTCGTTCATGATAATTGCCAGTTCGTCCACATTTGACTGGTTGTAGGCACAAAGGAAATCGTATGCATGAATGCCTCCCTTTGTTGCCAGCACCTTGAACACGAGTGTATGCTCATCGCCTGTTGTCGCTGGAATATCATGGAAGAGGATTCGCTGTCCTATTGACATTCCCTCGTAATACTCTGAATTGGACCTCTGGATAATTCCATTGATCCAGTGATTTACGAATGGTTCAGGATCATAATTTGCACACTGCTTGAAGTCTGTCGAGACTTTCGCCGCCACCGGTGCCGCCACCGCGGCACATGTGATAACGGCTATAAGCACCAGCAGTAGAAGAGTATGCAAATACAACCTGCTGTTTTCATCATTCTTTTCCTTCATTTTTCTCTCCTTTGAGGTTTCGTTCTCAATTCAACTGATTAAATCAAATTTTCATGATCATTTTCCTGTTCACACATCAGTTCCGCAATTGCCCGTGAACGGGCCCCCGCCCCTCCACAGGACACGAGGTAAAACGGGAAGGCTCCAACCGGGCACCACCTGGTGCATACCATCAGGCACACATCATACCGGACCCCGGTATTCGCGGTGAGGAGGACATAGAAAAGAAAGCGAATGCAGGAGTCACGGACTGACGATGTAGTATCGTCCGGCCTTAGCCACCCTGATTATCAAGGTAATACCCTTTTCACAACGGTTAAGGTTCACCTCCGTGAAAGGTCATAGGTGAATCGTGTTCAGATGGTTTGAGTGTCAGCCAACACATGGCATCCGCCCTGCGGATGCTCCCACCCTCTGAGCATGCATTCCTTCCGGTTATGATCAAACACCCCATCCTCCCTGAATTGGGCATTCCCCCTTACGGTATTTTTATATTTATACCCTGCGAGTGAAATGCAAATGGTTAAATAATAGTTCCTTGCCTGGGAGCAGTTTCCACCAATAAAAAAACCTGAGAATGAGCGAATACAGCGAAATATACCCCACAACTCAATATTATCTCCAGGCGAAATGCCACCACTAGGTTTAATGTACCCAAAAGATTGTACAAAAAGAAGATATTAGCCCGAATCAAGTATAATTTCAGGAAAAGAGACCTAAATTGTCAAAAATATAGATTCTAAAAACAAATCGGGAGGGCATCCGGTTCAAAACGATGACGGCAGAACCCACAGACCGCCTTCCCGGGAGGAGGCAGACCTGGAGGTGCCGCACCGGACAACGCCGCCGCAGGTGGGAAACCACCGGTTCGACACCGCCCCCTGCCCTTCTCGGCCTCCATCCCGAAGACCCTCAGGTCTTCCACACCCTCATTCCTCCAGCGTCGATATATCCCCCGGATCAATCCCGAGCTCCTGTGCCTTCAGGACGCGGCGCATGATCTTGCCGCTTCTGGTCTTCGGCAGGGACTGCACAAAGTCGATCTCCGAGGGCATCGCAATCGGGCCGATGCTCATGCGCACATGGTAGGTCAGCTCGCTCTTCAGCTTCTCGCTCGGCGCATACCCGTCCCGGAGGATCACGAACGCCTTGATCGCCTGCCCCTTCATCACATCCGGCTTGCCGATGACCGCCGACTCGGCGACCGCCTCGTGCGCAACGAGGGCGCTCTCCACCTCGGCCGTCCCGAGGTTGTGACCGGCGACGATGATGATGTCATCCGAGCGCCCGAGGACCATGATGTAGCCCTCCTCGTCTTTGACCGCTAGGTCGCCTGCCGTGTAGAACGAGTCTATAGTCGACCAGTACTTCCGGTACCGCTCGTCGTTGTTGTGGACCGCCCGCATCATCGCGGGCCACGGCTCTTTTATCACCAGAAGACCGCCGGTGCCGGGGGGGACGGAGGCTCCTTCGCTGTCCACCACATCGGCGACGACGCCGGGGATGGGCCGTCCGGTAAAGCCCGGCTTCATCTTCTCGCCCACCGTGGTCGTGATCATGTGCATGCCGGTCTCGGTCTGCCACCACGTATCCAGCACCGGGCATCGCGCACCGCCGATGATATGATAATACCACTCGAAGGCCTCGGGATTGAGCGGTTCGCCCACCGACCCGATGAGGCGCAGGCTCTCCAAATTGTACTTCTGCGGATACTCATCGCCGAACTTCATGAACATCCGTATCGCCGTCGGTGCGGTGTAGAAGATGGTCACCCCGAAGTCCTCCACAATCCGCCAGTAGACACCCGGGTCCGGGTAGTCCGGGACTACTTCGGTGATAAGGACCGTTGCCCCTGCCGCAAGCGGGCCGTAGACGATGTAGCTGTGCCCGGTGATCCAGCCGGGGTCGGCCGTGCACCAGTGGACGTCGTTGTCCTTCATATCGAAGATGTACTTCGACGTGTAGTAGGTCCCGACCATGTACCCGGCACAGGTGTGCACGATCCCCTTGGGGGGACCGGTCGTCCCGCTTGTGTAGAGGATGAAGAGCGGATCCTCCGCGTCCATCATCTCGGGCTCGCAGTGCGGGTCGGCCGCATCCATGATCTCCTCGAAGTCCACCTCCATCTCGGAGAAGAGTTCGAGCGAGGGCGAGGTGCGCCGCAGGACGACGATCTTCTCCACCGTGGGGGCGTTGACGACCGCCTCGTCCACGATGGTCTTGAGGGCGACCCGTTTGCCGCGCCGGTAGCCAACATCGGCGGTGATGACGATCTTTGCTCCCGCATCGCGGATGCGGGCATTGAGCGCCGCAGCCCCGAATCCGCCGTAGACGATGCTGTGCACCGCCCCGATTCTCGCACAGGCAAGAAGGGCGATGATGTGCTCGGGGACGAGCGGCATGTAGAGGCAGACGGTATCCCCCTTCTTCACCCCGAGGTCCTTGAGGGCGTTTGCAAACTGCATCACCTTGCGGTGGAGCTGCCGGTAGGTGAGCACCCGCTCGACCTCCTCGTCCTCACCCCGCCAGATGAGCGCGACCTTGTTGCGCCGCTCGGATACCGCATGGCGGTCGAGGCAGTTTGCGGTGATGTTCAGCTTTGCATCCGTAAACCAGCGGGCATACGGGAGGTTCCATTCACGGACCTTCTCCCAGGGCCGGTACCAGTCCAGTTCGCCTGCGATATCTGCCCAGAACTTCTCTGGGTCATCGAGAAACCGCCGGTATGCCTCATCGTAGGCCCCCAGCCAGGACTGGTCACGGTAGGACGGGTCCGGCCGGTAGGACTTCTTCTCCAGTGGGACGTCGAATGTTCCTGTCATTGCAGCCACCTACATGATTAATCATGTAAATATGTGGGGTGCCTCCCGCCTGCGTCCGGCAACCGGTGCAGAAAAGGGGGACCCACATGCACTATGCAGTGCACTATAGATCTTAATTACCGAATAACAGGTATTAATGCTTTGAATGCAATACACATATGCAGTGCATATGGATGCCGGCGGACCGAAAGGGAGACCATATGATGACAGGGAAATTTGATGAGATGGGGAAAATCCGCGAAATTGTTGCGCAGAATCCCAAAGGCATGAGCATTACAGAGATCGCAGGCACCCTGCATATCCACCGCAACACGGCGGCCCGGTACCTCGAAATCCTCATGCTCAGGGGCGACGTCGACATCAAACAGAGCGGCCCTGCCAAGAACTACTTCCCCGCACGGCGGATGCCGGTCGGCGCCCTCCTCACCTTCTTCGACGACCCGGCAGTGATTCTGAGCCGCCGCATGGAGGTGGCACAGGCCAACCGGCGGGCCCTCGAACTCTTCGGCTGCGGCATGGACGCCTTCTATGCCATCCCCCTGGAGGAGCTGCCCCCCTCGCCCTTCAGGGATGACCGTGTCCTCGAGGGCGTCCGGCAGGCAGTCCAGGGGCCACCGGGCGACCTTCGCCTGCAGGCGATAATCC
>JAENZA010000225.1 GCA_016841485.1 Methanobacteriota archaeon
GGACCGGGACGCGGAAGAGCCCGCCGACGGCCTCGTCGGTCAGGACCTCCGCCTTTTGGCCGTCCTTCCGGATGGTGCCGTCCCGCATGAGGATGACCCGGGAGATCTCCGGGATGATATCGTGGAGGTTATGGGTCACGAGGATGATGCCGGTGCCCGACCGTGCGATCTTCCGGAGGGTCTTTCGGAAGGTGTGGAGTGCGTGCAAATCAAGGCTGTTCGTGGGTTCGTCGAGGAGGAGGGTGCCCGGATCGTGGACCAGCGCCCTCCCGATCAGGAGCCTGCGCCCCTCGCCCGAGGAGATCTCGGTCATCGGGCGCTCCGCGAGGTGAGCGATCTCGAGGAACTCGAGGACCTCGTCCGCCTTTCGCTCCATATCAGGGGTCACTTCCTGGGAGAAGAGCCCGACGCTTGAGAAGAACCCCGAGAGCACGACCTCACGCCCCGATATACCCCGGGTGAAGGTGTGCTGGAGGTCGCCGGAGACGACGCCGAGGTGGGACCGCAGGTCGAAGGCGTCCCACCGGTCCCGCCCCCGGAACGTGAAGGTGACGTCCGGGTCCTGACAAGAAGGGTAATACTCCCGGGTGATCGTCCGGATGAGCGACGATTTCCCCGCACCGTTCGGCCCGAGAAGAGCGATATTCTCCCCCTCGCGGACCGTGAGCGATATTGAGTCAAGGAGTTTTCTGCCATCCCTGACGACGCTGATATTCCTGAACTCGAGCAGGGGCGGGGGATACTTTTGAGCATCGGAGTTGCTATCTGTCATTCATGACTGCTCCAGCGGATGGTGGGTGTTCATGGGAACGTCTTTGGTATGGGAGTTCATCGAGTATCGTCACTATGTACATTGGGTTGTTGTCTTCAAAAGGTACGCTCCGCCATCGCGGGGCACCGAGCAGCGCGGCAAGCCTGTCCGGGTCTCCCGAGTAGATGTGGAGGAACCCACCGGACTCCAGCCTTACCCTGAGGTGGCTGGGATACTGCAAACTGACTAAGGAGCGATAGAGCAACTCCAGCATGAACATCGCAAAGCCGACCGCAAGGAGAACCTGAAAGGCGAAATCGGGGTAGACGGCCTGACCACCCAGATATCCCATCAACTCCCTCCCTAAGAGAGTAAAGAACATCACCGCAATCATGAGAAGCATGAGCATCGCGAACGCCCAGCGGGGAATGGGAAGATACGTCTTTTTCACCTCGACCGACCTGACCGTATCCTTTCCGAAGACGAGCGGCCGGGAACGTGGCCTGCAGACGATGACGGAATTCCCGGAGGACTCTATCACAGCCCGTTTCCTATCGAGATAGAGGTGCACCGTGGCATACGTCATCTGGGAGAGGGCCAGGAGGGTGTAGAACCCGGGGCGCAACGAGGGGATCAGGAGGCATACCACGAAGAACACGAAGAACCCGGCGATGGCAAGCAGCAACAGCGGTAAGAAACGAGGACCGACGTAATCCACAAATGCCCCGGCCGTCGCCTCCCGTTCACCCTCCGCCACCGCCGTCCCGATCCCGATCTCGTCCCCGGGTGCGGCATACCGCCGCCGGCCGGTTCCGACCATTGCTGCGTTCGGGCACCAGCCCATCCTCCTGCGTATCGCCTCGGAGAACTTCATCGCCATACGGGCTCCTCCCTGCCGCGCTCGCCCTGCGTCGCCGTACCCAGGACATACATCGATCCTCTCTCCGC
>JAENZA010000028.1 GCA_016841485.1 Methanobacteriota archaeon
TGCAGGCGGTGAGTGCTATGTGGTCTGCGAGATGAGCCATCCGGGCGCCCTTGAATTTTTAAGCGGGGAGAACGCGGAGGCCCTTGCACGCATGGCCGTCGGGGCAGGCGCCCACGGGATCATCGCCCCCGCGACCCGCCCGGAACGGGTGAAGGTGCTGCGCGGCCTCGTCGGTGAGAAGAAGATCCTCTCCCCCGGTGTCGGGGCACAGGGTGGCGACCCCCATGCCATCGCACCCCTCATCGACGGCATGATCGTCGGGCGGTCCATCTATACGTCGGGCGACCCGGCGGGCGCGGCCGCCGCCTATGCCAAATTTCGCCGATGATGAGTGACCCGCACTGATGCTCCGCGAGGGCATGTGATGAGCCCTATGAGTCACCTGAGGCAACTTCTGTGTTTTTTTGGGGTCTATTTTCCAAAGGATGCAACAGAACAGCCCCGGAGTCTGTCCCGGTATCGGAAGATAGATTTATATTAAAAATGGCATGTATTCGTCCACGTCCGCAATTCATGAACGGGTGATTGTGCGCACCCAAAAGCTTATCCTTGTATTCACTGAAGGAATATCCATGAACTGGTCTGAGGAACAGAGGAAGCTGGCAAAAAAATACTCATCACTTGAGGATATTCCGGTCGAAGAACGCCGGTACAAGTGTTTCACGTGCCACCACGTCGTCGATGAACGCCCCTGCCCCAACTGCGGCGAGGTGCACCTGCAGATCATGTGCCCCCTCGATCACTGCCACTGTTCACACAATATCATCGAAACCATTGAATACTGCCCCCTCTGCGGCCAGCCGGTCTGCCCCGAATGCGGCTCGCACGACGTGTCCCAGGTCTCACGGGTCACAGGCTACCTTGCGGATGTGGCCGGATGGAATCAGGGCAAGCAGCAGGAACTCAAGGACCGGGCCCGGTACAACGTCGCCTGAATATCGACTCATTTTTTTACGTGAAAACCGTTCAGGTTTTCTTATACAACTCCTAACCACTGAATATGCGGTATTTCCTCCGGGGAGAGACCCTATTTCTGCGCGGCAGATTCCATGCGGCCAGCACCGGGGTGGAAGGAGGCATCAGGGATGTTTCCACCATCTGCAACTCCACGGTTCCAAAAAACTTCGAACATGATGATCCCGCCCTGTACATCCGGGACCTTGCGTCGTCCCAAGGATACGGTGAGGATGTATTCGGCCTTCTGACGGCAGTGGGTATGCGCAACCTCTGCGTCCTGACCTATGACTACGTGACCGTCTTCATCACGGCAGGCGTTACCAACAGGAACCCGCAGGGGCCCGGCACCATCAATATCATCGTCTGCACCCGCGAGGCATGCACCGAGGGGGCGCTTCTTGAGCTGATCATCACCGCCACCGAGGCAAAGGCCGATGCTCTCCGGAGAATGGGATATGACTTCACCGGGACGACCACCGATGCCGTGGTCGCCTGCCACGAAGGGGGGGAGGCGATCCACCCGTACGCGGGGACCTTCACGGATATCGGGGCAAAGGTGTATGAAAGCATCGTGCATGGCCTTCCCGAGGCACTTCGCCGCTTCGAAGGCGAAATTCCCTGTTCTGGGCCTTCATTTTTTATCCTGAGCACCATCGGGACAAAGCGATGGTTCGAATGGTCACCGGACGGGTGCCCGTACTATCCCTGCCACGGGCTTCCCAACCAGCGTTGTGAGTTCTGCTACTGCCCCTTCTACCCATGCAGGGATGAAAGCCTGGGAAAATGGACCGAAGGATCATCAGGCAAAAAGGTCTGGTCCTGCGAGGACTGCTCGCTCCCTCATGAACCGGTCATCGTGGAGAAGATGCTCACGGACCCCGACATCTCGCTGGATGAACTGAAAGAGTTGAGGAGGAAAACCTCCACATAATGGAATTTGGTTAATTTCAAAAAATATTTGTGTGATTTTCAATCGGTCATGTCGAGCGCTGCAAGGAGCTCGTCGAGGGGAATGCCATGGCCAAGTGCCGCCTGGCGGAGAGTTTCGCCGTTTGCAAGGGCACAGCCGATGCAGCCCATACCAAATCTAAAGAGGACATCAGCTGCTTCTGGCTTTTCTTTCAGGATATCTGCTATTGTACTGTCTGCACTCAAAGTCATGGCATCTCTGTTTTTCATTCCCGGTATTTAATGGTATATATTAACGTCCCTGTCCTGACAATACAGCGATTGTGCCGATACTTTCACCCTGCACGGCACTCCCATTCATACCCCACTGCAAAGGATCGTGGTGACCAATCGGTTGGTTAAAGTAGTGAATGAAGACTATCATTCTCTACCAAAATTTCACACAAAACTCAAACCAAATTCACTGAAAAAACAACAACAGGAGATGTAAAAATGGATGCATATCCGGACGTAGTAGAAAGAATCTCCCAGAAGATCACAGAAAAAGGAGTCACCCCGGACAGGGGCAGAATCGCTTCAAAACTCAACCTTCTCGTCACAGAGTTCTCAATTCCCCTCGAGGAGGCTGAGCGGACCGTCACCAATGAGATGATGCGGGAATACAAGCTCGACAGCATCCCCCGCAGCAGCGGTTCCGAGGAACTCACGCCCGTTGCCTCGGCCAAACCCGGCGCGTGGGTCACGATCGAGGGCAAAGTGGTTGCCCTGCAGGCATCCCCCAGCCCGTCGATTGCCCAGAAGGGAGTTATCGCCGATGCATCAGGCGCCATAGAATTTGTCGTCTGGGCAAAGGCCAATGCGCCGGTCATGGAGGAAGGCCAGTGGTACCGGCTTGAATCGGCCGTCGTTGATGAATTCAGGGGATCACCAAACCTCAAGGTTCATTCCGGGACAACCATCACCGCAATTGAAGAAGAGCGTGGCTTTATACCCCAGATGACACCCCTTGCCGACCTCGCACCGGGAGTGGTCTCGGTCCGGGCAAAGGTCATCCAGCTCTGGGAGGTCAGGCATGAACGCATGCTCCAGACCGGCCTTCTGGGTGATGAAACCGGCACCACCAAATTCATCATATGGAAGAGCGATGCTGCCGAACCCCTGGAGGATGGGACGGTCTATACCATCTATTTTGCCACCGCAGAAGAGTTCAACGGGCGCACCTCGCTTAACCTCAGCGGAGCGGAATGGTGCAAGGAAGAGGGCGCTGATATCGAGGTTTCACGCAGGGAAGGTACAACGATCACCGGTGCCTTCGTGCATCTGGGAACCGGCTCGGGACTCATCAAGCGCTGCAAGGTCGAGGGGTGCAACCGGGCGCTCTCGCGCCAGAACTTCTGTCCGGTCCATGAAATCCAGCAGGATTTCAGGTATGATCTCAGGATCACCGGCGTCGTCGACGACGGCACTACCGCCCACAACGTCCTCCTCCAGCTCCCCGCGACCGAAAGGGTTACCGGCATGAGTCTCCAGGGCGCCGTGGAGATGGCGGAGAACAATCCGCTGGGCCTTGATGATGTCTTCATCCGGATGCAGGAACTCCTGATGGGGCGTTATATCTCCTGCAGCGGGAATGACATTGACGGAACGATGCTTGTCCGCGATGGAGATAACATTGAGATAATCGAATTCGACGGTGCCCGTCACGCAGGGCTCATCAATCGTGCGGGAACTCCTGCAGGAGGTGTCCAGGAATGACCGAACAGAACTCGTCGAGACGATATATGAGGGAACCGGCACGCAGAGTCTATGCAAATGAACTGCGTGAAGTGCGCCTCCATTTCAGGGACGGCACCGATGAAAAGAGTCCGACCTATGTCATGCTCCCCACCGGCATCCGCTGCAACCGTATCTTCGCGTGCGGCGAGATGATACTCAAGGAGAAGAAGGGGGAGGAGAACACCTTCTATTCGGTGCGGGTCAAGGATCCCACCGGGATGTTCTTTGTGAATGCCGGCAGTTACCAGCAGGAGGCAATGCAGCAGATTGCCCGTATCGAACAGGGCTCCTTCGTTGCAGTCGTGGGAAAACCCGTGGTCAGGAGCATGGATGACGGTTCCGTCTTCGTCTCAGTGCGTGCGGAGTCGGTCTTCCCCGTCGACCGTGATACCTACCGCTTATGGGTGGATGATACCGCCGAACAGACGCTGAACCGGATCGATGCTTTCCGCAGCACCCCGGATTCCGAAAAGGCCGCCGAATTTTACAACACCAACCCCGAAATATACCGCCAGATGGTGGTGGGCGCCCTGCGGACGATAGAATTCTGATACCTTTTTTTCCCTTCATTCCGATGATCATACAGGATGTCCCCCGTGCAAGGAGACATCCTGAATTCATTGACGGGTATTGACATGGAGAAAGCCGATGCAGATGACCGGATGCAGGCCCTCGCCGGGTTTCTCGCTATTGACCCTGTTCGCATCGCAGAATCCGTCGGTACTCTCTACGGCTACCAGGCATTCTACTGTGACGGTGACCGGGCCTATCTCGTCCTTACGGAAGAAGAAGCGGATATCGCTGCAGAAAAGGCAATCAGGGAACGCCTCTGGGTAATTGCACTCGAAACAACCTTTGATTATTTTGGCATTGATGCCTACCCGTCGGATGTTGCCGCAGCAATGGAGAGCAGTGATATTGCCCGCATCAATGGAGGGCTTCGCCGCATGATCGATGCATCGTGCGGCATCGAATCACTCACCTCGGCGATGCTCGCACTCGGGAACCGGAAAAACATCCTTGCGGATCACAACCAGAGAGAAGAGCAGTGCGACGGCTATCTTATCTACCGTCTGTTTTAGTGACGGACCGGGTATTCCTGCCGGCCCCCTGCGCAGGCCGCGACCCCTTCCATTCACCCTTGAGTTCCGGGTAATCAACAAGGATTTTGCTGACCGTGCTGCGTGAAACACTGAACAGGCGGCATAATTCACCAATGCTCTTCCCCTGTTTTCGTGCGGCTATCAGTTCTGCAGTTCCTTTGTCGTCAAGGGCACAGGGACGCCCCGGCCTGCGGGCTGCCCGCCCCCCCGCCGGCGCTGCCTCGGATTTTCGAATCCGGGCCATCACATCTTCAAGGTACGCAGCAAAGGATCTCACTGCCTCCTTGCGTGGCTCGCTCTCCAGCCCCCCGCCGATGCAGTCGCCCATGGCCCAGTATATCGCACATCCGGCATTGTCCATATCCCTGACCTTGTTCAGGAAATTATCGGGTCGCTTCAGGCATTCGGCAAGGTTGCAGCAGATGACGTGTCCGATCCCGTGCTCTGAACAGTAGTGCAGCATCTCCTGGTAGGCCGGGCGCTTCTCCGGCACCACCGTCGGGGAAACAGTGTCATGAAAGATATGTGCGATTTCAAACTTGTATTTGCAGAAATCCTCGATTGTTGCCTTCTGGTCTTCGAAGTCAGATAGTCTCCGCGCATTGAGGTACACTACTGAACATCGTTTCATTGATCGTTCCTGTACCATTGAAAAATATTTATGGTTTTTTAAATTTTCATCTGAGGTGCTCAATTCTTTCGCGCATCTTTCCTCCGAATCCCCCTGCGGAGGGCCGAACGAATCCGTGCACTGTACATTCCGGTAAATCCTCCGGCAAATGCGGTTATGACGACGAGGGCCGCTACGGTCGATGACACCATCGCCGACCCGTATATAGCGGCAAGCGCAATCGAGAACTCTCCCCGTGCAGCGGTATCCGACCAGATCTCGACGCCCGAGAGGGAGGAGCGGTGCAACAGCCGCCCGATGATGAGGCCGGAGCAGAGTTTGGAGAGAATGGCAAGTACTCCCAGTCCCAGGAGAAGGAGCGGGGAGAGAGCTCCGGTAAATTGAACGGATACCCCAAAAAAGACAAAGAAGAGCACCATGAAGACCTCCCTGAAGGGCCGGGCAATCGCCGCCGGTGCATCCTGCGAGACCATGGAGAGAGCAGAACCAAGCGCTATCACGGTCAGGCTGTCAGGCACACCCGCCAGGCTGGAGAAGTAGGCAGCAAGGAGTACTGCGGTCACAACAAACAGCAGGGGAACTTCATCCTCCCGTGAGAATAAACGCCGGATAGGATCTTTCAGGAGATGGACCAGGCCATAACAGGCACCGATGAACACAAGCGTCGCGGTGATGATGCTGACGGTCCCCCCCTGCGTTGCCGCCAGGAGTATGATGAAGAGGACGAGAACGATGTCCTCGAATACCATCAGCCAGACAACAGTCTCCGACTCGCGAAAGCCCAGTTTCCGGTTCTCGATAAGGGAGGAGAGGGCCATCGCAGAACTGCTGATGAAAAACGCAGCGGCGATGACAACCGCCTCGTAGAGCGGGAGCCCCAACAGGAGGGCTGCGCCGAGACCGACGGCAAAGTTGACGGCAAAGTCTATGATACCGGCACGTACGAAGGAACCCTTGCGTGCGAGAACGTCACGCGGCCGCAGATGCAGACCCATCGTAAAGAGGAGGAAGAGAAGCCCCATATGCGCAAGATAGGCCGCGGTTTCACTCTCATGAATGACATTGAGGCCGGTAGTCCCCAGAACAATCCCGATGATGATGTAAAACGGAATTGACGGAAACCGCCATTTTCTCGCCAGGTATGCCACCGCAAACCCGGCGGCAAGTGCCAGTGCTATCCCCTGCATGGTATCCGGTTACCCGAGGATTTCCTTCTCAAAGCGTTTGATCTGGTCTGCTTCGCCGATAACAACGACCGCATCCCCCGCTCCAAAGACAAAGGATGGTCGGGGATTGACCGTATTTTCCCCCTCACGGGAGACGGCAAGGACCGTCACTCCCGTCTTCGAGCGGATATCCATCTCGCCGATGCTCCTGCCGGACAGATTTTTCCCGATGATGTAGGTATGCACACTGATGCGGAGATCGGCAAGTGCCGAAAAGGCAATCTCCACCCCTTCCTGCTCCGCCTCGATGATGGCCCCCGTCAGCACATTCCCCAGCCGCCGCGCCTCCATTGCGTTTAACTCGGCAGAACAGTACTCATTGCACGCTCCGCCACGGGTATAGATCTGGACTTTGCCGCTTTCCATATAGACTACCGAAATTATATCTCCTTCTTCTGTTTCGAGCTCATATTTCGTCCCGATTCCCGGCAGGCTGAGATGGTGAAAGTCCATGCGAATTACTCACCGTATGAGATATTTAATGTAGGGGGCAGGATTACCATTCATTATAGGGATTTTGCAGTCATTCCGGTGTAAACCGGGCGTCATCCTGCCGGAGGCACTGTTTTGAAACCTCACGATAAAAAACTCAAAATCGCCGATATCGCCCGCGAGGCAGGGATCAGTGAAGATGAAGCACGGGCCATTGCCGGGAGGCACCCGAAGGAAGTCCCGTCCAGACGACTGGGACGCATTAAGGTCTTTCCCGAACAGGCGATAGGCGCAGTCAGACGAATTGCAGAAAAAGAAGGTGCGATTCCGGCAGGGGCCCAAAGAAGCGACAAACTACCGGGTCGGGGACGAGAAGAGACGGGAGTCAAAGGGAAGGGCGACTCCCGCCTGGGGGCAATCGCGCAGCAGCGTGAAGACGAGCGGAGATCGGAACGGGCATCTGCCCCCGGTCCGTCATCGTCTCCCCGGCCGCAGGGGGTACCCCATCACCTGATAGAAAAGGTGGCCCTCCAGGAAAAGCAGATCCAGCGGATCTTTGCACGCCTGGAAGACTCGGAAAAGACCCACCTTGCAACCGCGGCAGCCCTTGAAGAGCAGATCGGTCTTCTCGAGCGCCAGGTCGCAGCACTGGAGGAACAGAACCGCATCACCGATGAATGGATACAGTACGTCGATGCACGGCTCGATGAGATGGCGGCGGCCGACCGGGACATCGCAGAGACCACCAACGCATGGGCATCCTATACGGAATCGGAAATTGCTCTTTTAAAGCGGTCCTTCACCGAACGGATGCGGGACCGGTTTGCCGGAGAGAAAAAATAAAAAAATAGTTGGCCTCTTTCCGGCCTTATCTCTTCTTCATATCTTCACTGCCGGCATGCTCACCGCATGACGATCCGGTGAATGAGGGACATGACCCCAGGCGTCGTCTTCGGACCCGGCTGTCCGGGACGGCCACCCCTGCCCATTCCCATCGGCATGCCCATCCCCATGCCGGGGGGAGGAGACGCGAACATCTCTTTGTTCATCCGGTCGGTGATCTCATCAAATATTCTCTTGTAGGCGACGCAGTGGGGGTCCACCGCCCGGACCTCGCCTCCCGTCGGGACAATGGCGTTGTACGGACAGCCCCCGCGGCAGTAGGTGATGTGCCTGCAGTCCTTGCAGGCGGTGTCGACGAACTCTTTGAACGCGTGCATCCGTTTCCACGCATCCGACTGCGCCAGGTCTTCCATCGTCGGATGATCATGCACATTGCCCATCACCCACTCCGGCATCCCGACGAACCGGTAGCAGGGGTAGATGCCGCCGTCCGGCCCGACGGCAAAGGTGCTCCCCATGCAGTCGGCAAAGGTGCAGACGCTGCCATGCCGTGTGAAGACGCACCGGCAGAGGTCATTGATGTTCATGACCTCCATATCGTTCAGGTGCACCAGAGCCTTGTCGAGGAGGTAGACCAGCAGATCGCCGTACTTCTCCGGGGGAAGCGCCCACTGCTCCGGTTCGTCGCTCCGCAGCGACGGCAGGGCGGGATGAAGCTTGAGCGGGAAGCCGTTTTTCATAAAGAAATTGACTATCTCCTCCCTGCGCTCGAACGAGGTGGAGGTGAAGGTGCAGATGAACCGCACCTCAAGGCCATGTTCGGTGGCGGTTTCGTAGCCTTTCATCGTCTTTTCGAAATATCCCGTGCCCCGCTGCAGGTCATTGAGATCCTTCGGGCCGTCGATACTCGACCCGATGGGGACATGATACGCCGCAAGGACCTCAGCCATCTCGGGGGTCATCCGCCACAGGTTCGTCTGGAGGGCAAAATCAGGGGTCAGGTGGGGCAGGCCCTCTGCAAGAAGGGGGAGCGCCTCCCGGTAGAACGCGGGGCCCGCGAGGAGCGGTTCTCCCCCGTGAAAAGTAAAGGTGACGGGTTCGTCCTTAAAATCCCTGAGCCACTCGACGATCTCCTTCACCGTCTCGATGCTCATGACCGGCGAGCCCTCCTCCGAACTCCAGCAGTAGCTGCAGTTCGCCGGACACCCCAGCGTCGGAACGATCATCACATGAAAAGGATTTTTCATAAGCCTGTGTTTCCGTTTTCTTCGGGGGACTATTGAAGGTTTTCTTATTGCCTACGCGGCAACCCCACGGAGAGAGGAGAAGGACCGGATGAAAAACTGAAGACCGGGTATGACCTTCCTCTGGACCAGACCTGCAGGTCGGTTCAGAACATATCTGAGCGCGATCACCAGGGAGGAGAACGTCCCCTCCTCTTCCCCGCCTAAAAAAGAGGACCCTCACTCCTCTTCCCCGATATCCTCGTTCCACAACTCAGGTCGTGCGGCGATGAATTCACGCATGAGCCCGATGCACTCCTCATCATCCAGAATGACCAGTTCCACGCCACGGGAGCGGAGATACTCCTCCGGCCCGCGGAAGGTCCGGTGTTCGCCAATCACGATTCTCGGTATTTTATAGAGGAGGACTGCCCCGCTGCACATGTCGCACGGGGAGAGTGTAGAGTACAGCACCGCCCGGCGGTAATCACGGGGCCTCCGCCGCCCCGCACTTTCCAGGCAGTCCATCTCCGCATGCAATACGGCGCTGCCCTCCTGCACCCTGCGGTTGTGTCCCCGGCCTACGATGCTGCCCTCGATCACCAGCACCGAGCCGATAGGGATTCCGCCTTCGGCCAATCCTTTTTTGGCTTCTTCGATGGCGGCCTGCATGAATTCATCCTTTGACGAGGCTCCCATGGGTAGAACATGGACTGGTGAATGGTGAATGTTGCGGTCTTCGAACCGAACCACCACCTGGCCGAAGAGCAGGATACACCGGGTGCCATCCGTCACATTCCATGCGGGGGAAGGGAGAATCTATTTATATCATCTTCGTCTTTGGAAGTCACTATGAGTGAATTCATTGACGTATTCAGCACCCTCGACATGCAGGATGGTTCTTTGAGGAAAACTGAAATTGGTGGCCGCGAGATCCTCCTCGCCAAGGCTGGGGACCGTTACTTCGCCGCTGATAATCGCTGCCCCCATATGGGCGGAGATCTCTCTCAGGGGACACTGGAAGGAACTATTGTGACCTGCCCCAGCCATCACTCTCAATTTGATCTGAGCGATGGGCGCGTACTCCGGTGGACTGACTGGTCAGGGATCAAATTATCAGCAGCGAAACTACTAAAGGCCCCGAGACCTCTGACGACATACGAGGTGAAAACCGAGGGGGAGCGAATCCTCGTCAGGTTCAGCGAGTGAGGAGAATTCTTTGCAATTGAAATTTGTCCGAAGATAAGCATTTCATGCTACGATCCATAGAGAGAATGAAGCCCTATTGTAATCTTTATGACACCACAGGTACGAACCCCCCGACCGCAGGAGGTGGCTTCGACCTTCGAACATTCTGGCGCATTCTGCGGATCGAAGGGCTCATTCCTTTTACCGGGTGTGCAATTCTCATCGGATTTGTGGTAACACTCTGGGAAGCAGGGTTTTCAGGCGCTGACTGGCGTTTGTTCGTCATTGCGGTTGTCGCAGCTCTCCTCGTCCACATCGATGCCCACATCTGGAATGACATCATGGATGTGGAGGTCGACCGGCAAGAGAAGAGCAGGGAAACCAGGCGTAACCGGCCCCTCGTATCCGGATGGGCTACGGTTGGCGATTACCGGAAGATGTCTGCGATTATCACAGTCCTGGTGGTGGTCCTTGCCGGGTACCTTACGACGCAGCGGACATTTATCCCATTACTCTTCATAATTGGCTTTTTTTTCGATTATGCCTATAATCATCCACGCATCGCTCTGGCGTACCAGCCATATACCGAATGGTACATTTTTCCCTGGCTGGTAGTCGGCGTAACGGTGACCGTCGTGTATGCTGCGACCGGTATATTTTCTCTCCTGGCCCTCATCCTGTCACTCTTACATGGCCTGACGGTTACCTGTTTCGTGGTATCGATGATGCGCCGTGATGTAAATTCCGACCGGTTGGGGAGGAAAAACACGTCTTCCGTGCAGCATCCGGAGCTGCCGCATTCGACGATATATGGTATCGTTACCCTGCTGGTGTCATTCCTGATGCTCTACCCTCTTTACTACATTCTTGGAAGTATGGAGCTTTCGTATATTCTTATTCTTACAACGGCGGTCATCGCAGGGATCAATACAGTGTACGGGGCACGAATTGATCAGCTCTGCACCCGTGCCTTATTCTCCGTCTTTCCTGATTTCGAGTTGAGAGCAAACAAACTCATGCTGCAGCAGGTGGGAGCATCCCTGGTGCATGCAGTGGCAATTACCGTCATTTTACTGACGTTTTGGGTGATATCATGAATGTTGCAATTGCAGGTGCCGGGATCGCCGGCGGGTACCTGGCGGGGCTTCTCGAACAGAGAGGAATCTCACCGGATGTCTATGATGGCCGGGATCATGCCACCAGCTGTAAATGTCGCTCGTGTGGGTGGGGGGTGCCGATGGATATCAATACGTACCTCACTGATGTCGGCCTTGATTTGAAGGACTACCTCATCGAACCCATGTCCCCGATGAATTTCGATGGCCTTGTAGCCGAGACCCCCCTGTGCACCATACATAAACCCCGGCTTCTCCGGGATTTTGCAGGAGCTGCCGGAGTGAAGCGGCAGAACCTGGACCCGGAGAAGGCAGAGGACTATGACATTGTGGTGGATGCGACCGGTATCACGCGAGCACTCCTTCCTCCCTGCAGTTCAGAGCTGACACTGCCGACCCTGCAGCACAGGGTAGCCGTGGAATCCAACGGGAACGATCGCCTTGGAGCGGGAGTATACGGGAACCGGATACCGGGACTCGGGTACCTGTGGATCTTTCCTCTCGGCAACAGTCACTATCATATCGGCATTGGTGGTATCGGCCATATCCGGCACGACAGCCTTTTGGAACGGTTTTACCGGGATTCGTCCGGGATGTTTTCATTCACCGGGCAATGCAGCTGTCATGGTTCCATCAGGGTCGCTTCCCCGCACTATTCGACGCCGTTCTATGTCAGAAGGACGCGCAATGATGGTACGCCCCAGCTGGTCATTGGTGTCGGTGAATCGATCGGGACCGTATCGCCGTTCACGGGAGAAGGTATTGTTCATTCCCTGGAATGTGCAAGAATTCTGGCAGATTCCTGGCCAAATTCTGAGGACTATACAAAAGCTGTACTGGCCCGGTTTGCCTGGATGAAAAAAGAGCGGGAAACACTTGATTATCTTCTTTCTCCTGAAGGTAAGAGCGGGCCAAGGATGCGCGACCGGTGGAGGTTTTTCCGCAATGCCCGCCGTTCGGGTATCAAACTTCCCATGCTGGAGGCGTTCAGGCAGATGGGCACTCTTTCGCAATGGGTGGAGAACCCGGATCTCTAATCAGTACCTCTTCAGGGAAAACCCGGACCGGACCCCTGCCGTGTGAAGGGGACATTGAGGTTCCTGATTCAATGAGATGGCCCGGAACGCAAATCAGGTCCGGCTCCAATGAAATCCGGATCCCGATAGGTGAGCGCCTCAGATGCAGGGAATGGAGCATGGAGATGTGCATATTTTTACAGCAAAAAAGTCCTGCATAACCTTCCAGGTTTCTCAGTCCGGGATGGGGGAGAACGGATATTTATTAGATAGAATCGAAGGAGAAACCAGAAAATAGGAGATAAATAGGCATATCTACTTTTTTGCCTCAGCTGCTGCCTGTTGTATATCTGCGATACACTGGTCGGCTGTCAACACCGGCTTGATATCAAAAATGACGTAAGGAATCCATTCCTGAATCATAACATGTAACGATTGTTCATCCGTTTCAGCAAGAGCATAGCCTCCACTCGAGTCGCTGCACATTCCCCAGTCAGTTAACGCACCGGATTTCAGTTCTGCCTTCACCATCTCAAGCATTGTTATCCAAAGTTTCCCTCGCTCTTCCGGATCGGGAGAGACTAACATTGGATTTAATTCCCATCTCATGTAGAACATGGTCATTTCACTCAACCTCCGTTATCATCGACTGCCCTGATGATTCCTGTCGCAATACAGAGGGAGAACGCATTCTCCCGATATGTTCCTGCCATCCTTTCAGAGCGGGTGTCCAATTGGAGTGAGATCCAATAATGGTATCGCCGGGTTGCATCTGCAGTTCAAGCTGATTCCGTTTATTGTGTGACATGTCACCATCGCCGGCGGGCACTCCTCATCGTCCGGGACGATTAGTTCCACGCCGGGGGAGCGGAGAAACGCCTCCGGCCCGCGGGAGGTCCGGTTTTCGCCGATCACCACTCAGGGTATCCTGGAGAGCAGGACTGCCCCGATGCACATGTCGCACGGAACGAGCGTTGAATGCAGCACCTCCCGGCAATCACCGGCCCTGAGCCGGCTCCCACTTTACAGCCAGTCCATCTCGGCGTGTAATGCGGCGCTGCCCTCCTGCACCCTGCGGTTGTGAAGCAGACCTTGCCGAATTAAAAAAAATCTATTAAAAAACAGGAATGGGCTCGCTGAGATTCGAACTCAGGATCCCCGCCGTGTGAAGGCGATGTCATAACCAGCTAGACCACGAGCCCATTTTTGGTACAATGCATCGACCGGGAATTGAACCCGGGCTATTGGCTTGGAAGGCCAAAGTCATGCCACTAGACCATCGGTGCCCGATGATGTGCTCTATACTGTTTCTGCCAATCCGTATTAAAGATATTTTATTGAGAAAGGGATGAGTGCCTATGCGGCTCTCATCTCGGCCTCAATTGCCTCGAGAGCGGCAATGCGCTTTTCGAGGGGAGGGTGGGTTGAAAAGAGCTCGGTAAGGCTCTTTCCGGAGAGGGCGGGGATGATGTAGAACATATTTGCCCCCTCGACCTTCTGTTTCTCTTCGGCGGGAACGCGGTCCATGCGGCCGCTGATCTTTATCAGCGCGCTCCGGAGCGCCCCCGGGTTGTGCGTGATGTACGCGCTTCCCCGGTCGGCGGCAAACTCGCGGTACCGGGAGAGGCTCATCATGAGGATGGTCGCAACAATCCAGACGACGATGGAGACGATCCATGCCACGATCCAGGCACCGTTGTTCTCCCTGCCGGAGAAGAGGGAGGCAAACAGCGCATTCTGCATGATGATGGAAGCGAGCATCGCAACGAAGCTTGCCACTGTCATGGTGAGGATGTCACGGTTCTTCACGTGCGAGAGCTCATGGGCAAGAACCGCCTCGAGCTCATCGGGATTCAGGGTGCGCATGATGGAATCCGTCACCGCCACCACGGCGTTTTTCGGGTTTCTTCCCGTCGCAAATGCGTTCGGGACCGGTGACTGCATAACCGCCACCTTCGGCATCGGAAGATCCGCCTCTGCCGCAAGCTTTCCTATCATCGCATGCAGCTCGGGGTATTCGTCTGCCGATACCACCCTGGCCCGGGTACTCATCAGCACCAGTTTCGATGAGAAGAAGTACTGGATAAAGGCGAAGATGAAGACGAACGCCAGCAGTGCCCCGAACATATTCGGAAGGAGTATGTTCAGCACGGCCAGGAAGATGAGGTAGACGAGCAGGAGCAGTGCCCACGTCAGTATGACACGGGAGGTCAGCCCCCAGTCTTTCTTCCATTTCATAACTTCTACTATCTGACCGCCGATCAGATATAGCTATTCAGTGTGACAATCACCGACCCCCCGATTCACCACCTTTATCTTCCCGTACATCGGTGAAAAGGCCCGGCCATGACAACACAGGAACTCGATGCAACGGTGATCAGCCGCGTAATTCCCGCAGAAGAGAATGCCATGATGATGGGCAACCCCTGCATGGACTGGGGGGCCGACGGTCCGGGACCCGCAGGGTTTTCCCTCCCGTCCACCAGGCCAAACCAAGGGAGATAACTTCCCTGACCAATGTATGTGCGCACGGCAAAAACGAGTGCTATATATGTACTGGCTCAAAACGAAAGTAACATGGATACCGAGGGTGAGGCACTCGCCGATGTTGCGTACGGGCTGTTCGAGATCCTCCTCAACCAGCATCTGAAGCGGGGGGGGCACTTTCTTTTTGAGCTTGTCGAATCCGGAGAGGATTTCAGGGAGGAATATAATGCTGCGTTTGCCTCATTCGAAGATGACTACCCGGAGCTCTCGGAAGCGCTCCTCACCGGGTACGGAACCGCGGATGCCATCTACGAACTCTTCCTCTCGGGGGAGGGCGTCATTCCCACAAAGACCACCCGCATCTTCTGGATACTCCAGGACGCCCCGGGCTTCGAACCGGGCCTCGCCAATGCCGAAAAGGCAGGGAAATGGCTGATCTTCCTTGACCGGGACGAAGTCGACGAAATGTGGAAAAAGATACGTGATGCAACCTGCGAGGGCAGGCTCGGCATCTCCGCAAAGGTTTCGACGGCAAAACAGAACCCCGAGTCACGTGACGAGCGGATGGTCATCTATGTGCATACGGCAGACTGGGAAGATGAAGACGGCGTGATGGAAATCCGCGAAGCGCTCCGCTCCCTGGGCGTTGAACAGCGGATAGGATACAAGCGAAATATCGAGACGTTTCAGGGCGAATACAGTGAAAAAGGAAAAAAGGTTACGTACTACAGTGCATAACCGGTATTGAGAGTGATTTTTCCAAAAAAACCACGCAAAAATATTATCCCTTTCTCTCCTTGGATTTCGGCCTGAGGCCCTTGTATCCGCATTTCCGACAGTTCGTTGCACGCGGTGCATTACGTGCATTGCAGCGCATGCAGATCTTTACATTGAGGAGTCGTGATTCTGCTTCTGGAAAACGTGCCATAGTCCAAATACCTACTATTTTTCAGTTCTTTATACAACGTGGTCTGCCCTATTAACAGTTTGGTTCCCCGCCGCCGGGATGGGGATCACGCACCGGACGAGAGGTACTCTCGGAGATGTGCGAGCGCCCGGCCCCGGTGGGATATCGCACCCTTTTCATCCGTCGTCAGTTCCGCAAGGGTCCTGCCGTCCACTTCAAAGATGGGATCATACCCGAATCCTCCGCTGCCACGGGGACTGACGATGGTGCCGTCGACGCGGCCGCGAAATATCCTGACCGTGCCTTCCTCATCCGCGTACCCGATGGCCGTCTCAAAGTATGCGCTCCGGTCGGCCTCTCCTTCAAGGAGCCGGAGGATGCCTTCCATACCGATGGTATCCAGCACATAGGCGGCGTACGGACCGGGAAACCCCTTCAGCGCAGCGATGAAAAAACCCGTGTCGTCCACCATCGCCGGTTCGTGCAGGGCCTCCCAGGCATACTCCGCCTTTGCCCGGGCAATGACTCCCACGTCATTGTCCCTGAACTCGGGGATCTCGAGTGCCACATGGCGCACCTGCGCAATGCCACTGAAGTACCGGGCCACCTCATGGACCTTATGCACATTTGAGGTGACGACCGTAATGTTCAGAGGTACCGCCCCCGCATCCGGATCTCTTCCACTCGTCCCAAGACCTCGTCCGCATCATCGGTTGCAGTGGCATAGCCTTTCCTGAAGGCCATAGACAGGCGTTCATAGTCGGCTGAGGTGCTCTCGAGCGTCTGGAAGAAGACGTGCACGTCGACCCCTCTCGCCTCGATTTCAGACGAGACATAGGCGAGACCAAAGTCGATGAAGACCGGCACCCCGTCACGGATGATGATATTGCTCGTCGTCAGATCACCATGGATGATGCCTGCGGCGTGCATACGCCCGACCATCTCCCCGGTCCGTTCAACGGCGGCGGGCGTAAGGACATGCTTGAGCATCTCCCCATCCACATACTCCATCACAATGCTGTCATGCGTAACATCGCGGATGACCGGCGTTTGGACCCCCGCCTTTCGTGCCCCGGCAATCAGCCGTGCCTCGGCACGGGTACGTTCCGCGATGAGGCGGGCATCGAGGCGGGGTGCCCGGTAGCCCTTCGAAAGGCGCCGTTTGACCACATCG
>JAENZA010000226.1 GCA_016841485.1 Methanobacteriota archaeon
TCACGGGCCCGATGCCTGCGAGGAGATACTTCGCCGCGGGGGCGCAGGAGCCGAAGAGCACTGCCGCCAGCACCGCGTAGATAACCGGGAATTTTGAATGGTGTTGCATATGCCGCTTTAGAAGGAATTCAGGTTGGCGCTGCACCCCGATAAGCTCTGCTCTTTTTTAGCAGGAACAGGGACACACGAACCGGCCCGCACGGCCAGATCCCGCGCAGGAAAAAATAAGGTGCCGGAGAAGACCGGCACAGGACATGCACCAGGAACAATCCTAGAGCGTCATGTCGTAGGTAACTTTTAGTTCTTCCCAGTAGGGGTCTTCCATGAGGTTTGCAAGGCCCGCGTTGAGTTTTGTCAGCAGCTCGGTGTCGTCCTGGCGGACGGCGATGCCGAACTGTTCATTGGTCTCGATATAGCCGATCACTTCGACGTCGCGTCCCTCGATGATGTCTTTCATGGAGAGGTCGTCGTACATCGCTGCATCGATACGGCCGGTGCCGAGGTCATCGACTGCCTTCGGGGTGTCGGGGTAGACCTTGATATTCTCCTTGGGCATGATGCCGGTCTCGACGAGGTTCTCCTCCATCCAGATGGCAGCAGTACAGCCGCTCTGCGTACCGACGAGGGCGTTTCCGTCCTTTATGTCGTCAAGGGTCACACCGGAGCCGGGCACGGCGACGACCATCTGGTTGACGGTCCAGTAGGGGTCAGAGAACGCGACCTTTTCCTTGCGCTCTTCGGTGATGGTCATACCGGAGTAGACCATGTCGATCTGTCCTGCCTGGAGTGCGGGGATGATGCCGTCCCATGCAACGACCTCGAACTTCACTTCAAAGCCCTGGTTCTCTGCAATCCATTTGATGGAGTCCACATCGAACCCGGTGTACTCGTTTGACGGAGTCACATAGGAGAACGGGGGGTACGGAACGTCGATACCGACAGCATAGACAGGTGCCTCTTCCGGACCCGTCTCGGCCGGAGTCGTTGTTCCGGAGCTGGTACAGCCGGCAATTGCCACTGCAAGCACCGCGATACACACCACGAAAATCGTCAGATACTTATTATCCATAACAGGGGTTTAGAGTGATGGAAAAATAACCTTTTTCAATTGAACATGGTTACCATCGGGGGAGATTATTAAAAATATGTGGTATGCGACAACAAAATCAATATTTCGAAGATAAATGGAGATTTCTTCACATCCGTACGCAGCCATCCACAGACCAGACCCCGTCCGCCGCCCTGCGTGCGGGGAGGAAGGGGCGTTCCGGAGATATGACGAAGAATGTTTTCCGTCGCCCACGCCCGGAAAATGCCCAGATAACCAATCATTAATTACCCGCGAATAAAAACCATTCACAACAATCCGGCATCACCGGAGGTGGTTACCATGGACAATCCAAACGGCCTTCATGCACTCAGCATCCTCTCCGAGAACCAGCACGGGGTTCTCAGGGATGTGGCACTGGTAATGGCGAACTGCGGTGCAAACATAGTGAGCACACAGCAGTCTATCATCCAGGGCGGGCCAAATAAAGGCCTCTCCTCCCTCTTTTTTGAATATGAAGGGGCGGAGGACGACGACCGGCTTCTCGCCGACCTGCAGCGTATCCCGGCGGTGCTGGACGTCGAGTCCAACCCCCCCTTCTCCGTCGTCTACGGCGAGC
>JAENZA010000227.1 GCA_016841485.1 Methanobacteriota archaeon
GGCGTTCGAGGGGCTTTTCACGATCCTCGTGTATGCCGTGGGGCTCTCGATCCCCCTCATCGTGATCAGCTCGCTTGGAGGTGCGCTCGGGAAGAGGATTAAGGAGAAGGCGAGGGTGAGCGGCGAGGTCTTCGACAGGGTCGTCGGCGTGATGATCGTCCTGATCGGGGTCTATTTTTTGTCCCTGGCATTCTGCTGAGGTAGTATGTCGGTTATCGAACCGATTGGAGTTCTGTCCGGGGTCGTTCCTACCCATCCTCGTCGAGATGCCCCTCTTCCCGGATACCCGGGCTGCGAGTGACAATCAGCCGGAGAGCGGCGTAGAGTAGCGTTGCGACCAGCACGCACTCGAGGTAGAACCCGAGGGCCCCGAAGGCGGAGAAGACCAGGTTGTACGCGGGCGTATCCGCCGCGAGCGGCAGGGCGCTCATGATGCCGTCGAAGAACCACCCGAAGATCGGCACTCTGTCCGCGAGCAGCGGGGCGGGCCCGCCTGCCCACCGGTCCGGGTTCACCAGCAGGGCGGCGACGAACGGGATCGAGGCTGCAACGGCGACGAGCATCGCCTGTCTTTGCCTGCGAACCGGGACGGCGCCCGTGATTAGCGGAAGCGGTGTCGCGGCTCCCGCGACTGCAAGGGTGACGATCATGAGTATAAAGACGGGGAGGACGGACTGCGGCGCCGGTCCCGGGATCCTGGAGACGGTCACGACGATACATGCCCAGGCTACGCATGCAATGATCGCAACGAGCGGCGGGATGACCGGCGATAGCCGGCTCCGGGGGATGGTTCTGCCCGGTTGGCCGGGAACGGGGATGATTCTGTCTGACATATCTGCACCATGCCGGGACGTGAACCGGGGACGGGCTCCGCGGTTCGGCTGTCGGGTTACTCTGCGACAAAAGTCAACGTCCTTCTATAAACGATTTCTGTCACGATCGTCTACACGTCGGGCCGCTTTGATCCATTCTGTTCCCGGAGCGGGCCGCAACCGGCCTTCAGACGAGACCGTCCATCACAACCTTTATAGTTAGGTGGAACCTAATTAAGAGAGAATCAACTATGCCGGCGAGAGAGGAGCATCTGTTCGAAGTATTTGATCGCCTGATCGCCATCAAAAACGAATGCTCGTTCCAGATCTTCTCTGAATGCGGACTCGCGGATATGACGGTGAAGCAGATCGCCTATCTGAAGGCCATTGACGAGCACGGGGACGTGACGTTCAGCAGACTCGCCGAGATCACCAGGAACTCAAAGCCCACCATCACGGAGACGATCAACAGGTTCGTCCGGATGGAGTGCGCATACCGGCAGAAATCCCCCGATGACGGGAGGATCGTGTATATCCGCCTGACCGAGAAAGGGCGGATGATGGCAAAAGCCGAGCAGAACGCTCTGAACCGGATGATCGAGAGGATGATGCGGACGCTCGACGAGAAAGAAGTGGATCTCCTGATTGAGATCTTAAAAAAGGTCGGATGATTTTTTTGGCCGGCATAAAAGTTAGGTAAACACAAACTAAATGATTGGAGTCACCATGCACTCACCACAAACAGATACGATCAGAGAGAGCGTTGTCATACCGCTCTTCGAGACCGTGGTCTACCCGGAGAGCCGGACGAAGTTCCAGGTCGACACAG
>JAENZA010000228.1 GCA_016841485.1 Methanobacteriota archaeon
TCTCCTCACTTCTCCTTTGACACCCTCTCTTTTTCTCCCCTGTTCTCCTCTTTTCTCCTATGGTTTCTCCTGACAAAATAGCCGTCTGCCTGTCGTGCGGGAACGAATGGGAGGTAAAGGACCCTAGCCCCGGAAAGAAGCGCAAATGCCCGGTGTGCGGAAAATACCGGGTCAAAATGAAGAGCGAAATACTAAAGGAGCAAAAAGCGGGGGCTGCTCCTCCTCCGGCCGCTGCAGCTCCTCCGGCCGGTCCGGAGGACCCGGGAGAAGAGGAGGAGAAGGACGCCGGCGGGGGGATTCTCCTGTATGCGGTCCTCCTCCTGGCTGCGATAGGGGCCGGGTGGTTTCTCGTTGGCGTATTTCGGCGTCGAAGGGCTAAAAAACGGTATTCTGAGGAGAATTAGGTGATATCATGGCGGGAATTTTGGACGGAATGAACGCGGCCGGCCGGCTGGCGACGGTCGCGGAACGGCTGATGGATGATGCCGGCCTCCGGCAGAAATTTGATGAAAAGGGGGAAGTGACGGCTAAAATCCTCATTGAAGGCTACGAAGCAGAGATCACCCTCCGGAGGCGGGAATGAGCGAAGAGGCGGATGTCACGGTCGATAAGAAGGATATCACGTACGATATCCTGATCGATGAGACGGAGCGGCCGGACCTGGGCGGCGGTCCGGAGGCGGCCGGCGGTCCTGCAGGGCCGAAGGGCGATCACCCGCTGATCACTGTCCTGGGCATGGCCGTGAAACACTCGGGCGGATATCTGCAAAAACAGAACCTCCCGCCGCCAAACACGGACGTATACGAGGATTTTTCAAAACCGTTCCTGAATGAGGCGCTATGGTATTACCTCCCGGACGGCGGATCGCTCGATGATCCAAAGGTCGCCCTGGTGGTCGGCGTCGCGGGCCTCGGATTAGCGTTCACTCCTACCCTGATCGCGCTCTACGAGCGGAAGGAGGAGGAGAAAAAGAGAGAAGAGCAGGAGAAGAAGCGGAAGAGAAACCGGAGAACGGAGGAGAACGGCGAAGGAGAAGAGGAGGAGAAACAGGAGAGAGAAGAACCGCCGGCTACTCCTCCGCCGGACTGGATGACACGCTTAGAGTCCGGGGGCCGTCTCGGGGGCATGTGAGATGCCGGCAGATGAGTATGAGGGGTTCTTTTCGGACAAGAAATGCCCTCGATGCGGGGCGCGTCTCCTGACAAATCGGCGGGGGGATCTCTGGTGCTCCTACATCTCATGCACGTATGGGATGGACGGCGCGGAGGATGATCCGAATGTCAGATCATGAAGGCGGGATAGTTCGCCGGCTCCTCTGCCGGCCGGGGTTCCATCGCTATGTGTGGGGGCCGGCCGGCCTCACCTGTGAGGGGTGCGGGCGGTTCGTCTCCCGGGCTGAGGTCCTGGCAGATCTGGAGGCGGGCGAGGGGTGGTATGACTGACGGATCTTGACGTACTCGAGAACGTGCATAGGCTGATCGCTGCACCTACTGGGGCCGGCAAAAGTTACTTCCTCGGCTGGCTGGTGGAGAAGTTATACCGTGAGGAAAAACCGTTTATCATCCTCGATACGAAAACGCAGAACCATATCGGGCTTATCGGGCTGAAAGGGGTTAAACTCCTGAAAATCCGGCCGG
>JAENZA010000029.1 GCA_016841485.1 Methanobacteriota archaeon
CGAGGTCGCCGATATCGATGCCGACCTCGAGGGCGCTCGTTGCAACGACCCCCCGGAGGCAGCCGCTCTTCAGCTGCTCCTCGAGGGCCCGCCTCGCTGCAGGGAGGTAGCCTGCACGGTAGGCGGCCACATCATTCTGCTGTTCGTGAGGGAGGTGCCTGCGGACCGCCTGCACCAGTGCCTCGGCTCCCTGGCGCGAACCGGTAAAGCAGAGGGTCTGGTGCCCTGCATGCAGGAAATGCTCAAAAAGGACAGTGGTCGAGCCAAAGAGACCCGCCGGTGAGGGGCCTGCAGAGGGGTTGTAGAAGAGAAACTCGCGGGCAGAGCGGTTGCCGTTCCCCGTCACCGTATGGCAGGAAAGTCCGGTGAGCGCCTCTGCAAATGCTCCTGGGTTGCCGATCGTCGCGGTGGCACAGAGGAACTGCGGAGACGCACCATACCGCCGGGCAATCCGGCGCAACCGCCGGAGAAGGAGTGCGACATGGGCCCCGGTGATGCCGCGGTACCAGTGCGCCTCGTCGATCACCACCAGTTTCAGTGATGACCAGAACGCCCGCCACTGTGAATGCCAGCCCATGACCTGGTGCAGTTCGTGGGGGTTTGAGAGGATGATGCGTGATTCCTCGCGGATACGTCGCCGCAGGTGCTGCGGGGTATCGCCGTCATAGACCCGGGCGTCTGCCCTGATGCCGGTCTTCTCCTCCATCGTGCGAAGGGTACCCAGCTGGTCCTGGGCGAGGGCCTTGGTGGGGTAGAGAAAGAGCACCCGTGCCGCCGGGTCGGCCGCAAGAAAGGAGAATGCGGGAATTGCAAAGGCGAGCGTCTTTCCCGATGCCGTCGGCGTTGTCAGGATGACGTGCTCCCCGCGGTCAAGGGCATCGATGGCTGCCGACTGGTGGGCGTAGAGGGAGATCCCCCTCTCGTCGAGATAGCGGGCAATCCCCTCCGGCAGCGGTGCCGCCGGTGGTCTGCAGTCCGGTGGGGCTGCCGGGATCGTCTCCCGGTGGACAATTCTCCCGCTATGATGAAGGTCCCGGAGGAGGGCTGCACAGGCGGCCTCTACCCCTCCGATGCGTATTCCTCCCGGCAGCCCTCGAGGAGGCGTTCATAGAGACGGGCAAGGCTTACGACATCCTGGCGGTTGTGGTCTACGATGGGGACGAGGGGGCCGGGGTTTTTTGAGCGGAGGTAGGCCGCATAGTACGCGGGTACGTACTTTCCCGGGAGGTCATCATCACGGAATATGCCCAGCGCCTGCTCCTCTATGGTCGCGAGCCGGCAGTCGGTAAAGTGCGACCTCCACCGTGACCGGGACGGGTGGAGGAGATCAAAGTGGCTGGGTTTAGGGAGAGATGCCATGCCATAGTAGGCGGCACGGTCCCTGAGGTACGGGACATCAAACGCCTTCCCGTTGTAGGTGACGAGCGCCGTGCCGTCATCGGAGATCTCGTCCAGCACCATGGAGATGGCGGCCGGCTCCTCGCCGATCTCCCTGAGCAGGTACTGGGTGATATGCATCATCCCTCCGCGGACCCTGCCGGTGGCAAAGAGGATGATCGGGCGCGAGAAGAGTCCCATCGTCTCGATATCAAAATAGAGCAGGTCGTCCGGCCGGCAGAGGAGGGAAAAAAGCAGTTGATGGGGGTGTGAGGGGCGAAAACGCAGGGATACCAGCCTGCCGAGGGCGTCCCAGTCCTCTGCCTCAAAAAGATCAGCAAGTGATCGTGCCTGTTCGCCGAACCGGTGATGGCGGGTGAGGCTGTCTATCGTCGTATGCCCCTGTGAGCGGAGTCGCCCTGCAGTTGCAGGTCCGATGCCGTGTATAAGGCAGAGTTCGTGGGTGAGTGCATCGGAGAACATCTCCGTCTCCGGCCTGGTGACGGGGCACGGGACAGAGGAACGGACAGCATAACAGTCACCCTGGGAGGTATGGCATTCGCTCCCGGCAAAGATATCTTCGAGGTCACAGCCGTCGTATTCATTCATCAGGGCGTATTTACGGGTGTCCATCGAATGGTCGGCATATCCGGGGAAGAGGTGGTTCTGCCCGCAGGAATACGATGTCACTGCATCCTGTACTCCGGTCGGTTCACGTTGCCACCGTTCTGCAATCCGGGCCGCAAAATTCACAGGTCTGCCTCTGTACAGTGCTTCAAAGCCACCCATAAACCTGGGTGCCGTGGAGGGTGAAAGTGTTCGTCGCGGCAGGGCAGAACGGGGTATGCAGGCAGAGTTGCGGAGGGGAATATAATATATGGCATCAAACCTCTTCAGGAGTAGATTCGCATGCATCGCAGTATGATCATCACCGGCGTTCTTATTGCAGCCCTGATCCTGAGTGCCGGCTGCATCACCTCCCTGCTCCCGCTGGGCGAACGGGCGGATTATCCTTCGATTGATGATGTCGGCACTTCTGAGGGGACCGTCCCGGTGCATCACACCTTTCCGTTCCAGGACCGGGAACTGACCCTCGACCTCATCGTGGAAAACGACCTCTATGCAGATGCCGCGGGTTCCCCGAAATCGGTGGTGCTGTATGGCGAATGGGACAGCGATGAGGAGTGGCTCAGCGAATCCTACCGTGCGTTTATCGGCGACCCGCGCCTTGAGGGCATCTATGACTCCCTGCAATCCACATTTCAGAACATCAGGGCCTCCATGGGGCTGGATGATGATGAATATGTGGAACTGATGGCGGCCTATGTCCAGTCTATGACCTATGAATCACCGGAAGGCGAGCAGACGCCGCGGTTTCCGGTAGAGACCATCGTCGAGGGAAAGGGGGACTGTGACGACACCTCCATCCTCCTTGCAGGCCTTCTCGAACGGGAAGGGTATGACGCGGTACTCTTCTATTTCGAGGAGGAGAATCACATGGCCGTCGGGGTCAGGGGGCCGGGTCCGGGATTCATGGGGACGGGGTACGAATACATCGAGACAACCGATTTCAGCCTGCCGGGGGTTGCAACGAACAACCTGCAGAATGGCATGGCCCTCGCCTCCGAACCCTTCCTGATACCCATCGGGGAAGGGATCCGAGTATATACGGCAGGGGAGGAGTCGCGAAGCATCGACGCCGCTGCGCAATCCTCACGGGCGTATGCCGCCGGGATAGAATCGGACCTCGAAGAGATTGAGAATGAGATAAACGACCGGTATGACGACCTCGCCCTGATAAAGGAACGGCTGGCAGATGCCGGAAAGGGGGGGAATCCTGCCCTCTACAACAGGCTGGTCGCTGAACACAACCGTCTTGCCGAGGACTACAACCGTCTCCTTGCCGATTATGATCTGCTCTACGCCGATTATGAGGCATATGCGAGTCTGAATAACTATATCGCCGCTCACCAGTATGACCGCCCGGGGTTGATGGTGTATATCAGTGAGTGGAGAGAGACATCCGGGTTGCCCCTTGTTCCCTGAGGGTTGCCTCAGACCGAGATGATTGCCGGGATGCCATCCCCGGACAGTGTCCGTGGCAACTTCGGTTCGCTCTTTGGTGCATAGAGGTTCGATGAGAACATGGCACTCTTTGACATCTGGCTTCTCCGGGTAACGACGGGGTAGCGTGCGGCCCGTGATGCAATGCAGCTGAAGGTATCTGTCATACTTCAACAGGGAATAAAAGCAATATATGGCGGCTGCCCGGGCACGGGGTGAAAGTATACCTTTTGCCCATGTCGGTATTCCTTTATTTCTTCCCTGCCAATAGAAGAGGAAGTTGGTTCTATGCTAAAGGTTGAAAATCTCCATGTCGAGGTGGGGGGCAAGGAAGTCCTTCATGGCGTCAATCTTGCGATAGGTGAGGGAGAGACGCACGTGCTCATGGGCCCCAACGGGTCGGGGAAGACGACACTTCTCCGGGCCATCATGGGATTCGGGAATTACGACATCACCGAAGGCCGCATCCTCTTCAAGGGTCATGATGTGACCACCGTTCCTATGCACGAACGGGCCCGGTATGGAATGGGGCTCATGTTCCAACGCCCGCCGACCATCTCCGGGCTCAAACTGGGAAAACTTCTGACGGCCATGTCCGGAGTGCACCCGGAAAAGATCTATGAACACGCCGAATCGATGAAGATGACCGATTTTCTTGAACGCGATATCAATGCAAATTTTTCCGGTGGGGAGATCAAGCGCAGCGAGGTGCTCCAGCTGATGGTGCAGCAGCCGGATTTTGTGATGCTTGATGAACCGGAGAGCGGGGTGGACCTCGAAAATATCGCGCTCATCGGCAATGCGATCGCCCGGCTGGTGGAGAAGGACCGGCATATCGTCAAGCGCCAGAAATCGGGGCTGGTCATAACCCATACCGGGTATATCCTCGACTATCTCGAGGCAGACGCCGGGCACATGCTCTGTGACGGTGAAATCCGGTGCAAGGGAAACGCACGGGAAATACTGAAAGTGATCCAGGAACGCGGGTATAAGGAGTGTATCGAATGCACAAAGATATAGACGCCATGAAAAACCTCTCCGAAGAGGACCAGGTCAGGCTGGAGCAGACCGGCATGATGCTCTCCGCGGTCAACCGCTGCGGGAGCTACTTCCAGGCCGACCAGGACGTCGTGCAGTCCGAGTGCACCTACGAGGGCATCGAGATGCTCCCGACCGACCTTGCCCTTAAAAAATATGCCTGGCTCAGCGACTATTACTGGAACCTCGTCGACAAGGACAAGGATGAATATACCCGGTATGTCGCCGACCAGAAGATCAGCGGATACACCATCATTGCCCGCAAGGGGAGCAAAAACATCTTCCCGCTCGAGACCTGCCTCTTCATGCAGAAGGATGAAATCCAGACCGTTCACAATATCGTCATCGCCGAGGAAGGTGCCGAGCTTCACCTGATATCCGGCTGTGCCTCGAGCCACGCCGTCCGGAAAGGGGCCCATTACGGCATCACCGAACTCTATGTGGGAAAGGATGCCCTCATCTCGATGACGATGATTCATACCTGGGGCGAGCATGTGGATGTCTACCCGCGCAGTGCAACCCTGGTCGAGGAAGGGGGGACGTTCCTCTCCAACTATGTCTCCATGAAACCGGTATCCCACATCCAGATGTACCCGGTGGCACGCCTGACCGGCAAAGACTCCGTCGCACGCTTCAACTCGGTGGTTCTCGCACCGGAAGGGTCGCACCTCGACCTCGGGCAGCGGGCAGTCCTCGAGGCCAAAGGGAGCAGTGCGGAGCTCATCTCCCGCGTGATCACCCGCGGCGGCGAAGTCATCGCCCGCTCCCACATCATCGGTGCCGAAGAGGAGACCCGCGGCCATATCGAGTGCAAGGGACTGATCCTTGACGGCGGCAGCATTCATGCGGTGCCGGAGATCGAAGGGCGCCTCTCCAATACCGAGCTCTCCCATGAGGCGGCGGTCGGCAAGATTGCCCGTGACGAGATCGAGTACCTGATGGCACGGGGACTTGACGAGGAAGAAGCGACGGCGACCATCATCCGCGGGTTTTTGGACGTGAGAATCCAGGGACTGCCGGAGACCCTCCAGAAGCAGATCGATGCCGCGATCGATGCTGCCGAGGACGGGTTCTGATACAAACCATTTTTTATGACGCTGTACGACTGCACCCGGCCCTTTCCCGAACCTCTGATGACCTGGCCGGGGGACCCGGTCCCGGCAACTGAACAGGCAGCGGCGGGGGAGTATACCATAACCCGGATGAGGTGTGGGAGCCATAACGGGACCCATATCGATGCCCCGGCACATCTCATCGACGGCGGGATGACCGTGGACGAGATCCCGCTAACGACGCTCATCGGACCGGTGACGGTCATTGACCTGACCGGTGGTGAGGGACCCATTACGGCCGCCGATCTGGCGGATGCATGCGGTCCGGGAATGCGGGTCCTGGTGAAGACGACCGACCGCTATCTCACGGCGTTCGATCCGGCATTCAGGGGCCTGTCCCCGGAGGCGGCGGTGTGTCTTGCGGACGCCGGGGTCATCCTCTTCGGCATCGATACCCCGTCGGTCGAACCGTATGCCGGTGACGGGAGTGTGCACCGGGCCCTCCTTGGGGCCGGGATGCCGCTGCTGGAAAATGTTGATCTGACCGGGATTTTCCCGGGGGACTATTATCTGATTGCACTGCCATTACGTCTTACAGGCGGGGACGGTGCACAGGCGCGTGTCTGCCTGTCTGATACGGAGGAGGTAGTACATGGACTTGGTAACTGATGCGGTGCGGCGGATGGAAGAGGTTATTTTCGGGAGCGGGTGCCAGGACAGCAATGTACGTATCCGGCGTTCACCCGGTGCGGATGTGTGCCGGTACGAACGCGGTGTTCCTTTGGAGATAGGATACGGCGGCGTGATCGTCGACTGCGTTTCGAACTTTCCCATCGAAGCGACCACACGGGTGAATTTCATGTTCGGTGCACAACTGGACACCCCCGAGAAGCGGACCGCCGCCTGCGGCATCATGAGTGTCATCGGGCGCTTCCTCTGTCTCTGCCGCACCGGCCGGGCCTGCCAGCCGGACGATCACGAGCGGTGCATGGTGCAGCTGCAGGAACACCTTGCCGGGAAGAAGGTCTTTCCCATCGGACAGGCCCCGGTGCTTGCGGCTCTCTCGGGGGTCGTCTATGTGGATGACCCGGCAGAGGCGGACATCATCCTGGTGCCGGGTGACGGCCTCTTCCGCGAGGATGCCGTCCGGGTGGCGGATGCATACCGTGACAAAGTCCCGATGCTTTTTGTGGGGCCGACGACGGCGGGCTGTGCCTCGTTTCTCGGTGTAGATCACTGGTGCCCGTTCTCCCGGTAATCTGTCCGTAGGAGCGTTCCCTCCGGCTACCGTCCCTCTTCTCACAATATTTAACTAACTCAGGCGCCGAGTATTATCTGAAGCACAATGGAATTTCAGAAAATCCTGGATAATAAGAAATTCATTATTATCGGCCTGATCCTCATCTTCATGGCAATCGCCCTGTGGATGAGGCTGATACCCATGGAAGGGCTCATCTCCGAAGGGCAGGCCGATCTTTTGGGCAATGATCCCTGGTATAACCTCAGGCAGATTGAGGTGATCGTCGAACAGTTCCCGCAGTACCCCTGGTTTGACCCGATGACCGAGTACCCGAACGGGAACGTGATCCACTGGGGCCCCCTCTTCCCCCAGATATCGGCGCTTCTTGCCATCATTGCAGGGGCGGCATCACGCAATGACCTGATATATGTGGCGTCCTGGGTTCCGCCCCTCATGGCGGCGGCGATGGTGCCCGTCACCTATCTTGCCGGTGAACGCCTCACCAACTGGAAAGGTGGCGTTATTGCGGCATTCTTCGTCGCGATCGTTGCGGGCCAGTACTTCTACCGGTCGCTCTTCGGATTTGCCGATCACCATATCGCAGAGGTCCTCTTTTCCACCCTCTTCTGCCTGGGCTATATCGCCACGCTCCGGTACATGCGGGAGCACCCGGTACACCTCGGCGATAGGGAATCCTTCAAAATACCTGCACTTCTTGCCGCCCTCACCGGCATCTCCTTCATTCTCGGCCTTGCCGTGATGCCGACGATGATTCTCTTCGGCCTCCTGGTGGCCGTCTACACCCTCGTCCAGTACTGTTATGACGCCTTTGCCGGACGGTACGACGAGAGCCTGCTGCTCCTGAACGTGATCGTCGGTATTATGGCCATTCTCGGGCTGTTCCTTATCGGGTTCAACAGCAGCGGGTTTGAGATGGCCAATTACTCTCCTGCCCAGGCAATCGCTTATCTCTTCCTGATTGCAGGCACCTTCGTCCTGTATGCCCTGCGAAGAGTGGTTCTTGGGAAACCCCCCTATTATTATCCCCTTGTGATCCTGGGGATTCTGGTGGTTGCAATCATCGGGCTGATGGTCGCCGCACCCGACCTCTATGCATCCTTCATTGGAAATGCGCGTGGATTCTTCGGACAGTCGGCGACCTGGGTCACCATCCAGGAGGCGCGTCCGTGGGCCTTTGCGGATGCCTGGCAGTCGTTCGGTGTCGGCCTTATCCTGATGGCAGGCGGGTTCGTCCTCGTAGCTGTTGACTTCCTGAAAGAACGGAAGGATGAGCTGATCTTCTTCTTCCTCTGGTCCGGGCTGATGGTCTTTTCAACCGTCCAGCATATCCGTTATGAGTACTATCTCGGGGTAAACATCGCTCTCCTCGCCGCCTATACGATCGTCTGGTTCCTCGACCGGGCTGAACCTGACATCCTGTCGCGTCTCGGGCAAAAGAAGGAAGCGGCCCCTCCGGAAGAGCCTGAGAAGAAGGCCGGGAAAAAGGGAAAGAAGAAAGCCGCGGCTCCATCAAAAAAATCCGCAAAGAAACCCTCGTCCGCAGCGCTGCTCCCGCTTGTGATATGCGTCCTCCTTGGCATTCTCTTCACCGTCACCTCGGTAAGCGCCGACCTCGGGATGGCCAATGCGATGAAGTACGGCGGCATGACGCCCGACTGGCAGGAATCACTCGAATGGCTCGGGGAACACTCGCCGGAGACGGGGGTCGACTACTATGCCGTCTACGACGAGGCGACCTTCGAGTATCCGCCGGAGTCCTACGGCGTGATGTCATGGTGGGACTACGGGCACTGGATCACCGTCATCTCCCAGCGCATACCAAACGCCAATCCGTTCCAGGCGGGAGTCACTGGTCCCAACGGCTCTGCCGCCTACTTCATGTCCGAGTCGGAGGAGGTCTCAAACACTATCCTCGACAACCAGGGAACACGGTATGTGATCACTGATGTGGAGATGGATGTCTCGAAGTTCTGGGCGATGGCGACCTGGTACAACCAGTCTCTCGGTGGGGCGCCCTACATGACGCAGGCCGCCGACCAATCCGGCAACGGACAGTTCCTTTATTCGGACCGGTATTTCCAGACCACCGTGTCCCGTCTGCATAACTTTGACGGATCGATGGCGGAGGCAAATGACGATTATTCCGTCAATTACGGCGGCAAGGTCTACAGTTACTTCGTCCTTGGGCCGCTGGAGAAGGTTCCCGCCCTCAGGCATTACCGTCTCGTGCATGAATCCCCGACCGATGTGCTCTCCGAATCACCGGTCTATGACCTGAGCTATGTGAAGATATTCGAGTACGTGCCGGGAGCGGTCATCGAAGGCGAAGGGACCATCGAAATTTCGCTGAAGACCGATACGGGCCGGACTTTTACGTACCGCCAGGAGAGTGTGGACGGGACGTTTATCGTGCCGTATCCCACGACCACGATATCCGGCGGCATAACGCCCATGGGTGAATATACCATCGTGGAGACGGGGAAGGTCTTCAGGGTGACAGAAGAAGATGTGATGCAGGGAAGAACGGTCCGGTAGCCGGGCAAAGGCGCCGTTCCTGGGTTTTCTTCCCTTCTTTTTTTTAAAAAAAAATTCTCTCGGTGATTGCCGGTAGGGTGTATCGTTCAGTAGTGCCGTTCCGTATACAGGTTCGGGGCATTGCTCTTTGTCCTCGACGGGTCGAGGTACGAGACCTCAAAGCCGGGGATGATGACCCGCGATGCGGGAAGAGCGGTCTTTGTCAGGTCGACGGCACAGACACGGTCGGTGTGGGGGGCAACGGCCTCGAGCACGGTGCGGATGTCTTCGTCCACATATCCGCTGCTCAGGTCGGGCACTTCGGTGATCGGGACGTCATCTGCTGCGGCAAACCAGATCCTGTTGATCCGTTTGTACCGTTCGTACCCTGCCTTTTCGATCATCCCGTGGCGGATCTTGATCACGCCCGACTCCTGGGAATGCAGCTGACCCCCACGGTTGCAGACACATCTAAGGAGGGCCTTTGCGGCGGCAACTTCCGGGTCCGGGTCGGCTGCACTGCCGGTCACGACCATGAAGGGGTCGCGTGCAACGGTATCATCTGCGGCGGCTGCCACCGTGGGGATGCCCGTTTTCCCCGGAATCAGCCAGAGATGAACCTCGATTCCCTCCGCTTCGAGCGTTTCAGAGAGGGCGGCGGCAGGTCCCTCTGCGGTCAGGGTCAGGCGAACGGGGTACGAACCGTTCTGGTGCGCAATGCTCATCGCATCGTTTTCGATGACTTCAAGCATTCCCTTAAGGAGGCTCTCTTCGGGTTCGGGGCCGGCCGTAAGGCCGTTTGCGTCGCTCCGGAAGAGCTGGGCGGCCATACTCATCGGGTCGTAGGGGTAATAGACCGCGTTTGCAGGGACTTCACACTCCGTTTCGTTCAGGAAGTCCCATGCGGTGCACCACTGGAGCTGTTCGCCGATATCGAGCTCGCGGGGGAGAATCAGGTCGTGGGGGTCGACGGCGCGGGTGAGGCCGATCTGCTCATAGGACGCAATATTCAGATAGTGTGCCCTGAATTCCCCGGAAAACCGTTCGATAGCCTCCATCATCGCCGATGACCGGGCATGTGCCGCTGTGGTCCCTGCCCCGGTATGGACGGGTTTTGATCCCGGCGGTGCACGGGGGCGGATTGCCGCCCAGACGGGGATATCGAGGCGATCGAGCCGGGTGATGTCCAAAATCTCTGCGACCCCGATCTCTTCCATGACGGGTTCTGCGGCGCTGCATACGTCCTCCGGATGCATGATCTGCCGGCCGATATTATCAAATCCGTATTCAAGATGGCGTATGGGAAAAGGTGTCATTCGTATACCATCATTGTGCGCCAATTTTTATATTTTCGCCGATTCCATGTAGATCAATGAAGAGCGAGACAATTGTGCCCGGTGTCCGGGTCAGGTATCCGAGCACCGGCACCACCGGCAAGGTGCTAAGCCTCGAGGAGATAGAGGGGAGGACCTTTGCAGAGATCGATTCGACCGGTCTTTTCTACCGGACCGACCGGATCATCCTTGTCGAAGGCCCGGAGATAAAAAAGCATGAACGAAAGACCGAAACCCTCGACGATTACCGCCATCTCATAGAGATAGAATCGGCAGACGATCTCAGGGAACGGTATGATGATGTTACCGGCGTCGGGGCCGGATAAAAAATAGTTTTTAGTCTTCAATTGGAATCGTCGTCAGCTTGACCGATTCGACCCCTTTTTGCGCCATCAGGCGTTCGGCTATACTTTTCATTTTATCTGCCTCCCCGCGCAGAAGGATGACCTCGACACATTTGTCGTGGTTGACGTGGGAGTGGAGTGAACACTGGATGATCGAGAGATATTCGTGCTGGATTTCGGTCAGTACCTGGAGAAGGCCCCGTTGTTCGTGGTCATAGACCATGGTGATGACTCCCTGGCGTTCGCCGCTCACATCGGACATCCACTTGTAATAGGTGATATAATTGCGGATGGCGTCCCGGATGCCCTCCGATCTCGATGAATATCCCCGGAGATCCAGAATTTCGTCGAATTTATCGAGAAGGTTTTTGGGAAGTGAGATCCCGATACGGGAAAGGTCTGAATCATTTGTCATAAAAACCTCGCTAATTAATGCAGTAGCATCAACTTAGTTGTACTTTTTGTTTATTCCTTTAAATTTTTTATTACATCGTGTGAATGTCCGGGGAAAATGCAAGGGTCATCCGAATATTTAACCGCCTTGCGGCCCTACCAGAATGGAGCAATTGCCTGCACAGAGTAGGTATAAGTAGTGCGGTTGTATATTTATAAGGAGGTTTGAGATTCATTGAGTGATCCATTAATTCCCAGTGTCAATATCGGTGTCGTCGGCCATGTTGACCATGGTAAAACGACACTGGTTTCCGGCTTGACCGGTTCATGGACAGACCGGCATAGCGAGGAAATCAAACGAGGTATTTCGATACGTCTCGGGTATGCAGACGCGGTCGTCTACAGGTGTCCGAAGTGCGCGGGTGCTGATTCATTTACGAACAGCCAGACGTGCCCGGTATGTGGAGGACCTGCCGAACCCGTACGGACCGTATCCTTTGTCGATGCCCCCGGGCACGAGACACTGATGGCGACGATGCTTTCCGGATCGGCGCTGATGGACGGGGCGATGCTCGTTATCGCGGCGAACGAACGATGTCCGCAGCCCCAGACCAAGGAACATTTGATGGCACTTGAACTTGTGGGAATCGAAAACATCGTCATTGTCCAGAACAAGATCGATGTTGTCTCGCAGGCCGATGCGCTCGAAAACTACCGGCAGATCAAGAAATTCGTAAAGGGAACGATTGCGGAAAACGCACCGGTCATCCCGGTCTCCGCCCAGAAAGGCATCAATATCGGTGCCCTTCTCCAGGCACTCAATGAGTATATTCCCGAACCCCGGCGTGATCCTGAAGAAAATCCCCTCATGCTTATTGCCCGATCCTTTGACATCAATAAACCCGGCTGCAGCTGGAGAGAGGTAAAAGGAGGGGTCATCGGCGGATCACTTACCAGGGGGATCTTCAACGAGGGCGATGATATCGAGATCCGGCCCGGAAGAAAAGTCCAGATTGAAAACCAGACGATCTGGGAACCCATCGAGACGAAGATCACGACGATCAATGCCGGCTCACGAAAGGTCCAGACGGCGACCCCCGGCGGCCTTCTCGGGGTCGGTACGAAACTCGACCCCTCGCTGACCAAGAGCGATGCGCTGGCAGGTCAGGTTGCCGGCCGTGTGGGTGCCCTTCCCCCGGTATGGGATAAGCTCTCCTTCCAGGTACAGCTCATGGAACGGGTTGTCGGGTCGGATGACGAGTTTACCATCGAACCGCTGCGCCATAAAGAACCGCTGATGCTCTCGGTCGGAACGGCGGTGACGGTGGGTATTGTGGTGAACACGAAGAAGGATGTCGTTGATGTGGTGCTCAAGCGCCCGGTCTGTGTCGAGACGGGGTCCAGGATTGCCATATCCCGTCAGGTCGGCGGCAGATGGCGTCTGATCGGAATGGGGACGTTAGTATAAGTGAAGGTCCTTCTCGACGCCAATGCACTGATGATCCCGGTTCAGTTCGGGATCGACATCTTTTCGGAGATCGAGGCGCTTGTGGGCGCGTATGAACCGGTGACCCTGGAAGATGTCACCCGTGAACTCGCGGGAATTGCGTCCGGCAGGGGGCGTGATGCGGCCGCCGCACGGGTCGGCATCCGGCTTGCCGGCAGGTGCCGTGTGGAGACGAGTCGGCACACCGATGTGCCCGTCGACGAACGGATCGTCCGCTATGCAGTGGAGAACGGGTGCATGGTGGCAACGAACGACCGCCAGCTCAGAAGCGCACTGCTTAAGCGAAATATTGATGTGATATATCTGCGTGAGAAAAAGAGATTAGAGATCATTCGGGGCTAACAGGGTGAGTTCATGTATTACAAAATGAAACTTGAAGACAAGGTGCGGGTGCCGCCACTCCGTCTGGGCGATGACATCGAGACGGTGGTCATGGACGTCCTTCAGGAACAGCTGGAAGGAACCATCGACAGGAATATCGGTATTTTCATTGCCGTAACAAAGATCCTCGGCATCGGCGAGGGAGATATCATACCGGGTGACGGGGCGGTCTTTTATTCCGTTGAGTTTGAGGCAATCGTCCTCAGGCTTGCCCAGCAGGAAGTAATCGAGGGTGTTGTGGTGGAGACGACCAGTTTTGGTACGTTCGTCTCCCTCGGCCCTATCGATGCGATGCTGCACGTCAGCCAGATCTCGGACGACTTCATCAGTTATGATGAGAAGAACGGTCGTCTGGTCTGCCAGGAGACAAAACGGCAGATATCCGTCGGTGACGGCATCAGGGCACGTATCGTTTCCCTCTCTCTCTCCGAGAGGGAACCACGCGAGAGCAAGATAGGCCTTACGATGCGTCAGTCAGGTCTCGGGACCGAACCGTGGCTGACCGACGAAGCAGAGAAGGAGAAAACCCCCAATGGCGCCTAAAAAGCAGCAGAATGTATGCCGCAGCTGCCACCGCCTCGTGGATGGCGAGGCCTGTGTCATGTGCGGCGGGACGAACCTGACCGATGACTGGGCAGGTTACCTGGTGGTCATCGACCCCCGGCATTCCGATATTGCGCAGAAGATGAATATCGATGCGCCGGGCCGTATTGCACTAAAGGTTCGCTGAATGGACTATACCCTCCCCCGGGAGAACCGGAGGTTCTTCAAGGAACCCTTCGGTCCCCTCTATTCTTCTGTTGATGACGCAATGGACGTCATCCGCGGCAGGATGATAATCGCGGTCGGCGACATGGTGACCCGCAACCTTCTCATCGCGGGAATTACCCCTGATGTGGCGGTCATCGACGGCATCACCATGCGCAGTCCCTGCCGGGAGACGCCGCTTATCGGGTCTCCTCGCACCGACGTGACAAATCCCCCGGGGATGCTGACGGACGACCTGATTGCCGCGCTAAAGGGCGCAGTAGCCGCCCCTCCTGCCCTCATCTATGTCGACGGTGAGGAGGATCTGGCGGTGATCCCGGCGGTGCTTGCGGCACCCGAAGGGGCCGTCGTCCTCTACGGGCAGCCGTGTGAGGGTGTTGTGGCGCTTCTGGTCGATGATGAACGCAAAAAAAAGGCAGAGTGGCTTCTGAGTCTCTTTGAGAAGAGTGATGAGGCTGATCAAGACTTTTAAGTAATTTTCATAACAATATTGTAGGGATATCGATGGACTTTGAATTTATCAGAGATGAAGAGAACGGGCTTTTAAATCGGAGGGAACTTGATTTCGTCCTTACGTTTGAAGGGGCAACCCCGTCGCGCAGGATGATTCTGGGAAAGCTCTGTGCCCTCCAGAATGTAAAGGAAAGCCTTGTAGTACTCGATTCTATCAAAACGAGCTTTGGCAAACAGGAGCTCACCGGGTACGCACGCATCTATGAAGATGAAGAAAGCCTGAAGCGCGTCGAACCGGCACATCTTGTCGCGCGCACGGGCGCTCCGGAAGAAGAAGCCGGAGAGGGAGCAGAGGAGGCATAATCATGGCAGTCAAACGCTCAGCATACTATAAGGTTGAGGGTGACAAGGCCGTCATCCTGAAGAAACACTGCCCCCGCTGCGGACCTGGTGTCTGTATGGCAGAGCACGAGGACAGGCTTTCCTGTGGCAAGTGCGGATATACTGAATTCAAGAAATAAGCAATGCCTGAACAGGGGCATATACTCGGAATTGAGGGGACCGCATGGAACCTCAGTGCCGCTCTTTTTGGCGAAGACGACGTCATCGCGCTGTATTCGTCGCCGTATCAGCCTCCGTCCGGAGGTATTCATCCCCGCGAGGCGGCCCAGCACCATGCCTCGAAGATGAAAGAGGTCATTGGCGCCGTTATCGGTGACCCGTCAGAGATCCGAGCCGTGGCATTCTCCCGCGGTCCGGGACTCGGCCCCTGCCTGAGGACGGTGGGAACGGCGGCGCGCGCACTTGCACTCGCCCTTGATGTGCCGCTGGTAGGCGTCAACCACTGTGTCGCACACGTCGAGATAGGAAGATGGGCATGTGGGTGTGATGATCCGATAACGCTCTATGCGAGTGGTGCCAATACGCAGGTCCTTGGATTTCTGGGGGCACGGTACCGGATCTTCGGCGAAACGCTCGATATTGGTATCGGCAACGGCCTCGACAAGTTTGCCCGGGGCAAGGGAATGACCCATCCCGGCGGCCCGCAGATTGAGGCCCTGGCGCGGGAAGGAGAACCAATCGATCTTCCCTATACGGTCAAGGGGATGGACCTGGCCTTCTCGGGGCTGATCTCGGCTGCATCCTCCTCTTCCGCCCCTCTTCCCGATGTCTGTGCGGGACTCCAGGAGACGGCATTTGCGATGTGCGTGGAGGTGACCGAACGGGCTCTTGCCCATTCGGGCAAAGACGAGGTCCTCCTTGTAGGTGGCGTTGGTGCCAACGGTCGCCTGCAGGAGATGGTACGCACGATGTGCGAGGAACGTGGCGCCTCGTTTTATGTGCCCGACCGCAGGTTCATCGGCGACAACGGCGCCATGATCGCCTATACAGGCAAGATCATGCTGGCGGCAGGCGAAACGCTGGATATTGCCGACTCCGCGGTCAATCCGGGGTTTAGGTCCGACGAGGTCGAGGTGACCTGGCGGGGGGGCGACGGGGATGCCGCCTTTGCGCGGGCGGATATGATTGCAGGGGCGGGGGCCCGGGGTGCCGCGGCGCTCGTGACCCGCAGGGGGGCCGACGTGGTCAAACGGCCCCTTTCG
>JAENZA010000229.1 GCA_016841485.1 Methanobacteriota archaeon
AGGAGGATTACTTTTTGAAAATTCATGCTGAGATCAAGGAGCCGTGATCCCACACATTATATATAAGATTTCTCATTTGATCCGGGTTTGAGGACACTCACGTAAACCCGCATTAATCACTCAAATTTACAATAAACGGGAAATTTAAAGTCAATTTCAATTAGAAACATAGCATAGCCACCACATCCGACCACGCAACAACCATATAGACATTCTTTGCTATAATTTTCATACATGGGAGACGGCGAAAAGGGAGACAATGCCCTCCAATGCCTGCTTTCGAAGAGCATTTGAGGGTCAACTAAAAATAACTCCTCAGGGAGGCCGGGGACGTTCCACGGCATTTAAATATTATCTCGTGCGGATAACCGGGACGGTGCCCCGGGCCCGACCCCGCAGCCAGGCGGCCGCAGGAGGAAGACGGGCCGCGGGCGCCCGGCTCTGCGAAGCGATCACTGGAGCAGGACGTAGTCCTTCTGCCCGTCACCGACCAGAATATCCCTGCAGATCTCCCAGGCATCCGGGGCATCGGGCGCGGTGGCATAGACCCGGACCATGTATTCACCCGGGGAGAGAGCCCGGGCGTCGAGACTGGTCTCCATCGGGCTCACACCGGACGGGGCCGGCAGGATGTCGAACCGGACCCACGTGTATCCGCCGTCGCCCGAGTAGGAGACCTCCTGCACGGCCTCGGATTCCCCGGTGTAGTTCAGGTTCCAGGTGAGGGAGAGGAACCCTGTGGCCGGGGACGTGCAGTTGAGGTCGGAGACGTTGAGCGAACGGACGTCCATGGTGGTGTTCTCCTCGCCGAACGCCGTGATGTAGACGCGGGGCAGCGGCACCTGGTTGTGGTCGTTGAAAGTGATGATCGCCCCGTTCCCGAAGAGGCCGATCGTGCCTTCGGCGAGAACCTGCAGCCGGAAGGTTGCCTCCCAGGTCTGGTTGAGGCGGATGGTGCCGATATCGAAGTGCAGTGTCTGGTTGTCCTGCCAGGCGGCGGTGTCATCCCGGGTATACGCAGGGATGAACTCCACCGTGCTGTTGTAACTCCGTATCAGCGTGGACGCTCCCTCTTCGTGAACGTAGTCGAAGACCTGGTCGCCGGCGACCGGGCTGCTGTCCACCTCCACGTTCTCGAAGGCGACGTCTACGGCGGTGTTGACGCCGGCCTCGGTCTTGAGGTCGCCGGCAATCTGGTTGTAGACTTCGACGAGGTCGGAGGGTGTCTGCGCGATATAGTGTTTCCCTCCTGAGTCCGTAGCGAGGACCCACATGGTCTCGTTGCAGTCGGTCGAGACGGCGGACGAGAAGGTGATGGTGTAGATCCGGACGTCGTTGTTCCGGGCATATACCGCCATGTTCTCTTCTTCGTCGGAAAGGCCGAAGGGATACCAGTTATTGGTCCGCTGCCCGAACTGCTCGGGGTCCTTTGTATCGAGGTAGGTTCCCGCACGGGCAAGGGGGTCTCCATACCAGTCGTAATCCCCGTCGATGAGGAAGACCAGCGCCTTCACTGCTCCCGGCCTGCCGTTCTCCTTCAACTCGGTGATTCCCTCGTACAGCGCCTTGCGCACCGGGTTTCCGCCACTCGGGATGAGGGTGCCGATGCCGGCCCGCACATCGCCGAAGTTGTT
>JAENZA010000230.1 GCA_016841485.1 Methanobacteriota archaeon
CGACCAGAGGGAGGCCTCAGCCGACCAGAGGGAGGCCTCAGCCGACCAGAGGGAGTGTGGTCTGCCTGTTGAGAGGCCCGCAAGCCGTCACGATCGAGGGGAGTCGCAGGCTTGTGGGATAGTGGAGCCAATTACTTGCTTGCGATGCTCGCTTTGGACCACCGCCCTGCTTTTTCGTGTCCGGTGCCCGTGGACGCCCTCCCTCCCTCGCGGCTTGTTGGTTGGTCTTGCGGTAGAAACCGAGCCTGGCTCCATTGGTAAAGTGGTCTTTGGTTACGGACTATCACCACGGACTGCCCTCCTCCTGGGAGGAGGGCGGAGCGACCGGAGGGAGCGGGCGGGGGTGGATCCCCTGGGGGAAAGATGGGAGAGAAAACGGAAGAAAGGACGGCTGCGACGTGTTGACACTAAGACGAAGTATATCGAGCAATAAAGTTTCACATATTCAACAGTGGCTCAAAATCAGTTTCATAACCCTTTTCAATAGATACCACGTTAACGGTTTACTGTTGCCGGATGGTTAAAACCGTCGATTGAATTCAAAAACGTGACGAGATGCTGCTCTTTCGAGTTGATCAACACGAATTTTTTGTGAACCCTCACGAGGTAGAAGAAATCTTCAGTATATCAAGGCTCGATGCAAGGGTATTCAACAAGGCCGCAATTTCTATATTCACTTTCTGCCGTCGATTGAGTACAAACCATTCTCTGTAGTGCTATCGTTCATAAGTCAAAAGCAAGCAAGATAATTATTATTTTATCAGGTAAATAATAGTATGTCTACCAAATACGCAAACAAATATATAACAGCAAATATATTCCTCATCCCAGTCTACAGTTCGGACGGATAGGTCAAGGGGGGATCGATCGTGAATCTAACCAAATTCTGTTTCTTTTCATCAGCGTTCAGCCAGAACAGGCGTTTCCAGTACTCTATCCTACTTCACCACCAGTATCGCACCAGTCTCCCCATCACTCCCGGATGGTGACCCGCAGCCGTATCGCTGCCGCCCGTCCGGACTCCGTTCGTTCGAAGAGACGCGAAGAGTGGATGAACACTGCTGCCTGAAGAGCAAGCTGGCGAGGCGCGGGACCGTTCTCTATGAGGCGGATCCGGGGTTGGCAAGATCTCTGTAGCAGAGAGATGCCAGCATGCCTCTCGCGTTCGCTCCGTCTTTCACGGGGAAATGGATGCAAAGGGTCCCGCTGCCACAGGCTCCATCAGGCGGCTCTACCGAATTGAATGAGATGTGAAGCATGAAAGTGCACGTGAATGTGATCGCAGGAGCATTTGTTCTGCTCCTTACTGTTGCCGTGCTGGCAGCGCCGGTGGCGGCAGAGGAGACGTATGTATTTGTGACAAAGTGGGGGTCGTTGGGGTCCGGCGACGGGCAGCTCTATATTCCATATGGAGTTGCCGTGGACACTGCCGGCGACGTCTATGTGGCCGATTCCGGGAACTATCGTGGCCAGAAGTTCGATAGTTCCGGCACCTTCCTCACCAAGTGGGGGTCGCAGGGGTCTGGCGACGGGCAGTTCAACTGGCCTTTTGGAATTGCCGTGGACACGTCTGGCAACGTCTATATGACCGATACCAATAACTGCCGCATCCAGAAGTTCGACAGTTC
>JAENZA010000231.1 GCA_016841485.1 Methanobacteriota archaeon
GGTGATGGATGTCAAGGGGAACCCGGTCGAGGGCGAGACGGTGACGTTCGAGATCGTTCCGGGATCGGTCGATTTCGGTGCGTATAACCAGACGGGGGAGCCGTATCTTGATGCGGAATCTGCCGTGACCAATACAAACGGGTATGCCATCGTCGGGTTCCGCCCGGGTGCGTTCACGACCGACGAGGATGCGTCGGGCTACAGTCCGACCGCGACCGGCACGGCGACCGTCCGGGCGACGTGGAACGGCACCACCCGGACGATCCCCCTGACCTGGAAGAACTACCCCTACCTCTCCGTGGAGACGGCGGTCTCCCCCGAGACGGTTGCGGTGAACGAGACGGTCAATGTCACGATCCGGCTGAAGGGCGACGGCTGGGCGCTACAGCCCGACCCGATCGACGTGGTGCTGGTGATCGACCGGTCGGGGAGTATGTCGGGCACGGACGTGAGCCCGACGAGGATGGCGGCGGCAAAGGCTGCAGCGAACGACTTTGTCGATCAGATGAACCCTGCCCGCGACCGGGTGGCGCTGGTCTCGTTTGCGTTCGATGCCACGCTGGACCAGGGATTGACTGATGACCCCTCCGAGATAAAGGGAGCGATCAACAGTCTGTCGGCTGAAGGCGCGACGAACATGAGGATGGCGTATTACACCGCGATCAAGTACCTTAAGGAGAACGGAAGGTCTAATGCGGTCAAGGCGGTCATCCTCATGGGTGACGGCAACTGGAACTACCATGGTTCGCCGCTGGCGAAAGGCGTAGGTTACGCGGACAATAATCGGTACCTCACCAGTGATTGGTACTTTTCGTACGGGGCACCCCTGTCCGGATACTGCTGGAGCGGAAGCAGCTACAGTTTCTCAAGTGAGAAGTACGAGTGGTACCACGACCTCCCGGACCCGAAAGGCGACGCGAATGTTTGGAGACATCCAGGTGAAGAGGATTGGTATGATACCGTGACAAAGAAGTGGGAAGACGACTATAATCCCGACAGTCTTACCTGTGATAACGGTCAGTTCACCAACCAGAACATGTCGGTGTATGCCAGCAGCGGTGATGAAACGGACAGAGTGAAGATCTACAGCATCGGGTTCGCTTCGGCGCTGGATTCCGATGTCGAGGAGGATCTTGGTGTTCTGTCCGAAGCGACCGGTGGCGAATACGTCTGGGCAGGGAACGAGGACGAACTCCGGAACGTCTATACCACGATCGCCGGTGCACTCAAGACCGAGGCCAGCGTCGACACCGAACTGGACGTCGTCTTCGAGAACGTCGAGGTGAACGAGGCACCCGTGTCCGGGGCCAACGTGTTTGACTATGTCTACGAGGCCGGGACATCGACCACCGTCGAGAGCTGGGTCGACAACGAGACGGGACACTACGACATCATAAACTTTACCACTATCAACCAGACTGCCGACTGGAACGCCGACCAGAACCTGAGTTTCGACATCGGCACCGTGCGCCTCGGCCAGACCTGGGAGACGACCTTCCGCCTGAAAGTGCTCACCGACGGGAACATCAACGTCTTCGGCCCCGGCTCGACCATCACATTTAACGACGGCGAAGATACGCTGACCCTCCCCGACACGTTCATCACGGCCATCCCCGACCT
>JAENZA010000232.1 GCA_016841485.1 Methanobacteriota archaeon
GGGACCGCCGTCCTCCCGGTGGTGGCCGCGGAAGCGCCGGAGAACCTCACGATCGTCTGCCTGGACAACGGGGCCTTCGGGAGCACCGGGAACCAGTTGACGAACGCGTACGGCCAGGTGGACATGGAACTCCTTGCCCTCGCCGCCGGCATCCAAAAGACCTGCAAGGTACAGAACGAGGAGGAGCTCGGGGAGGCCTGGGAGAGCCGGGGGCGGGGCCCGAACTTCATCCACGTGGTCCTCAGGCCCGGGAACGCAGCAGTCCCGAATATTCCCCTCACCCCGGCGGCGATCCGGGAGCGGTTTATGCGGGCTCTGGGATAGTGATCTTCTGGGTCTTTTGACCCCTCTTCTTTGTGTCGTGCGTCCCGTACCGGAGGCGTTCTCCTGACTGTTGCATACCTCTCCGGGATCCGGGCATCGCAGCGTTTTTCTCCCCGGAGAGGGTTCGGTCCCGCCGGTTTTTTGAACTGCCTGCGGACGTGTAAAGAAATTGGACAGAATTTATAAGTAGATCGACGTTCAGGTCATTGTGTGGGCACTCACCGTAGCATCCTTTCGGAGAAGTCTTTATGCAAGAAGAAAAATCCAATCAACTGTTAAGAGCCCTGTCGATGCCGGTCATCGTCCTGGCCTTCTTTCCCCTGTGGATGGTCGTTTCTTCGATGAAAGTCTGGCTGGAGCCGGATCCGCGGCTCTTAATCGGAGCGGTTTACGCATCGGCGTTGACGTTGTCGTTTATCTATGTTGGCCTGAAGATGCGAAACATAAGTAAGTGATCTTATCCGGGGCTGTGAGAATCGCCCATTCCTGATGATATGCCGGTGAAGTACGCATGAAGATTGATTATATTGTCAAAGAGGAACTCTGGCGCTCGATTGGAGCGATCTACTGGATATCTCTTCTTGCCATTGGTTTACTCATACTGGGCGGCTACCTCCCGGTACCGCTTTCCTATGCCTTTCCCTTGGCGTTGATCCCCACTGCGGCACATTTCTTCATCATGGTGTGGTACAGGCGAAAGGAAGATCTGACCGACCCCACCATCACGAACATCCTCCGTCATGCCCTCCGGCCCGGGGAGCACAGAGAGGAGAAAACGATTCAGAGAAGAGTCGTCGCCGAGAAGGCTGTCGACGCCGTCCTTGTCGTCGCGATCCTCCTGGTCTACCTCTACGCGTCCCTTGCATCTTCCGTCGACCAGGTATTCTGGTTCCCCGTCCTGGTCGTCGTCGGCATACTCCTGGTGCGCATCGTCTTCATCGACGGCGGCGAGCGCCGCGTCACCTTAGCACGATCGGTTGTTTTTTACCTCGCAGCAGCCGGGATTCTCCTTCTGCGCTACCAGGTGCTGGGGTATCCCGTTCTCCCCCTCCTCCAGGGAATCGTGCTCGTCGGTATCGTTTCTCTTCCCATCCTCTACGTCTGGGAACGGCGGCGTATACCGGGGGGAACTGACTGACGATCGGTGGCTGGTCTGCAGGGAGTGCCGGCCGGATGGCTCGCCGGGGCGAATATATACCCTTTTTTACCGCCCTGAACTCCCGCCCTACAGCAGCACCGTCGTGATCAGCGGGATGGTGACGAGCGACCCGATCGTCGAGA
>JAENZA010000030.1 GCA_016841485.1 Methanobacteriota archaeon
CGCGGGCCGTTATGCCGCCCGGCTCATGGAAGACCTCCCGGAGAACGTCGAGGTCAGGGGGGAGGTCTCCGAAGGGGAACTGATCGACCTCTACGCCCGGTGCAGGGGCCACGTCTGCACGGCCCTGGACGAGGACTTCGGCCTGACGCCGGTGGAGGCGATGGCCGCCGGCAAGCCGGTGGTCGCGGTGAACGAAGGCGGGTTCCGCGAGACGGTGACGGCGGGTACGGGTATGCTCGTCGATGCCGATCCCGGAAGGATTGCATCGGCGGTTCTGGCGGTCTCGGCCGACCCGGAGCGCTACCGGGAGGCCTGCCTGGACCGTGCCCGAATGTTTGACATTTCCGGTTTCCGGGAAACGATCCGGCAGATGGTCTACGAAACACACGATGGGGAGAGTGCTGTATGAGTTGTTTTTCAAGAGCCCCGGGAAAATCTTCTGCCGTGTCATCACTTCGAAAGAGCATCGGCCTTATCCTGGAACTGGCCAAGCGCGATCTCACCGAGCGTTATTCCGGGGCAACACTGGGGGCCGTCTGGAATTTCATCTATCCTCTGGTGAGTATCGTTATCTATGTCGTCATCTTCTCCAGCATAATGGGTGCACGGCTGCCGGGCTCTTCGTCGGTGTACAGTTACGGCATCTACCTTGTAGCCGGGATTATTCCCTGGACTGCGTTTGCAAACACCGTATCGAGGATGTCGTCGGTGTATCTTGAAAAAAAACACATCATCACCAAGATACACGTCGATCTGCGGACGTTTCCGGCCTTCATCGTGGTCTCCGAGACCATCACCTTCACGGTCACCATGGGCATATTCTTTGCGTTTCTCCTGGCCACCGGTTCCGAGATCACCTACCTTATTGCGTTCCTTCCCCTGATTTATTTCATACAGCAGTTGTTCGCGTATTCGATCGGGTTCTTCGTCGGCATGTTCGTCGTCTTCCTTCGCGATGTCAAGGAGATGGTTGCCGTCGTCATCCAGTTCTGGTTCTGGTTCACCCCTATTGTCTACGTATACGAGATCCTGCCTGACTTTGCCCAGCAAATTCTGATCTACAACCCTGCTCTGGCATTTATCAGCGGGTATCAGGATATTTTCGTCTTCCAGCGAGTTCCCGGGTTATCATACCTGGGGCTGGTCTTCATTCTGAGCATCTGCCTGCTCCTTGTTGCGAACTTCATCTTCACGCGGTTGGAAAAAGACATCCGGGATTTCATATGACTGCCAGCGCTCTGCAAAACGACGATACGGAGGGATGCCTGTGATACGGGTCAGCGGGGTAACGAAGCGGTTCAAGCTGTACCATTCGCCGAGAGACCGGCTCAAGGAGATCCTTTTCCGCAAACAGTATCACCGCGACTTCACCGCACTGGACAATGTCTCCTTCGAGGTCGGAGAAGGTGAAACGCTCGGCATCATCGGGCAGAACGGTGCCGGCAAGTCCACTCTCCTTAAGATCCTCTCGGGCGTCATCATCGCGGATGACGGGACCATCGAGGTCGACGGCAAGGTGACCGGCCTGCTCGAACTCGGCACCGGTTTCAACCCGGAACTCACCGGAGTGGAGAACATCTACATGAACGGGACGTTTCTCGGGATGAGCCGGGACGAACTGGATCGCAAGAAACAGTCGATTATCGATTTCACGGAACTGGGAGATTTCGTCTACGACCCGATCAAGACCTACTCCTCCGGGATGCTGATGCGGCTCGCGTTCTCCATCGCCATCCACGCGGAGCCGAAGTGTTTCCTCGTCGACGAGGCGCTCTCGGTGGGCGACGCCTACTTCCAGCAGAAGTGCATGAGAAAGATCCAGGAGTTCCGGGCGGCCGGCGGGTCGATCATTTTCGTGTCGCACGACACGAACGCGGTAAAAACGCTCTGCGATTACGCGATCATGCTCGAGGGCGGGAAAATAGCAATGGCCGGTAAGCCGAAAGAGGTCGTTGACTTCTACCAGGGCCTCCTCCTGAAGAAGGCTCATGTCGGCCCTTCGGAGGTTCGGGTAGACCGCCGCGTGCATGCCGACTCAGACCTCCACTCCGACGTGTCCACCGGCGAGGTCGACGTAACCTCTCTTCGGATCCTCAACCAGGCCGGCGAGGACGTCGATTCGATCGAGACCGACGACACCATAGTAATCCGGATTTGCGTGCAGTCCCGGCGTTATCTGGACGATCCTCACTACGGTTTCATCATCAGGAACAACCTCGGCGTATCGGTATCCGAGACGAACACCTACTGCATGGGTGTTGCCACGCAACCCCTGAGCCCCGGCGAGGTTGCCGTTGTGGAGTTCGAGATGGCCGTCCCCCTTGCTCCGGGACATTACGCAGTATCCGTCGGCGTTGCGAACAGGGGATGGGGATACGGCAATTTCGAAGAATATCTCCACTTGATGCACGATGGGATGATATTGACCGTCATGGCGAAAACGGATGGGATCCATTTTGCTGGTGTCTTCGATATGCACCCGGATGTGCGGATCCGGCAGGGAAGGGATGCTGTTCTATGAATGTGTTCACTTGAACACCCTCTGGATATTGTAGGTGCATGATAATGGTCATAGAAAAGATCTTATCCGAATATCGCTCAAATACGTTCGACTTTCGGGAATATGCCTATCCTAGTGACGAACTCGCCTACCTTTTTGACGAGTGGGTTCCCTATTACGGGATGAAGTATGCCATTTGCAAGGTTCTTTGCCCCTCATCCATCCTTGAGATTGGGGTCAGGTACGGGTACAGTGCGATAACGTTCCTGAAGGCCGCTCCGAACGCAACGTATGTGGGCATCGATAATGATACGGATACATACGGTGGTTCTTCCGGGGCGATTCACTGGGCCCGAAAGATCACCGGTGGATATGATACGGCGTTCATTATCGCGGACAGTCAGAAAATGACGTCTTTTCCCGGGGATCGGTACGATCTGATCCATATCGACGGCCAGCAGGACGGCGACGGAACGTTTCACGACCTTGAACTCGCCCTACCGAAGGCGAGGTGGATCCTTGTCGACGGTTACTTCTGGTCGGGCGAAAATATGCTCAGTGCGACTCATTTCTTGAAAAAATACAGCCGATTCATCGAATATGCCGCAGTAATCCCCGGGTATGCCGGCGATTTCTTGATAAAGACAAATGACTCGGTAAAATCTTTTGGCACGCAGGAGCGTTCCAGCCTCTCTCTGGAGGGTGAGTACGACTATGCTTATTTCCAAAACGACTGTGGCGGCTATGACTCGTTTAAGAGGACAAAAGGTCGGATACTTGAAGATCCCCGCCTGATTGCCGCCTATCTTCTTGCCGCCCCTTCTGAGGGGAAACGGGTCCTCGATCTCGGTTGCGGCCGGGGGGAGTTGAGTTTTGCGCTCGCCCAGAGCGGAGCGGACGTGATCGGTATCGACTATTCACGCGCGGCAATCGATATTGCGCAGAAGACATACGACAACGTGGAGGTAAGTGGGGAATTAACGTTTGTCTGTGCTGATGCCCTCACATTTTCTTTTGAAGGGGAATACGACGCCGTCGTTGCGACCGATTTTGTCGAGCACGTCGAACAGGAAGCACTCGACCGGATTCTGAAGAACTGTGCGGTTCACCTGAAGTCCGGGGGGAGATTGATCCTGCATACTGCTCCGAACCGACACTACTACGATGCTCACTATCCCCTCCTCCGCCGGAAGAGCCGGGAGGCCGGATGCTATCTCCCTGCAAACCCACGGACGTATTATGAGGACCTGATGCACATCAACGAGCAGACCCCGGAAGAACTGGAGTCGCTTCTTAACCGGCATTTCGATCATGTTCGTGTCTGGGTTGCCCCTGACGACGGGATGGTGGGATCGCTTGCAGGCGGGTATACCCAGGAGGAGATGAATGCATCGAGGAGTATATTTGCTGTGGCTTCTTCTCAGCCCATAAGTGCGGAAGAACTCACTTCTACGCTCTCTCAGAACCCGCTGGATAAGAGCGCTCTCTGTGTTGAGATGGAACTTCTCCATTTTCCGGGAGAGATGGAGGTTAATCGACGCTATACATTACAGGTACGCCTCTGGAACAGAGGAGGAGAGTCCCTTATGTCTTTGCCCCCGTATCCGGTTCATGTCTCATACCATTGGCTGGATGAATACGGAAAAATGGTTGTTTTCGATGGTATCAGAACGCCGCTAATGCCGCCCCTTCCGCCCATGGGCGTGAGGGACGTGTCTGTCGAGATACTTACCCCTCGGGATGAAGGAGCATACACTTTGCAAATAACCCTTGTCCAGGAGTTCCAGTTCTGGTTTGAAGACTCATTGCCGAATGTACCTCTCTCCGTGAAATGCACGATTCAGAACAATATATCACAGGAGAAGTCGAATTAACTCTCACGATGGGCTGAGGTGAGGCATGGATACCTTTGAGATCAAAGACGACGAGATCAACGTCGAAGAAATCATGCAGAAGATCCGGGAGAACATCCGACGGAGGAAGGAGGCAGGAGTTTATCCGGCGAACCCGGATCCGGTCCCCGCCGCAGCCCCGCAGAGCCCGGCCGGGAGCAACCCCGAGATCGCCCGGGATCTTGCCTACCTCTCCGGCAACTGGAACATCCAGAACAACAGTTACTTCATCAGTTCCCACCGTCCCGTCGCCGGGAAGGTCCTGTTGAAGGGCCGGGAGCTCGTTCACGGCGAGGTGCGGCGCTACGTGGACCCGGTGATCTGGAAGCAGGCCGAGTTCAACCGGGCCACAGGCCGGGTGCTCGAAGACGTGACCCGGCAGGTATCCGGGATCGAGGCCGTCCGGCAGCAGATCCGGGAGGACACCACCAGACAGATCCAGGCGACCATCGGAGAAGTGCGTTCGCGGCTTAAAGAGCGACTCCGAGAACAGAACAGCGAGATCCGGACCGAAATATCGGAAACTGAAGACCAGCTCCGGGCCGAGGTCGCGGAGCTGGTTGCACAGGTGAGAACAGAGATCGCTACGGAGGTCGAGGAGCAGATCCGGGCTGAAGTTACGCGATTCGTCTCACGGGCAAAAGCCGAGATCGCCCGAGAGGTCGCGGGGGAGGTCCGGTCTGAGGTTACGGAAGTGGTAGCACAGGCGAAGGCCGAGATTGTCGGGGAGGTCGAGGAGCAGGTCCGGTCTGAGGTTGCCGGGCTTGCCACGCCGGTGAGGGCTGAGTGGGAAGTCGGGAAGCACGTGCAGGCTGCAATCCTTGCGATGGATGCCAATATCGAGAACCGGGCATGGCTGGCGAAGGTTCTTGAGGGCAGGGCTCTCGGGGGTACATCCGGGGCGGTTGAACATCTGAATTCTCCTTCCACCAACACCGGAGTGAACTACTTCGCCTTTGAGAACCACTTCCGGGGTTCCCGGGAGGAGATCAAGGAACGGCAGAGGGCGTTCGCCCATTATTTCGAGGGCTGCAGCAGCGTGCTCGATATCGGCTGCGGCCGGGGGGAGTTCCTGGAACTGATGCGCGATGAGGGCATCGGAGCCCGTGGCGTGGACCTCGACGAGACGATGGTGGAGTTCTGCCGCTCCCGGGGTCTTGAGGTTGAACGGAACGATGCGGTCTCGTACCTCGAACAGCTCGAGGACTCAAGCCTCGATGGGGTCTTCATCGATCAGGTTGTCGAGCACCTTGAGCCTGCCTACCTTGTCCGGCTTATCGAGCTCTGCCATCGGAAGATGAAGTTTGGCTGTTACCTCGTCGCGGAGACGGTGAACCCGCTCTCATTTTCCTCGTTTGCGAATTTCTACATCGACGTGACCCATGTCAGGCCGGTTCATCCGGAGACGTTGAAATTCCTCTTCGGGGCGGCGGGGTTCAGGGAGATCGAGGTTCAATTCTCCTCACCGATACCGGATGAGGCGAGGCTACGGAAACTATTGGCGGATGAAGGAATGGGCGAGGTAGAGCGGCAGCAGACTGAGGTCTATAACTGGAATGTTGACCTGTTGAACGGGACGCTGTACGGGGCACAGGACTACGCAATGATGGGGAAGAAATGAGGATGTTTATGTCGTTCACGAACTTAGAAGAACCGACAAGCGATCCGGCGTTCATCCTTGCTGCGCTGGAAAGCATATTTTCTGTAAAGGATATTCAGATTGATATTGATGAGTTTGCTCAGTTCTGTAATGATCTAAATTATCCTCCGGAGTACCGGATGCTCTTTGGCGGTTTTCTTAAAGAGAAATTGCTTGAGCATTATGTTTCCACTATGCTCTTGGATTTTTCTGAGGGAGATAAGTTCATTGATATTGCAGCGAGTCATTCGCACTATTCAACGTATGTCCATGGAATGGGTATCGAATCGTATAAGCAAGATCTGATCTATCCTGATGGCATTTCTGTATCTGAGGACTCAACAGTCCCACTTGTCGGAGGCAATGCTGCAGGATTACCATTCCGGGATAATTATTTCACGAAGATGACCCTGCATTGTAGTTTAGAGCATTTTGAGGGAGATGATGACGTTAACTTCATGCACGAGGCTGCGCGTGTACTACAACCGCAGGGAAAGATCTGCATAGTCCCTCTGTATTTTGGGGAGAGTTATCACCTTGTCACTGACCCACGGATATATGCGGAGGAAAAAGAGTCTATCCGATTCGAGGAAGGTATTCCTATCTTCGTGAAGACCAACTACGGGAACCGCCATTGTCGGGTATATTCCGTGGAGGAATTTAAGAGAAGAGTAGCGGATCCTGAAATCTGGAATGTCGAAATTTTCCATATTACCAACCTTGGTGAACTGGGTTCCGGCCTTTACTGTCAATATGCAGTCTTAATTACAAAAAAATGAGGTTTGAGAAATCTCTCTAATTTTCAGGTATTGCACGGATCATCAGAGTTGAAATCTTTTTCCAGTCGTAGTTCTCCTCTATAACTCTTCGTTCGTTTTCAGATATGCTTCTATAAAGTTCACTGTTATTCAGCAGGCAGTGGATTTCCCTTGGGAACTCATTGACTGAGCAGATTAACCCGTGGACACTGTCCTCAATATTCAGCCCTCTGGCCCCGATGGGGGTGGTTACTACTGGAAGGCCCGCAGCCATAAAGTCAAGCATCTTGATGTTGGTGCCCGAACCGCTCATCATCGGATTTATTGCAACGTCGGCTACTCTGAACAACTCCACCTTCTCATCCTCACTGATCATATATGCGAGGCCTACATTTTTTGGGCGGGTTTCGTCCTGTACCGACCAACAAACACTGCCACAGATTAAAAAATATACGTCCGGCATCTTCGGTGCAATTTCCTGGGAAATTATACGAGCAGCTTCCACGTTGGGATAGTGGCCGCTCCCCAGAAAGACAACTAGTGGCGATGGGGTGACTTTTTCCTCCTCAAACTGACCTGCTTCGAATTTTGAGGGGTAGATCTCCGGGTTTACGCCGTTCGGTGCAACGATTATTTTTGAGGGCTCAACTCCATACTGACTGCATATGGTCTGTTTATCATTGCCTGATGTTGTAAAACAGATGTCACAGTGATTTACCAGAGTTTTTTCGACCGACCACAGTCGGTTCAGTATTACTCTAGATAGCGCACTCCCACTCAAAAAAGATTTTTTCAGCGAATATTCGACATTATGTGCCTCATAGATTACGAACTGATCCTTAAGGAATGGCTTTACTGCAGGATACATGTAAGGATGTGATAAAATTATGACACTGCTTTTAGCGACATGTCGCTCAATAGCTTTATTTAGCATTCTGTTATGTGAGGCAATATACAATGCAACAAGGTCGTCCATCGAACGACCGAAGGCCTTATAGGCTATTTTGATTATCCACCGATGAATACGCTGTTTAGGGATCTTTATCTCGGAAAAGTTTTCGGATATCTGTTTCTCTTCGATCGATTCCCCATCCCCAAAACAAAGGTATTTGACAGGATATTTCTGTGCAACATTTTTATACACATTGTATATCCGTACTTTCCCTCCATGAGTGACTGGACAAACTGGAAAATCGTTTAAGACTAATATATTCATCACATTACCCATCTTGCAACAACTTATTGATTTTTTCTGCCATATCGCTTGTGATATTGCTCCAGTCATAGATCTCCTCGACCAGCTGCCGCCCATTATTTGCGAGAGAAGTGGCGAGGTTGTTATCTTTCAAAACATCCCTAATTTTTCCCGGGAAGTCTGAAATATTACAGATTATGGCGTTTTCATTATTTACTAGCGCAAGGCCGCGTGCTCCTTTTGAGGTCGTAATCAGCGGGATCCCTGAAGCGAGATACCCCAAGACTTTAATGTTGGTTCCCGATCCACTCGTCATCGGGTTTAATGCGACATCCGCGGTTTTATAAATGGCAAACTTTTCCTCTTCGCTGACCTGACCGAGTAAATAGACGTTCCGTGCTTGTTTGAAACGGAAGGTTTGGCCAGTTGAATCCATTATGTTTAGTTGGTTCCAGTTCTCGCCGTTGCAATATCGTAATTCTTTTACAGCGACACCCAATGTTCGCCCTGAATCTGTGAGTACCTTCTCGCACATAAATTGGAGTGTATTCTCCTGCACACTGGGAGCCCTGACAGAAACTGTATTCCAGCCCAGGGTGAGGTTGTAGGTGGTTTTCTCTGCTGCCCCTCCTGTTACTGTTATGATCTGCTCACTTGGAGAATACAGGATAACAGAAACTTCTTCGACACTCCCGCCCGTTGATAGAGTCCATTCGGGTTTTGTCCAGATTACCGGAGTGTCACCCCAGCGTTCGATAGCATAAAAGCCGTCGGATAGGGTGACGCTCGATTGGTTACTAAATGTATCTACGCTACGGATTATACACGGCTCCACCATCTCTCCGTGGTTTACGTAATACTGTGAAGCCCCTCCGACAACGAGGAATGCGACATCGGGCACCTGAGAAGCAATATTTACAATGTGCTCAATAGCCTCGATATTTGGTGGATGATAACTTCCGATGAAGACGCACGTGGGTTGGCGTGGGCTTCTTTTTCGGTTATGCAGCACAGTATCATAGCATGTAACGGGTATGCCGTTGGGAGATAGGGCAAGTTTTGCCTCACTGATACCATATGTTCTGCGCAAACTATCCCTGTCTTCCATAGATACGGTAAATATAAGATCGCTGCGTTTGGAGAGTTCCCTCTCAAGGTGTCGTACATAATAGAGGAGAAATTTTCCGAGAATTGAATGCGAAAAACTTGACTTCATCAGTTCATATTCGTTATTATAGGCTTCATAAACTATAGTCTTTTTATTTAGCATGTGCTTTGGGAGTGTATTGAGAAAGGGAGAGACAAATATTATTGCATCTGCTTGGGCTAGTTCTTTTTCAACAATATATCTATAGTTCTTATTGAACCGGCTTTCAATGGATGTAACAATCGCAGAGCACTCTTTAATTGATGTATACCTGCTTACGATGTGATGAAGTGTGCTTGAGATGTTCGTTTTGGGTATCCGTATTTCTTTGAAATTGGTGGTGTGATGCTCAACCTGGACCGAATTATCTTCATTCCGATATGTGAAACTGATCAGCACGATGTTATACTGGGAGGAGAGGTTTTTATAAACATAATATAACCGCTCTTCTCCACCACTTTTCGGGGGGGTAAAGGCGGGATGAAAACTCAACGCTACAATAGTTGCCATTTTATATTATCTCACTCTGACAACATATAGACATTATGAGAGCACTGCACATTACATTTAGATACGGGAAGGAGGTGTATGGAGGAGCTGAACTCTATTTTAGGCATTTATCTGAAGAACTCATAAGAAGAGGTGTTGAAGTTGATGTATGTACAACTTGTACAAATTCACTCACACCATTTATAAAGTCCGGCACCCGGTTTGACAATACTTTGCACGATACTACTGTTAATGGCGTTAATGTATTCAGATTCCCCGTGATAAATCCTAATAAGTATGTGTCTCTCATCTTCGAGAAAACTCTCCAGAAAACGCTAGATAAAGAAGAAACTGCATCTGCACCTCTTATCCGGCAATACGCGGAAGATTCTTTTACCGATTCCGGTGCTTTACTCCTCGATGGATGGAACCAGTTTGAGCGGTATGGGGATTTTCAAATGAGGTGGAGTAAATCTAACGCCGCAATTTTAATAACCGACACCGATATCCGGAAGGTTTCGTTCCTCCTGCATAACCCAAAAGGAATTTCCGCAAAGATCCGCATCTCAGGAACGGGATATTGTAACACGCTCGAAGTGGGTCAGATCGACAAATGGGAGGGGATGTCGGTAGATCTTCCGAATATATCCGGAAAGTTGCTTGTGACAATCCGGTGTCCTCACGTTTGGCGGCCTCTAAAGGATCATAGATCTCTTGGGATCGCGATATCGAATGTGGAGTATGTTGCTGCCTTAGGGAGACGAAAGGTCGATCTCGAGTGTGATTATCGGTATTTTTTGACGAAACAAAATAAATACATCCCATATCTTATGCAGAATGCGGAAAGCAGGCCGATGTATTGCAGCGTTATGTTTGACTATCTCCGGGGGCCGCGATCGCCTGAAATGATGAGATGGTTAAAGAAAAACATCGAGAATTACGATGTGGTATTAGCCCAGATGTTCCCATTTAATACCGTAAAATACTCATTTGTTGCTCAGGAGTGCCATGTACCTCTCATCCTTCTTCCACTGATGCATGTTGATGATGAGTTTTATCACTGGAAACACTATTACGAAATGCTCCGTCGGGCAGATTGTATTTTTGCACTATCCCCTTACTCGAAGGAGCATGTCTTTGATAGGTTTAACAAAAACTGCCATAATATTGGAGCGGGGATTGCAGAGGGAACATTCCTGGGTTCACAGGTGGATGGAGAGGATTTCAGGGAGAAATTTTCCCTTGAGGAACATAACATTATCCTCACCGTTTCGAGAAAAGCCTCCAGTAAACGGTATGAACACCTGACCCATGCGATGGATCGGATCAAACAGAGTCATCCCGAAGCTATCCTTGTCATGGTAGGTCCCGACGATGACAAGAAACCCGTGGATTCGGAAAATGTTTTGTACCTGGGGAAGTTGAGCGAAGAAGATCTTGTAAATGCATATGATGCATGCGATCTCTTTGCAATGATGTCAGAGAGTGAAAGCTTTGGTATGGTTTTTTGTGAGGCCTGGGCACGGAAAAAGCCGGTCATAGGAAACAGGAACTGCGGGGCCGTAGCAACCCTGATCAATGAGGGGGAAGATGGTCTCCTCTGCACCGACGATGAGGAGTTGGCTGCTGCCGTCGCCCAACTTCTTGAGGACAGGCGATATGCAACGAAATTAGGTGAAAATGGGTATGCCAAAGTAACTGAGTATTACACGTGGAATACTGTTGCAGAACGTGCACTGGCATGCTACGAAGAACTTTCATCGCATTGAGGTGGTTTCATGGTCGATTTGAAGAACTACCACGTCGAGGACGATTTTAAGCAGCACGAACTTGAATTTGAAAGGACTTACGAAATCATTTTCCGACACACATCGTTAGATGGGAAGATGGTCCTTGACCTCTGTTCCGGGGCCGGAATGCATACTGGATTCCTTATGCAACGGAACCCTGCCTACGTAATTGGTGTTGATCTTCTGGATTACGAAACACTATGGGGGGGGAGTTTCAAGCAGAAGTTATCCGATATTTATACCCGTTTTAACTTACCCTTTGATGGGAATAGATGCCAGTTTATACGCATGAATGCCCAGAACCTCCTCTTTAGAGATGAGCTGTTCGATTTTGTATACTGTTTAAACGCCTTCGAGCACATCAGTGACCCCGTGACCGCTCTATTGGAAATCTGGCGTGTGTTGAAGCCTGGGGGGTATGCTTTCATTCAATTTGATCCCCTTTTTTATTGTGATACCGGTGGGCATATGTTTGATTTTGTTCCCGAGCCCTGGGGCCACCTAGTATGTGCTGAAGATGAATACATTGAGAAACTCCGGCAGGCGGGGTGTCCTCCAGATATCGTAAATGACTTCCGGTTGGGCTTGAACAAGCGTAAGAAAGATTATTTTTCATCCATCTTCAGATTGACTACTGAGGGCGAACTGCAGTTATTTAAAAAAATTGAATCTTATACCTGGTCCGGAGTTGTAAACCCCGAGCATCTCTCCCATGAAAACTATCCCAAACTTAGAAGGATTTATTCTCGAGAAGATCTCCTGTTCCGGGGAATGAATGTTTTTCTCCAGAAGATATAACCTTTTGAATCTCGGGTTATCCCAGAAATCCTAGAGTGGCGTTGATGGTTGGCTAGGCATGGCCTAGGGCACCCATTGTCACTTCCTCGTCCAAAATGAACCCCCATTACATGATGGAGTGAAAAGAGGCCCTGAGCTGAAGGGTATTCCAGGGTCGAGGCCTATTGCCCTGAGAGAACCGAAATGGGTTTCCCACCTGGACAGATGGTTTCACATGAATGCTCAGTGTGGGCTAATGTCCACTGCATTTTCATCGGTTGAACTGTTGGCTGTACAAGGCTTCATCGTCATCTTAGGGTAATCCCATAGGAGGTGTGGCGCTCCCAAGGGGACCGTCGATATGGTCAATGGATCCAGTGTTTCAGCCCTTGGCGGCTGTCAGATATAATTATAAGCTCCATTCGCGGCATCCTCAACCCGATAAACGATCAAGTTGTCTTTTTCGTATATCTTCGGGGTTTCGTTTAATGTCTGATTAATGAATGGCAAGAGGAACTGTAAGTCTTCTTTCGTAAGATAGTTCTTGTGAATAACTATGTATTTAATGTTGTAGCGATTTAAAATGGGTGCTCCCGATTCTATGGCTTTTTGAGTTTGAACCTCATCCATGGGTTTTAGGTATGTTATCGCGTTGACAAAGGGTGTTCTCATTTCGAAATCCCTTGCACCTTGGGGAGCTCTTGCCACCTGCCCTCCAACGATTGGCTTGCCATGGATTGTCTGATAATACTCAATCCTAATTCCTGCATCATAGACTTTCGTCGCCGGTATTTCGAGTAACGCGAAATTTCCTTCTTCCTGAGCGATCTCTTTGTAAAATGCGGGCTGGTTCACATATGATGTGGGACATGGGATGCACATGTATTCAAAAATGATAACTGCACTAATTAGGATAATAAGTAACTTCTTTCTCGGGAGGTCTTTCTTTAGCAGTTCCGCGATACCGTACCCCGCCAGAACAGCAAAAGCCAGTGCCGCAATCACAAAGAATCGCCCTGTTGTTCTGCAGTTATCGAGGAAAGGAATCAGGTAATAAAGTGCCAGATGGGGAAGGGGAATCGTAGTATTAAACACTGAAAATACGGTCTCTCCATTTATGGATAACAGGGGGCCAAGGCTGAGGATGGAAAATGAAATTGCTGAGAGAAGCCAGAATTTAACCTCTTTATTGGATCTTAATTTGATGAGGACAAATGTTGACAATAACAACACCACATATCCAATGTATGTCGTGTGTTCGGTTAGATTTCCAGAGAAGTTGCTATAGATGGGTGCCACCATGTCTCCAAAAAGTGGGTGAAGTTGACAGGGCAGGAAGAAACTCAGGAGATCTGTAGAGTAAGTAACTGCCTCCATAGGGTTCGGCTTCAGGAAATTGCTCTCTGACGTTGCAACGAGAATATCACTGATGGTGAATGGCAGTATTCCTGCAAAGGACACCAGCCCGAAGGGGAGATATTTCTTGATCAGGGTTTCCATCGTGGTGAGTATCTTCCCTTTTTCATTAGTGAGGAGCCAATACAGGTCATAGAGGCAGAGCAGTATTGCAAATAGCCCCATAAAAACCATATACTGGAGATCGCTCATGGCAACCAGGACGAAGAAGCCTCCGGCAAAGATACTGTTCCTTGTCCCCCCTTCCCGGAACGTCTTCATGAGGTAGAGGGCACAGAATGGAATCCATTCGATTGATGTGGCTCCGAAGTGGCCTAGGGCATGAACGAAATGATATGGGGTAAATGCAAAAACAATTCCGGAGATGAACGCAGCATAACCGTTGCCGGTTAGATACTTTACCAGCAGATAGGCGCCAAAAGCGCCGACTATGAACGTCAGGAGCCAGAGTATGGTATAGATAACATGGAGTTCTAAAAGGGGGGACATTAGGAGATACAGCAGTTGATTGAATGCTGATGAAAAAGGCATTGTTGAAATGCCGTCCGGGTAGAACAACAGGTTGTTGTGAGTCAGTGTTGTGATATCCGGATGAATGAGAGCATAGCCGGTATACCATAGGACAAACATCCATTGAAATGCATCCCATCCACCAGGGATATCCGAACCAATTTTAAAAGCAACTGGGTAGGTGAGGAGTACTGTCAGAAGAGCATAGGCTGCAAAAATAATCCCCATCTTCTTTGCATTCGATAGAGCCTGCACTTTTGAAGTAACTTTCCCCAGATCTGTAATCCTTGCCACCATGCCTATTTCCTTTATAGAACTAGTATCTCTCTATCGTTCAGATTATACATTTCCATATGTGTATTAATAAATTACACGATTTTGAAACGAAGCATCCTCTTCTCGCTCACATTTCTCCCTCGTTTTCTCAACTGGGTGCTGCAAAATGGTCAATCGCTGTAACCGCATTCATTGATGCATCGTATCTAGGAGGCTGGCCCGAGGGTGGCGAACAGTCTAAACGAGAGTTCTCCTCGCCCCATCCCGCAGACGTGGGCTCGCCCCTCTTCTTTTGGCACCGGGCATTAATCGTGGGTGCTGCATACACAGCCTTGCTGTTTTTGTAACCGTGAAGGAGCGGTAGGCCCGGCGGATCTCATGGATTATCACCCGGTCACCTCGAAGATCTTAGGTCTTCTCAAACTCCTGCACTTGGTGTCTGACGGCTTCTCAATCTCTGGGTGTTCTGTCCGTTGTACCTGCAGGGTGTCGTTTTCCGAAACAAGAGGAAGGAGCAGAGCGCTCGCCGCCACCCTGCGTCCCCCTCGATTGTTATCTTGCCCATCGGGACGCCGCGCTCGCGCTGCATCCGCTCCCGCATGACCGGGGCAGGCCTGCTCGAAAAGATGAGCGTCTTCATATCTTCGGGCGCGATCCGGCAACGCTCCGCCTCGACGTGGACGATGAGCCCGCCTGCGAGCCGCACCTCGCACATCCGGTGCTCGAACTCCGTTCCTCGAAGCCTGGTGGCTTCTCAAACTCCTGTCTTGCGGACAGTCGTTCCCATGGAACGACGTTCCTACCGGTGCTCCTGCTCCGGTCCTGATGGTTCGTCGCACGGTAAAGGCGAGCGTACCCGGCTCCGTGGTCACGGCCGCCCCCGCTCGACGCTGACGATGTACTGGTGGTT
>JAENZA010000031.1:0-584 GCA_016841485.1 Methanobacteriota archaeon
ATACGCCCGAATCCATTAATTGCAACTTTTTTCATGGCAATCCCCCCTCTTGGACGGGATGCCTATGCCATCCCGGTGTATAACCTTTGTCCCGATCCGCACCATGGCGAAACCGTTCGTGCGGATGATACCGAGATACGCAGTTCTCCCGACGTGATGCGGTCAATCGCCACGGCGACACCATCCATGCATCGGTGAAGGGACCTATCCGGTTTGGCTCGATCAACACCGAATCTGCGGCATGTTCATCAGTGCCATGTTGACTGCACCGCTCCGACGAGCATGATCTTCTTCCCCGGCCGTGCAGAGAGGCTTTCGGCCGGCCCGGTCATCCTCTGCAAGACCGTCTTCGATCGAAACGAGGGGATACCGGGAGACGAGAGAAACAGAGGTCTCGATCATCCCGGTGGCGCTATTATTCCTTGATGCGCATAGCCGGGTCGGTCTTCGACACGATTGCCAGGACGTCCTGTTTCTTCGCCTCCATGATCTCCTCATCCCGTGCCTCCAGGTTGAGCCGGAGAACGGGCTCGGTGTGAGAGGGGCGGATGTTGAACCACCACGACGGATACTCGACCGTCAGG
>JAENZA010000031.1:743-14832 GCA_016841485.1 Methanobacteriota archaeon
CATCACGGCGTTGTCGGTGTAGCCGGTATCTCGGTAATAGTAGTGCCCGGAGAGCTCTCCCGCGAACAAAGCCTCTTCCTCGCGCATCTGCGCCTTGATAAACGCATGCCCCACCCTGCATCGCACGGCCTTCCCGCCGAGCCTTTCGATCGTCTCCGGGACGACGCGGCTCGACCTGAGGTCGTAGAGGATCGTCCCCCGGGGGTGGCGCTGTAAAAAGACCTCGGCGATGAGCGCCGTCACCAGGTCTTCCGGAACGCGACTCCCCTCTTCGTCGATGAACCCGCACCGGTCGGCATCCCCGTCGAATGCGACGCCGATATCGGCCTGCTCCCGCACGACCTCGGCCTGCAGTTCACGGGTCGTCGAGGCGACCAGGGGATTTGCAACATGGTCGGGGAACCTGCCGTCGGGCTCCACATCCCTGAAGGAAAACGTCCATCCCGGAACCTTTGCAGCAAGGCGGGGGACTTCCGGTCCGGCCATGCCGCTGCCGGCGTCGACGACGACCTTGAGCGATCGCCCCTGCCTGACGAACGAAAAGAGCATCTCAATATAGCCTTCCATCACGGAGAGGCGGCGATATTTGCCGGTTATCGGCCGTGGCGGAACCGGTGGCGATTCCCCGACCAGATGCTCCAGTGCGGGCAATCCCGTATCCCCGCTGAGCGGGATCGCGTTCTCGCGGCAGAGTTTGAACCCGTTCATCCGACCGGGCAGATGCGATGCCGTCACCATGGCGCCTCCGTCGAACCCGCCGTCGATGATGGCATAATAGAGGAGCGGCGTGCTCACCATCCCGACATCGGTCACCGACGCTCCGGCAGAGAGCGCTCCCTCGATGAAGGCCTCGGCAAGCGACGGCGAGGAGAGCCGCATGTCCCGCCCGACGACGATCGTCCCCGCGTGCAGGAGCCCGACGAAACCGGCACCGATCCGGCGGGCTGTATCCTCATCAAGCTCGTCCGGATATGCTCCCCGGATATCATATGCCTTGAAGATCGTTCCCATGTGCTTCATCCCCGCGGAGGAGTCCCCGGCGTGGCCTGCTGTGCCACCGCCTGCGTGGCCCGTGCAATCTCATCCGGGTTCCCGAGGTAGTAATGGCGGACGGCATGCAGATCCTCGTCCAGTTCGTAGATCAGCGGGTAGCCCGTGGGAATGTTGAGGTCTGCTATCGCTTCGTCCGGGACGCCGTCGAGATATTTGACCAGCGCACGGAGGCTGTTCCCATGCGCCGCGATAAGGGTGTTCTTCCCATCACGCAGGCTTGCCTGGATCTGTTCGTGCCAGTACGGCAACGTCCGGTTGAGCGTATCGTGCAGCGACTCGGTCGCCGGAAGTTCATCCTGTTTCAGGTCTGCGTAGCGGGGGTCAAACCGCGGATGCCGTGGATCGTCCCACGGGAGCGGCGGCGGCCGGACGTCAAAGCCGCGTCGCCAGAGGTGCACCTGCTCTGCACCGTAATTTTTGGCGGTTTCATGCTTATCGAGACCCTGCAGGGCGCCGTAGCTCTTCTCGTTCAGGCGCCAGGACCGGTGCACGGGGACGTACATGAGGTCCATATCGTCCATGACGATCCAGAGTGTCCTGATCGCACGCTTGAGCACGGACGTATAGGCAATATCAAACGTATACCCCTCTTCCTGCAGGAGTTCCGCAGCACGGTGGGCTTCCCGGATACCGTTCTCCGAAAGATCCACATCGGTCCAGCCCGTGAATTTACCCTCCCGATTCCAGAGGCTTTCGCCATGTCGTAACATAATCAGCACTGCCATCGAGTTTCTCCTCCGCATGGATAGAGGGCAGCCATCGGTTATATTTTACCGGGGTATCCGGTCCGGGATCACTCCGGAGCAGCCCAAACCCGGATACCCGGGTTCCCTCCCTTCGGCGTCTGTGAGGACTATCCTTTATATAATACCTATCGCACACCGGGAATGGATGCGACCTTGTCGAAGTTGCATCGACAGGAGAGCAGGAATGTTTCGCATTGCCTGTCCCCGGGAAACGTGCACGGCCGGAACCCGGCGCCGGGAGGATGGCTGAGTAATACCAATCTATGGTAATCCCGCACTGCATCGACGTATTCTCGCGGGAAAAACACTGCCCGGAATGGAGACGCTCCGGGATGCAGAAGCGTGAAACAATGGGAGAAGAAACCTGTTTTCCGGAGGAGCGGATGAGGCATGAGACGAATCGGTATTTTAACAAGTGGTGGTGACGCACCGGGCATGAACGCCTGCATCCGTGCTGCGGTACGCACCGCACTGGCAAACGGATTGGAGATCGTCGGAATACGCCGGGGGTATGCCGGGCTTATCGAGGGAGATACGGTGCCGCTTGACCGGACGGCCATCCGCAATACCATTCATCTCGGCGGCACCATCCTCGAGACGTCCCGAAGCCTGGAGTTCACGACCCGTGATGGGAGAGCACGAGCTGCGGAGGTTCTCAGGCAAGCGGACCTGGACGGTTTGATTCTCATCGGCGGCGAAGGGACGTTCCACGGGGCAAGCCTGCTGGCTGCTGAGTGGGGAACAACACTTGTAGGGGTGCCGGGAAGCATCGATAACGATGTGTACGGAACCGACTCATGCATCGGCTTTGACACCGCCGCGAACTGCGCCCTCAACGCGATCGACCGGATCCGCGACACGGCACGGTCGCACGAACGCCTCTTCTTCGTGGAGGTGATGGGGCACCATACCGGGTTCCTGGCACTGGAGAGCGGCATCGCCGGGGGTGCCGAAGAACTGGTCATCCCCGAAGAGCCGCTCTCCAGTGCCGAGCTGAGTGACCGGCTCAAAGAGGGTTTTAAAATCGGCAAGAAAAGCGCGATTGTGGTGGTGGCGGAGGGGAAAAACCCGGGGAAGAGCTTCCAGATCGCCGGCGAAGTTCGGAAATTCCTGAACTACGAGTCCCGTGTAGTTGTTCTCGGGCATCTCCAGCGGGGCGGACCGCCCACCGTGCGTGACCGCGTGCTCGGAAGTGTACTGGGCGTTGCAGCCGTTACTGCGTTGCAGGATGGTCGGAGCGGCTGTATGGTGGGAGAAGTGAAGGGGGAGATCGTCTATACGCCGTTCGACGATACCTGGCAGAAGAAAAAACCGCTCGATGCCGACGTAATGAGAATATTCTCGCTCCTCTCCGAATGATGATGTGGGCATGAAGCCTGCCGCTATCATTCATACTTTTTCATCGCATCGGAAAGCCGGAACTCAGGCTTAATTGCACTGATAAGGTCGAGATCCTGTTCTATGGAGCGTGTAAGCAGGAAGTTGCGGCGCACCGATTCCCGCGCTTCCCGTCCCAGCCGGTCCCTGAGGTCAGGATCTTTGACCACCTGCACGATCCGACCGGCCGCCTCCTCCACGGACGATACCAGGAATCCATTCACACCGTCACGAATCTGGTAGCGGATGCCCCCCACATTCCCGCCGATGACCGGTGTGCCCTTCCACATCGCCTCAGCCACAGTGAGGCCGAATCCCTCGCGGACCGATTTCTGCAGAACAACCGCTGCCCGACGCTGCAGGGCATTAACGAGCGCGCTATCCTGGCGGCTGATGATGATGATGCGCTCTTCCCGGTTCTTCAGGAGCGAACGATACACAGCCGGGCCTTCCGGATCGTCCGTCGCCACATTGCCCAGCAGCACGAGCGTACAATCTACCTTCTTCCTGGCGATCTTGAACGCATTGATGACGCCTATCGGGTCTTTCCAGCGGTCGAAGCGGGATATCTGCACGACGAGCGGAAGATCGGTGGGGATATTGTAGTGCTCCAGGCGCTCGTCGATCTCCGCCCCGGTCAACTCCCTATTGGTAATAGTGAAGGGATCGATGCTCGGCATGAAAAAAACCTGCGGGATATCCAGGTCCTGCCTGTAATCCCTGCTGCTCAGAATAACGGCATCGTACCGGCGGATAAACCGGAGGAGATAGTTCCAGACCTCCTTGTTCGGCTGAGTCAGGTCGATATGGCATCGCCAGACCCAGGGGTCGTCTTTCCGGTAATGAGTGATCAGAGGGAGAGGCTGTGGATCATGAACGAAGACGATATCATGGTCAAGGTGATTGCGTATTGCGTTCTCGGAAACGACCTGCTCATAGATCTGGATCTTCCTATCGGTGAGGTTGATATCCTCCCCCTGGAGAGCATTGTGGAACTTCTTGGTGACGCTGAAGAAGTCCGGAGAACCGTGAACCACCCGCCATCCGGTCTTGATACCCAGGCTATTCATCAGAAGTGTCGTCGATGAAAGAAACTGGGAGACGCCTCCCCCGTAATAGGTCGAATTGATGTTAACGATGTGGAGGTCCCGAAGCTGCCGTGCTTTATCCTGAATGCGTCTGACAGTCTCGGCCCCGATGTACTTTTCATAGTCTTTTATCCCTATGCCGGGTATTGCATCCATACGTGACTTCACCTCCAATCACGGACAATGTGCTCAACCAAAACCCGTGCGCCTGCATGCATCTTCGGGCATCCGGATGGCTACGCCATCGGCATATCTGCAACACACCTTTAATAGATTCCGACCGCTATTTTTCTGACAGATCACGGATGAACTGTGCAGTATCCTCAGGTACGGCAGGATTGATGGAGAGATCGGATCCGATCTCGAATCCTGCCATTGCAGAGAGCCTGGGAATGATCTGCAGGTGCCAGAGGAAATATTTCATATCCTCCTCCCCCACAGGGGCAGAATAGAGGCGGCGGGTTGTCGAACGTGGAGGGATGGTCATACGGTGGGATAAGCGGTAAAAGAGGGGAGGCCATCGGGAATGGGAACATCCTCCGGTTACCGGGGCAGCGGCGGGCTCTGCTTCTCGATATTCCGGGTAATGTACGATATCTCTTCGCCCAGCAGGCGGATGATATCGTCCTGGGTTACAATCCCGGTTAACCTGCCGTTCCGATCCACGATTGGCATTCTGCGGATCCCCTCTTTCATCATCCGCTCCATGGCATCCGTGACCGGCATACCTTCCGTGAATGCGGTGGGGTCTCGGGTCATGATGTCCCGGGCTTTCATCTCCTCGGGGCGTTTATCTCTGGCAACGATCCGCACGATCATATCGCGGTCGGTGATGATCCCGGTCGGCCGGCTGTCTTCGCCGACAACGACGACACTCCCAACATTCTTCCGGTCCATGATCTTTGCCACATCGACGGCGGACGTGTCGGGCGATACGGATACGACGTCTTCACGGATATATTTCATACGCTCCATACACCATCATCTCCTGCCGTCGCGACCCTTTACGCCAGGAGTATATGAAAGTAACCCTGCGGGGAAAATCGGCATATCCGGTTTTTATTTGACGTTGCTCGTCGGAGGAAGACCCAGACCCTCCTCTCCACACGTTCCGTCGCCGCTCTATCGATCGTACAACCCGGCCTTTCCAGGAGGTCTGCCGAAGTACGGAGCATTTCAAGGCCAGGCGATCGGGCAGACACCGGTACCCCGGCTCTTCCAGAGCGCGACCATCGAGTATATCAGCGGGTGGGCGATAGGGATATCCCTGGAACCGGACCGAGTCCGCCGTCAACATCGTCGTTGCGACAGATGTGTCAGGATGATCGTGTCCGGTCGGAGAATACCGGTCGATCTGCATGGAACATTCTGTCAATGTCTCCCCGCCTGCCACCGGGAATCATCCTCAGGCAGCCTCGTGGAGCGAAGCTGTGCGTACCCTTCAGTCCGACACTGCGTCAGGATTGATGGATATGGAGGCTGCAAGGAGAATCGAGCGGTACGGGTATAATGAAGTGCAGGAACCGACCGTCAACCAGGCCGTCCTGTTCGCTCGAAAATTCTGGGGCATTACAGCATGGATGCTGGAGATCACCGTCGTCATCTCATTCATCCTGCAGAGATACCTGGATGCCTACATCATCCTCGCGCTGTTGTTCTTCAATTCCGCAACAGGATTTATCCAGGAACGCCGAGCTTCGGCAGCGGTGGAATCGATTAAAAGAACTCTCCAGGTAAATGCGAGGGTTTTAAGAAGCGGGAAGTGGGGGGTGCTGCCGGCACGGGAACTTGTGCCGGGCGATATCGTCAGGACACGGGCGGGGGATTTCGTCCCTGCCGACATCGCGATCATCGACGGCGAGATTGGAGTCGACCAGTCGGCACTCACCGGCGAGTCTGAAAACATCGAGAAGAGGATGAATGATCTCCTCTATTCAGGCTCCGTCATCAAAAGAGGCGAGGCAACCGGCATTGTTGTATCGACAGGTGCACGGACCTATTTCGGGAAGACCACGCAGCTTGTCCAGACAGCCAGGCCAACGCTGCATGTCGAAGAGATCACGACCCGGGTGGTCAGATGGCTAGCGGGTATTGTCAGCATCTCGGTCATTGTTGCCGTAATCGTTTCGATCCTGCGCGGTTTTCAGATTATCGAGATATTGCCCCTCATGCTTGTGCTTCTGGTATCGGCGATCCCTGTTGCCCTGCCAGCGATGTTTTCGATCAGCACGGCACTCGGTTCCGTTGATCTTGGCCGGAAGGGGGTTCTGGTGACGAGATTGAGTGCTTCAGAGGATGCTGCCACGATGGATATTCTCTGCATCGATAAAACGGGCACGATAACGACGAATAGGCTTTCAATCACACATGTGAAGCCCTTTCCTCCCTTCACGGAACGCGATGCCGTTGTTTACGGCGCTCTGGCGAGCCGGGCAGCGGACCAGGACCCGATAGATTGTGCGTTCATTGCAGCGGCACAAAAAGAGCAGTTCGTTCACGAAGCGCTCCACCAGAAGGAGTTTGTCCCTTTCGATCCCGAAACAAGGAGGACTGAAGCGTTGATTCAAAAAAATGAGGAGGAGTTTCGCGTTTCGAAAGGCGCTGTCAGGGTGATCGCCGACCTCTGCCGGCTCAGCAGCGCTGAGAAAGGATCGGTTGAAGCAGAGATGGGAGAGTTCGCGAAGAAGGGATACAAGACGCTGGCAATCGCACGAACCGATGGCGGGGGCGCCTTCAGGATCGTCGGTCTGGCAGCATTATACGATGCACCGAGACCCGATTCGAAGGATTTAATCCGGGAGCTTATGGATCTGGGTGTATCGGTCAAAATGCTCACCGGGGACTCATCGGCGATTGCACGGGAGATTGCAGAAGAGGTGGGACTTTCGGGGAACATCGTCAGCGTTTCGGGTATAACAGGTTCTCTTGAAGACGACCCCAAGACAGTCGCAGATATCGCCGAGAAGAGCGATGGATTTGCCGAGATATACCCTGCAGACAAATACGCTATCGTGAAGAGCCTGCAGGGGAAACGGCACATCGTCGGCATGACCGGCGACGGGGTGAACGACGCCCCGGCACTGAAGCAGGCTGAAGTAGGGATTGCGGTCAGCAATGCGACCGATGTGGCCAAAGATGCAGCAAGTGTCGTTCTGACCGGGGAGGGACTGTCAAATATTGTGGATCTGGTAAAAACGGCCAGGATGATCAACCAGCGGCTGGTGACCTGGATTCTGAATAAAATCATCAAGACCATCCTGATAGTGTTTCTTGTCGTCGGAGCGTTTCTCATCAGCGGCACGTATATCATTGCTACGTTCGATCTCGTTCTGCTCCTGTTCGTTATCGACTTCGTGACGTTATCTCTGTCAACTGATACGGTGCGGTGGTCGAAAAAACCGGATGTCTGGAGCATTTCAGCCCTGGCAGGAGTATCGCTGGCCCTTGGTCTGTTTCTGGTGCTGGAATCGGCTGCGCTCCTGTACATCGGAACCCAGCAATTCGGGCTTCTGAATGCCATTCAGGAGCTCCACACCTTCACCTTTCAGATCCTCTTCTACTCGGGAGTGTTCACCATCTTCGTTGTGAGGGAGCGGGGGCGGTTCTGGCATTCGATGCCCGGTAAGACCCTCATTTGGGCTATAATTATCGATATGGTTGTCATTGCGGTGATAACGACCGTCGGGGTTCCCGGGATCGCACCCGTCTCCCCTCGTATAACCCTCCTCGTCATCCTATTCACCGGTATCTTTGCGCTGCTGGTGAACGACACCATCAAGGTCTCGGTGCTGGAGAGGATCGGGTTCCGGTGGTGAAGCAAGAGTATCCATTACCGTACCGGAAGGCAGGTACCACTCGATCTATCCTAGAAGCGTCCCGCACACGCCGGTACGGAGGAGCAACGGCAAGCGAGCCGGTTCTCGGCAAGCCGACATTCTCGTGCTATCCCTGCAGATGAGCCCATTCTGTCAGGGCGTGAGCATATTCTGCCTGGGTGCGCCCACGATCCGGATAGTCCCCGGGATCGATACCTGTATATATCCGGGGTCCATGAGAAATCCAATCGATCGGGTATGCAGTCCCATCCGCACCTGGCTGGTGTGATACGGGACATCCCTCGACGAGGGAATCCTCCGTCCTCTATGCGTTATGGATAGTCCGGTGACGTATACTGGGGTGGTTACACCCGATGGGAGGCGAATACACCATGATTGTAAAAGATCCCCTATCCGGAAGCCCGGTCGACACCGAAACAGCGCAGTACAAGGCGGATGCCTGGGGGAAGACCTACTACTTCGACAGCGAGACTCACATGCGCCGTTTTCTGGAAGGTTCACGAGTCGCGTACTTTTCGATGGAGATCGGATTACAGAGCGACATTCCGACGTACAGCGGAGGGCTGGGAGTTCTCGCCGGAGATGCGGTCAGATCCAGTGCCGATCTCCGCATTCCGCTCGTCGCGGTCACGCTGGTCAGCAAAAAAGGATATCTAAGGCAGAAGATAACCGGGGACGGGGTGCAGCAGGAACTTCCGGACGAATGGAACCCCGCTCAGTACATGCGGCTCCTGCCCCGGACAGTCACCGTACGCATCGACGGGCGGGATGTCCATGTCCGTGCCTGGTACCATGACCATGAGAGCCCGGTGGGGGGGCTGGTTCCCGTCATCCTCCTCGATACGGATATGGAGGAGAATGCGCCGGACGATCGGCAGATTACGAGTTACCTCTATGGCCGTGACAGTGCCTACCGGTTCAGGCAGGAGATCGTGCTGGGCATCGGCGGCGTTAAGATGCTGAAAGCCCTGAACTTCAGGGTAGAACGATATCACATGAACGAGGGGCATTCCAGTCTCCTCACCCTTGAGCTCATGAAGATGAACGGCTATGATGCCGATGCGACCGGCGACATGTGTGTGTTTACGACCCATACACCCGTTGCCGCTGCAATGGATACCTTCTCGTATGACGATGTCGGAAAGGCGCTCGACTTCCCCATCGATATCCTGAAGACGTATGGAGGCGAGGAGCGGCTGAACCTGACTCTTCTTGCGCTGAATATGAGCAAATACCACAACGGCGTTGCCAAAGCCCACCAGGAGTACTCCCAGAAGCTCTTTCACGGATACCACATTCGTGAGATTACCAACGGCGTCCATCCATTCACCTGGACAGGACCGCACTTCCGCAAGCTCTTCGACCGATACATTCGCGGGTGGGCGAATGAACCCGAACTGCTCGTGCGGGTCGGGAAGATCCCGAATGAGGAGATCTGGGATGCCCACGTAAAGGCGAAATCGGCACTCATTGATGACGTTCGCGGATCGACCGGGGTAGATCTGGATCCCGACACCCTGACGATCGGGTTTGCACGCAGAGCCACCGGGTACAAACGGGCAACCCTGATCTTCTCTGAACTCGACCGGCTGAAAGAGATCAACCGAAAGTGGCCGATCCAGCTGCTCTTTTCCGGAAAGGCCCACCCGCATGACGAGGGCGGCAAGCAACTCATCAAGGATATCTATGCATACCGCGATCGACTGAAAGGAGATCTCGAGGTGGTCTATCTGGAGAACTACTCCATGGACCTGGCAGGCAAACTCACATCCGGTGTGGATGTCTGGCTGAATACCCCGCTTCCCCCCATGGAGGCATCCGGGACGAGCGGGATGAAAGCAGCTTTTAACGGTGTCATGAACTTCAGCATTCTGGACGGCTGGTGGGTCGAGGGGTGCGTCGAAGGCGTCACCGGCTGGGCGATTGGCCCGGGACCTGATGAGAAGATCCCCGAAGAGCAGCGGAGAGCACAGGAGATCCGGGATCTCTACAACAAACTCGAATACGTCATTCTGCCCCTCTACTATGGAATGGAGGACGAGTGGACGCACCGTATGAAGAACGCCATCGGCATGATTGCATATTACTTCAACAGCCATGTGATGATGCGCAGATACGCCTCGGAAGCGTATCTGTGAGCTCCTGGGTGTTCCCAGCCTCTTCTATACACTTTTTCAGATGCCCGGACGCTCCTGTTGTGCAAGGGGTATACTCGTCTCGCCATGTCATCTCCTGTGCCACCGATCGGCTCAACCCGATTCCCGATCGATCCATTCGGTGGTGCCCTCCCCCCGGGTGCATCAAGGCGTCTTCGCACACGTGCCTGCACGGGGTTCTCTCAATGTTTCTATTGCTCACTCAAATTCGAGGCCACATGAGCCCGGCAGAGGGGTAGAATCACAGGTTCTCCCGGCGGCACCAGTATATTATATGCCCCGGAGTTAAGAGAGGCTCGGGGGGAGGTCCATGGGGAAGGATACGATCAGCACGGATGATGCCAAAACAGCGTCTGTGGATGATATATATCAGGCCCTGTCTACCAGCGGGAAAGGCATTTCCACATCAGAGGCACAGAACAGGATTTTGCAGTATGGATACAACGAGATCCCGGAAAAGAAAAAAAATCCGATTCTTGAGTTTTTACAGTATTTTAGAGGCCCTATCCCCTATATGATCGAGGCTGCGGTGGTCATCTCCGCAGTTACCCAGAAGTGGGAAGACTTCGCGTTCATCCTGGCGTTGCTCCTGATCAATGCGGGTGTCGGTTTCTGGCAGGGCCGCCAGGCGGGAAACGCCATTGCAATGCTTAAAAAACAGCTGGCAGTAAAAGCACGGGTATTGCGGGACGGGAAATGGCAGGAGGTCACTGCGCGGGAGCTCGTCCCCGGTGATATTGCCCGTGTGCGGATGGGGGACATTATTCCCGCCGATATCAAGCTCGTCGAAGGAGACTACCTGTCGGCAGACGAATCCGCACTGACCGGGGAGTCGCTGCCGGTCGACAAACACGTAGCGGATGTTGCATACTCCGGCTCCATAGCAAAACGGGGCGAAATGACCGGTGTCGTGGTGACGACGGGACTGAAGACCTTCTTTGGGAAGACCGCCGAACTTGCCGAAGAGGCGGCAACAGTCAGCCATTTCCAGAGAGCCGTCTTGAAGATCGGGGATTACCTGATCGTCCTCGCGATCGCCCTGGTTACAATCACGTTTCTTATCGCAATCATCCGGCAGGAAAGCATTCTGTCTACACTCCAGTTCGCCCTCGTCCTGATCGTAGCAGCGATTCCTGCAGCAATGCCGGCCGTGCTGTCGATCACCATGGCCGTAGGAGCGGTGGCGCTCACCAAGTACAATGCGATCGTCAGCAGACTCGTTGCCATCGAGGAGATGGCCGGGGTCGATATTCTCTGTTCCGATAAAACAGGAACGATAACAGAGAACAAGCTCACCCTCTCCGAGATCGTGCCGTTCGGCGATGCCGGGAAGGAAGATGTGCTGCTGGACGCCCTGCTCGCATCCAGAGGGGAGGACCGGGATCCCATCGATATCGCGATCATCGACTCAAAAGAGGGGCAGGCCCTCACAGAGAAACTCGGTACCTACACAGTTGCCAGGTTCGCGCCCTTCGATCCCGTGGTCAAACGCACGGAGGCAACGGTAAAAGACAGTGAAGGGAACCAGTTCAAGGCGGCAAAGGGCGCTCCCCAGGTTATCCAGAAACTTGCGGGCGAAAACGAGGAGATCGGCAGGAAGATCGACGACCTCTCGAATACTTTTGCACAAAAGGGATATCGCATGCTCGGCGTGGCACGGAGCGGCGATGGGAAGACCTGGACGTACGTCGGCGTTCTGGGCCTCTACGATCCGCCCCGTGAGGACTCGGCAGCGACCATCAAGACGGCGGAGGAGATGGGGCTGGACGTAAAGATGGTCACCGGGGATCACGTGGCGATAGCCAAAGAGATCGCAAAAGAGGTGAACTTAAAGACGAATATCACCACCGCCGATGCCTTCCTGAACGAGCATGACGCCGAAGCGGCGGAGATCGTGGAAAAGGCAGACGGTTTCGCCGAGGTCTTCCCCGAACATAAGTACCGTATCGTATCCCTCCTCCAGTCCCGGGGACACATCGTCGGCATGACCGGCGACGGTGTGAACGACGCACCCGCTCTGAAGAAGGCCGATGTCGGGATTGCCGTTGCGGGTGCCACGGATGCGGCGAAGTCGGCGGCATCGATCGTGATCACAAAGCCGGGACTTTCGGTGATCATCGAGGCGATCAAGGAGAGCCGGAGAATCTTCCAGCGCATGGTTCATTATGTGATCTACCGTATCGCCGAGACCATCCGCGTGCTCTTCTTCGTCACGTCCATCATCATCATCTTCAACGTCTTCCCGATCACCGCACTGCTGATCGTGCTCCTCTCGCTCTTAAACGACCTCCCGATTATGACCATCGCCTACGATAACGTCCTCTACTCACAGTCTCCGGAACGGTGGAAGATGCGGGAGATCATCACCCTTGCGACACTCATCGGATTTGTGGGGGTCATCGCCACGGTTATTCTCTTCTATCTGGCCTATATTACGCTGGGATTGAGCCTTGCGGTCGTCCAGTCGCTCATCTTCCTGAAGCTGGCGGTGGCGGGGCACCTCACGATCTTCGTCTCCCGGACCAGGGGGCCTTTCTGGTCGATCAGGCCGGGGTCGGCTCTGCTCTGGTCGGCGATCATCACCAAGGCCATTGCGACCGTAATCGTCGCCGTCGGTATCGGTGTCGCGCCGATCGGCTGGTACCTGGCCGGGCTCGTCTGGCTGTACTCCATCGTCGAGGAGCTCGTGATCATGGACTGGGTGAAAGTTCGCGTCTACAGACTCATCGATCACGGCGAGATCAAGTGGGCCAGGTAAACGGGGTGCGGGTTTTCCAACCCACCGCATAACCGCCACTGCCGCTGTTCCGGATGGACTTGCCAGGGTATGATCGTACCACTATCTTTATGAATCTGTAGACGAAGCCTGACGAAAAACTGCCGACCGCACGATTATTATTCGGATGGATACGGAGGTGCTCGATAGATACTCCTTGCTCCATCCAGGGGATGATCCTCCATTCAGGATCAATCGGATCGGGAATGTACAATGGGCAGTGCCTGCCGGACTATGAAAGACACCCCGGAACCGATCCGTTCAAAATCAAACAGGGGATGGAGCATGAAAGGACAGGGCGGAGAACCAAAGAGATCCGGTTTCACACCGTTCGTCTACATTGCCGTTGCAGTGGCGGCCATCGGAGGGATCCTCTTCGGGTACGACACGGGGGTCATTTCAGGAGCGATCCTCTTCATCACCGGGGACTTCGGCCTCTCTTCGACCCTGGAAGAGATCGCGACCAGTTCGGTGCTCGTCGGCGCGATTCTGGGTGCGATAGCCGGAGGTCTCCTTGCCGACAGGATTGGGCGGCGCCTCTCGATCATCGCTGCATCGGCCGTGTTCCTCGCAGGCACGGGGATCGTCGTCATTGCCGCGGGTCTGCCCGTCTTCCTCGTCGGCCGCGTGCTGATCGGTATTGCCATCGGTGTCGCATCATTCGTCGTTCCTCTCTACATATCGGAGATTGCGCCTTCAGCACTCCGCGGCGGAATGGTGTCGCTCAACCAGCTCTTCATCACCCTCGGGATCCTCGTCTCGTACGGAGTCGATTACCTCTTCTCCGCAAGCGGCGACTGGCGCGCCATGTTCGCATTCGGTGCAGTGCCGGCCACCGTCCTCATCGTCGGGATGTTCCTGCTCCCGGGCAGTCCCCGGTGGCTCGTGTCCCATCATCACTCCGACCGGGCAACCGGCGTTCTCCAAAAGATCCGCGGAACCCGGGACGTCTCGAACGAGCTTGACGACATCGAGCGAGCGGTCAAGATACAGAAAGCCGGCAGCTGGTCCGACCTGCTGGCATCGTCGATGAGAATGCCTCTGATCGTCGGTCTCG
>JAENZA010000233.1 GCA_016841485.1 Methanobacteriota archaeon
CACGTCCTGCGGGGTGGTGACGATGACGGCACCCGCAATGTTCGGTGCGAGCTGGGCGACGGTGAGCGCCTCGTCACCGGTCCCCGGCGGGAGGTCGACGACGAGGTAATCGAGGTCCCCCCAGTCGACGTCCTCGAGAAACTGCCGGATGGCCCCTGCCTTCATCGGCCCCCGCCAGATGACGGGGGAACTCGTTTCGGGGAGGAGAAAGGCCATCGAGACGACGGAGAGGTTGCCGGTCACCGGCACAGGTTCGATGTGCTTCTTGTCGTACGAGGCCATGTGGGAGCCTTCCAGCCCCAGTATCGCGGGGATGTCCGGGCCGTGGATGTCGAGGTCGAGGAGGCCCGTTTGAAAGCCGTGGTTGGCAAACGCGAAGGCGAGGTTCGCCGCGACCGTCGTCTTGCCCACGCCCCCCTTGCCGGAGAGGACGAGGACGACGTGGCGGACGGGGATGTCGACCCGTTCGGGCGGGCCGTGCTGCGGTGCGTGCGGTGTGTGGGTGGGTGCGGGAGGCGTGTCAGGCATAATGAGCCTTCCTCGGAGGGGAAGGGGATAAAGATTTGTGCGGGCGTGGGAAGACCATCCATGGAAGTGCGGCCTTCAGTATTGCAGGGGTCATGGGGAGATGGTCTCGATGGTATCGCTCACAATCCACCATCCCTGCCGGGCCCTCAGTAATACCCGGAGGAAGGGAGAAATGGGCGTTCCTGATTTAATCTGCATAGAGGGTTCCGATTCGGTAGTACCTCCCGTTATATTCGAAATATTTTCGCTCACCGGTCGTATTGTCAAAGATATATCTGTCGATGGTCCCCTGTGTAATCTTTTCGGGGTATTCCACCTCACCCACCCGGCGCAGATCCCCTTTACTGTATGGTGGTCCCGGTTCGAACTGTTCACTTCCCTGTAGTACTTCTTCAAGCACGGGGTAGTCCTTGAAGTTCTGGTCATCAAGATGGACAATCATGCCTTCCCCGGCCTTCTCTTCGGTCACCTCATACACGAGAAGCCAATCCGGGGGGACGGTCAGAGACATGACATACGGAAAAGCAGCAATGACAATCAAGGGGAGACCAATCAGTACAACGAGTACAAGGATGGATTTCCTGTACTGCTGCACTATAGCAGATAATGATTGCATCATCGTTCCCGGTTCCTTTTTTCCATGACTTTTCCTTGTTGCATGACCTGACTATCCGCATGAATGAACGGAGCACTCAGAAATCAAGGTCCGCCCCGAAGAGCGCAAACCCGCCGTCCGCCGTCTGGATGATCGCAGTCACGGGCCGGTGCTCCCCGATCCTGAATGTGGTGTCCCAGACGACCTCACCGGCACGGTCGAGCCTGACGACCCGGAGGGGAGCGTTCGGATACTCCAGTGGACGGAGATCGTTGTGCTGGGGGTTGGCATACCCGCAATAGGCATACCCACCGTCCTCTGTCGCGGTGATGATCGTAGAGACCTCCACCGGCCGCTTCCCGGTCACGTCGCCGTCCGCGGAGAGGGAGACCTCGGTCGTCGCCGTGATCCACTCGTACTCCCGATAGTTC
>JAENZA010000032.1 GCA_016841485.1 Methanobacteriota archaeon
TGAGGCGCCCCCCGCCGCAGACCTCCTCCATGGGCCTACCGCTCCCCGTACTCGATGGGATCCCTGACCCCGTGCTCGGCAAAGGCCTCGAGGCGGTAGTGGCAGGAGTCGCAGGTGCCGCATGCCGGTGAGGACGAGCGGTAACAGGACCAGGTGTGCTCGTACGGCACGCCCAGGTCGAACCCGACCTGGAGGATCTCCGCCTTGTTCATCCGTACAAAGGGCGTCCGCAGCGTAATCGTCGTCCCGTCCGCCGTGCCGGCGTCGATCGCCTTCTGGAAGGCCTCCACGAACGCGGGGCGGCAGTCGGGATAGCCGGCATAGTCCGAGGCCTGCACGCCGATGAAGATGGCCTCCGCCCCCCGTGCCTCGGCGAGGCTTGTTGCGATCGCAAGGAGATTTGCATTCCTGAACGGGACGTAGGTGGCGGGCATCCCCGTCTCCCCTTCGGTGTGATCCTTAACCTCAACAGAGGCGTCGGTGAGCGCCGACCCCCCGATCCTCAGCAGATAGTCCAGGTTCACTTCAAAGAATTCGCTGGCCTCAAGAAGCCCGGCGATCTTTCGTGCCGCCGCATATTCGGCATCTTCGGTCGGCTGGCCGTACCGGAGATGAAGGGCGATGACGTCATAGCCCATGTCCTTTGCCAGATAGGCAAGCGTGGTCGAGTCCATTCCCCCCGAGAGGAGGCATACCGCTTTCATGTCTTATTTCACCCCGAGAATCCTGTGGAGCTGGACCTGCAGCCGTGCGGGCGGGAGGCGCTCCATCATAAATGCCACGATCTCCCCGTAGTCCGCACCCCACACCGGCGAGAAGACCGCCTGGGCACGGGTCGGCCGGGAGGCGAGCAGCTCTTCGGCGAAGAGGCAGTCGGCCCTGTCTGCGACCACGAACTTCACCATGTCGCACGCACGGAGAGTTGCGAGATGTGCCGGGTCGGACGACTCCCCCGAGGAGGGGCACTTCATGTCCATGCAGATGGTTGCATACTCCTGCACCGCGCCTGTCGGGAGGGTGCCGTTGGTCTCTATCTCTATATCGTACCCCCCCGCATTTAAACCTTTGAGGAGGGGGATGAGCCCGTCCTCCTGCAGGAGCGGTTCGCCGCCGGTGATGACCACGAAGGGGATATCGAACCGGCCGACCTCTGCGAGGACGGCGGCCGCATCCATCGTGGTGCCCGTTTCAAACGAATACTCCGTGTCGCACCAGGCACACCGGAGATTGCACCCGGCAAACCTGACAAAGACCGCCGGCGCACCCTGCCGGGTCCCCTCGCCGGAGATGCTCGCGAAAATTTCAGTGATCAACATAGACACATTCTGCATAACAGGAGGTCGACTCCCACACCCGGATCTTTGTGATCCGGGCGTCGATGCCCGCCCCCGCACAGGCTTCGTTGATCATGCCCGTGATGATGGCGGCCAGGTTCTCGCTTGTCGGGTCCCCCTCGGTCGTGATGACCTCCTGGAACTGTGAGAGGCAGCCTACCATGGGGTCGTCCTTATTGAGAATGACCTGGTGGTCAAACCTGCCTACGACCTGCTTTATTGTATTGTAGTCGACCAGGATCTTCGATGCGGGTTCGACCGCCCCTTCCATCCATATCTCGACACGCCACTGGTGGCCATGGAGGCGGAAGCACTTCCCCTTGTAGTGCAGGAGGCGATGGCTCGCCTCGAAGTAAACCTCTTTATAAATGCGTGTTGTACCAGCCATGGCTGTATCCTCCCTATCACCTTGCGCACCCCTGATGGTAAATGTTTCATTCATCCCCCACATTTCCACCTCTGCGCAGAACAAAAAGGCAGGGAGGAATCACCTTTAATACCTGTCACCGCGAAACATATAGGCAGAAATCTGATATCTTGTGGGAGCGGCGGAGAATCAGTAAAGGAGCATGAGCACCTTGATCCGCAAAATACGGGTTCAACGGCGAGAACCCATCTGCGGGGACTGATTCTCCTCCCACGGTCTGATCATCAATTTCATCAGCCGGCAAACGCCATCAAAAGCTTTGCCTATCTCACGAAGAACCACGAAGGTAATCATCAATGGGAAACGGAAAATTTGCTGCGCGAAAATGTAAGCGCACATCCAAGGAAAACCGCTGGCGCGACGTTAACTACGCACGCCGCCAGCTCGGCCTTGACGTTAAATCCGACCCGCTCGAGGGTGCCCCGCAGGGACGCGGCATCGTGCTCGAGAAGGTGGGTGTCGAGGCAAAACAGCCGAACTCGGCTATCAGGAAATGTGTCCGTGTTCAGCTCATCAAAAACGGTCGCCAGGTCACGGCATTCGCCGTCGGCGACGGTGCAATCAACTTCATCGATGAACACGACGAAGTCACCATCGAGGGTATCGGCGGAAGGCTCGGTCGTTCAAAGGGAGATATCCCGGGTGTCCGGTTCCAGGTCATCGCAGTGAACAACGTCTGCCTCCGCGAGATGGTAACCGGCAAGAAGGAGAAGCCGCGCAGGTGATCGTCATGACCGAGGAAAACATCATAGAAGAGGCCTTTACCGAAGAACCGGTCGAAGAGACCGGCCCTTCCTATCTCCTCTTTAACAAGTGGGATATCTCAGATGTCCAGGTAAAAGATCCCGGTCTGGTCAGGTATGTCAATACCCAGTCCATGATCGTGCCGCACTCCTGCGGCAAGCGTGCAGGCACCCAGTTTGCAAAGAGCGACATGCTCATCGTCGAGCGCCTCATCAACCGTCTCATGCAGACCCAGCACAACACCGGCAAGAAGGCCGTCACGACCAAGATCGTCAGCGACGCCTTCGACATCATCAATAAGAAGACCGGCAAGAACCCCGTCGATGTTCTCATCGATGCCATTGCAAATGCAGGGCCCCGCGAAGAGACCGTCCGTCTGAAGTACGGTGGTATCAATGTCCCGAAGTCGGTCGATACCGCACCCCAGCGCCGTATCGACGCGGCACTGATGTTCATTGCCCGTGCAGTGCGCCAGGGAAGCCACAAGAAGAAGCGCGCCGCATCGGCCGTCCTTGCAGATGAGCTCATCGCCGCTGCAAACGGTGACGCACGGTGCTTCTCTGTCGGAAAGAAAGAAGAACGCGAGCGTGTGGCGAAATCCGCACGATAATCTACATTTTTTTGGGTGAAATTTCATGACCAGAAGAAGAAAGATGGTTGAACGAGTCACCACGCTGATGAGCCAGCCGGAGCAGATCCGCAACATCGGTATTGTGGCTCATATCGACCACGGGAAAACCACCCTCTCCGACAACCTTCTTGCCGGGGCCGGGATGATCAGCGAAGAAATTGCAGGCAAGGCGTGCTGGATGGACTCCGACGAGGAGGAACAGGCACGTGGAATTACCATCGATGCATCCAACGTCTCGATGGTCCACACCTACGGCGGCAAGGAATATCTCATCAACATGATCGATACTCCCGGCCACGTGGACTTCGGCGGCGACGTCACCCGTGCCATGCGTGCGGTGGACGGTGCTGTTGTTGTGGTGGACGCGGTCGAGGGAACCATGCCCCAGACCGAGACGGTGCTGCGCCAGGCCCTCAAGGAGGGTGTGCGCCCGGTCCTCTTCATCAACAAGGTCGACCGCCTGATCAACGAGCTGAAGGTCGATGACCAGGAACTGATGATCCGCCTCGGCAAGGTCATCGACAAGGTCAACAAGCTCATCAAGGGCATGAACGAGGATGCCTACAAGGCAGGCTGGAAACTCGATGCCGCAGCCGGTACCGTCGCATTCGGGTCCGCCCTCTACAACTGGGCAGTCTCCATCCCGTACATGAAGACGTCCGGTGTCTCCTTCAAGGAAGTCAACGAGAAGTGCCAGGCAGGCCAGATGAAGGAACTTGCAAAGTCGAGCCCGCTCACTGATGTCCTTCTCGACATGGTGGTGCGCCACCTCCCCGATCCGCTGGATGCACAGAAGCGCCGTGTCCCCATCATCTGGCAGCACGGCGACCCAAACACCACCGAAGGCAAGTCCATGCTCGCCTGTGACCCGAACGGTCCGGCCTGCATGATGGTGACCGATATCTCCTTTGACCCCCACGCAGGCGAGGTCGCCACCGGGCGTCTCTTCTCCGGTACAATCAAACGCGGGTCCGAGCTGTATGTCATGGGCACCGCAAAGAAGGCCAACCGTCTCTCGCAGGTCGGTATCTTCATGGGTGCAGAGCGTATCGAGGTCGAGTCCCTGACAGCAGGCAACATCGCCGCCGTCACCGGTCTCAAGGATGCGATCGTCGGTTCGACCGTCACCTCCCTCCAGGAGATGCAGACCTTCGAGTCGCTCAAGCACTACTCCGAGCCGGTCATGACCGTCGCGGTCGAGGCAAAGAACATGAAGGACCTCCCGAAACTCGTCGAGGTACTCCGCCAGGTCGGTAAGGAAGACCCGACCGTTGCGGTCACCATCAACGAGGAGACCGGAGAGAACCTGATCTCCGGTATGGGAGAACTCCACCTCGAGATCATCACCCACCGTATCGGGCGTGACAAGGGCGTCGAGATCAAGACCTCAACCCCGATTGTGGTGTACCGTGAGACCATCACCAAGGCCGCAGGCCCGGTCGAAGGAAAGTCCCCGAACCGTCACAACCGCTTCTACATCGAGCTTGAGCCTCTCTCCGACGAGGTTGTCAAGATGATCAAGGACGGCGAAATTTCCATGGACCTTCCCGAAATCGAACGCCGTGAGAAGCTCATCGAGGCAGGCTTTGAAAAGGACGAGGCAAAGAACCTCACCGCCATCCAGACGACCAACCTGTTCTTCGACATGACGAAGGGTGTCCAGTACCTGAACGAGACGATGGAACTGGTCCTCGACGGATGGCGCGAGGCGCTTGCCGGCGGTCCGCTCGCCGACGAGCAGGTTCAGAACACGAAGATCCGCCTCATCGATGTCAAGCTCCACGAGGATGCCATCCACCGCGGCCCGGCACAGGTCATCCCGGCCGTCCGTTCCGCCGTGAAGGCCGGCCTTCTCTTTGCAGGCGACTCGCTCCTCGAGCCGATGCAGAACATCCAGATCACCGTCCCGCAGGACCACATGGGTGCGGCAACCGCACAGATCCAGGGTCGCCGCGGCCAGGTCTACGACATGCAGTCCGAGGGTGACACGATCACCGTCATCGGTAAGGCACCGGTTGCAGAACTCTTCGGGTTTGCCGGCGACGTCCGCTCGGCAACCGAAGGCCGTGCAATGTGGTCGACGGAGTTCGCCGGCTTCGAGACCGTCCCCCAGGGTCTTTTAAAGGAGATCGTCCAGAGCATCAGGAAGAGGAAGGGCCTCAAGGAACAGATCCCCGAGCCCTCCGATTACCTCGCATAATCAGACCACCAATACTTTTTTTTATCCCGCTTCCGGAAATGAGCGGGAGCTTTCGTTCGTTGGTCTTCCACTATCTTCGTCCGCCGGAAAGACCTGAGGACGGGGTGGCTACAAAGGACGGATGCCTCAAACCCCCAAAGTACCCAAAGAGCTCCAAACGATCAATGTTCAATGATCGCGCCTTCAACTTTTCAAAAAAATCTAAAAAAATCGTGGAAAAAAGTTATTTCTTAGGTTCGGCCTTTTTCTGGGGCGGATCTATTCCACGAGCGGTCGTAATATTGGTAAAGGTGATGACGACTCCCTCAATTTTGTTGTCCTGGGTCTTATACGGCACAATCCGCATGAAATACCTGACTCCGTCTCTTGTCACCACATTCTTCTCCTGAATGATGAGGGTGTCAAAGACCTGCCGGGCGTCCTCGATCACATGATCATAGGCGAGGGTCGTGACGATGTCACTCAGCGGACGGTCGATATCAGAGTCTATCAGATTGAACAGTGGAAGTATTCTGGGGGTATACTGGGTGATCCGCAGATCCTTGTCCAGAAAGAGCGTCGCGATATCGGTGCTGTTCAGCAGGTTTCTGATATCTGCATTGACCTTGCCGAGTTCGTTGTTCTTGCTCTCCAGTTCGGCGTTGACAGTCCGTAATTCCTCGTTTAAGGACTGCATCTCCTCCTTTGAGGTCGAAAGCTCTTCATTCGTGCTCTGGAGCTCCTCATTGGAGGACTGAAGTTCCTCATTCATCGTCTTGAGCTCCTCCTCCTTGGTCTGTTTGTCTTCAAGCACTCCGGCAAGGTGCAGCCTGAGTTTCCGCAGTTCCTCCTCAAGCTCGGATGAGACGCCCTGTGTCCCTTCCGGAGTTTTCCGGGCCTGCCGGCGTTTCGGCTTTGGGGGGAGGTCACTGAATACGATGAGGATTAAGCCTTCAAGCGCTTTATACCCCGTAATGGGATGGACAGTAAGATCAAAATATTGGTCCTGCCCCAGGGTATCAGTGTGCAGCCCACGCACCGTCACTTTCTCCCACTCCTGCAGGGCCTGATGAAATGCCGTCCCGAACTCGAAACTGAAGTCACCCTGCATCATCGAGAAAATATTGATATTCGGCCTGCCGACTGCGGGTTCGAGATATTTTCCGGTCTTTCCGCTGAAATAGACAATATCACCGTCTTTTGTGACAAGAACAGAGGCAGGGGTATAGTGTTCAAGAAGCATGGCCCCGATAAGATCCGGTACCTTCTCTTCAACCTCCTGGTAGGGAACCCGTGCCAGATACGTGTGTGAGACCGGGGCAAATCCAAACGCCGGCATGGCCCCTGGGAGCTTCGTGGCCGCTTCGCTGCGTTCGAAGATCTTCCATTTTACGTTCAGGGTCAAAAACAGCTCGTCATCACAGTTCAGGGATTCGGAGGTCCCCACAAAGAGGATGCCGTGAGGCAGAAGGGCATAGTAGAACAGCGGAAAGATCTTCTTCTGAAGTCCGGTAGTGAAATAGATCAGGAGATTTCTGCAGCAGATCAGATCGAGCCGGGTAAACGGCGGGTCGGAGATGATATTCTGGACCGCGAAGATCACCGACTCTCTGATCTCCTTGCACACCACGTACGAGTCGCCCTCGTCGACAAACCATCTCTTCAGGCGGGCCGCTGAGACGTCTGCAGCAATGTTTTTCGGATACCGCCCTTTTCGTGCGTATTCTATTCCGTCATTGCCGATGTCGGTGGCATAGATCTGAACACGGACATGATTGGAAAGATTGCATTCCTCCAGGCACTCCCGGACAAGAATTGCAATCGAGAATGCTTCTTCACCGGTGGCACATCCCGGACACCAGGCCCGAAAGATTGACTGGTGCGGGGGATATTCCTTCAGCTTTTTAATGATACCCGCTTTGAGATGTACAAAGGCGTCCGGATCCCTGAAAAAATTGGTGACCCCGATGATGAGTTCTTTGAAGAGCAGATCAACCTCCTCGGGATTGTCCTGGAGGAGGTCGACATAGTCTGCCATATCATCAATCGATTTGAGACTCATCCGCCGCTCCACTCTGCGGAGAATCGAGGAATTTTTATACTCTGAAAAATCGTTGCCGGTCCGGTCCCTAACCAGCACAAATATCTTCTGGAGCTTGGTCAGTTCAGTCCTTTCCAGGGCTTTTTTGGAGATGATCGCCGGACTTTTCCTGATATAACTGACCAGTACCTCCGGCATTTTCTCCGGACTGAGGCTGAAATCAACCAGCCCGTTTTTAATTGCGCTGCGGGGCATACTGTCGAATTTGGCACTGATCGGATCCTGTACCATCGTCATGCCGCCGACCTCCTGGATGGCCCGCAGCCCCAGCGTGCCGTCGGTCCCCATTCCTGAGAGAATAATGCCGATCGATTTCTCTTTCTGGTCCTTTGCAAGACTGCGGAAGAAGTAATCGATGGGCATTTTCACCCCGTGCTTTGCTGTAACGTTCATCAGCTGAATCCTTCCGTTGAGAATGGAGAGGTTCTTCCCGGGCGGAATGATATATACGGCATTCGGTTCTATGGCCATGTTGTCTCTGGCCTCAGAGACCTTCAGGGTCGTGCACCGCTGTATCAGTTCATCGGTAATGCTCTTGTGGGCGGGGTCCAGATGAACAATCAGCACAAAGGCAAGCCCTTCATCCACCGGCATGGCACGAAAAAACGTCTCAAGTGCCTCCAGGCCACCGGCAGATCCCCCGATCCCGACGATATATTCAGGCTCCGGGGATTTATCCACAGGTTTTTTTTTGCGCGTGGTGGCGGGCAATGGGGCTTTGGTTTGCTGTTCTTTTTTTGGCCGGCCTCCTTTCTGAGTTGATGTTTCTTTTTTCACCATGATACCAGAGAATTGTCGTAAATTCCAATATAACTATCCGGTTCTTCCTGCTGCCGTTCCGGTTCCGTCCGGTTGAACCCTCATCGGGGGGATATACCGCATCAGGTCGGTTATTCACCCGGAACCAGGTCCCTCTTCTGCACCATTTCAAAGCTGCCCTTCATCTGCTTTGTACAATGTGCCCCCGAACGCTGCATCCCTCTCATGAGGCACGGTTTTCTCCCCCTGGAAAAGGATAAAAAAACGGCATTGAGTAGTTAGCGCCCGGTAGGACCATAGGTCAGCAGATCAGAGTGGTTCATTGCGGCACCTCCAGACTCCAGCAGGAATATGCAGTTCAAACCGGGCCCCATCTCCCGGTAATCCGGCCTCACATACGCTGATTCCGGTAATCCCCAGGATTTCCGAGCAGAAGAAGAGTCCCAGCCCGGTCCCTACCCCTGCACCATATCCGAAGATCAGTTCTTTCATATCATCCGGAATCCCCGTGCCGTCGTCCTCAACAACAATGACACCTTCCCGGTCTTTCTGGTGAAATGAGACGGTAATCCCGCTGTTGTGGCCCCCGTGCTGCTCGGCGTTTTGAAACATGTTGGAGAAAACACTGCTCAGCATCATGTCGGCATACACTTCGATGGCATCCAATGACGGGTCGACGGTGACCGAAAGAGCTGTTTTTTGCTGAACCGTTTCAACGACCATCCTGGCAGACTGCCATATGGGTTTTCCCACGCCAAAACGCTCATAACCACGGGTAAACTCAATAAGACGAACAGTCGCTTCCTTTGATGACTCGCACATGGCAAGATCCTCATCAATCGGCGCCCCCTCCTTTATCTTCATCCGGATGAGCTCCAGACTCGCGGCAAGTATCGCGACCTGGTTTAACACATCGTGACGGGTTATATTGGAGAGGAGATGGAGTTTCCTGTTGATCTCCCCGAGCGCATCCTGATACTGGTACAGATCAGTTACATCGCTGATGGCCACAATGCATTGACCCTGATGATCTGCTGATGGAATGCTCTTGCCGAAAAAGTGCAGATGCCGGGGGTCTGATAGCGATGCGGGGGCCAAACAGGAGACAAATTCACAGGGTATTTTCTTTTTATTCCTGCAGCAATCCATGAAAAACGTGTTGAAGGCAGTAAGCGTTGCCGGGTCCAGAAACACGGCAAGGCGCCTTCCGATCATGTGATCTTCGGGGGTACCGAAGAGTTCGGCGGCACGGCGGTTGCACCGGAGAATCGTACTGTTCTGGCCGAGTACCAGATACCCGACCGGCGCTACGTCAAAGAGTGTCTGATACTCCTGCCGGAGTTCATCTGCTCCCTGTTTTGCGGTGATGAGTTCTTCGTTCTGCAGTTCCAGTTCGATCTGGTGAACCTGCAGTTCATAGATCAGCTTTTGATCCCCGGGTGTCCCGCTTTGACAGAGAGGTTCCGGTTCTTTCCGGGCCAGCTGCTCTTCTGCCGTCTTTCGCAGGCGTTCTCCTGGACATACTTCGTCGTCGGTTTTCATGGTTACTGCTCTGATGGCTACCCTGCAAGGAGACCAGTCTCCCGGCCTGTCCTCCTGAACACTTATTCTCCGCAGCCATTCGTATATTAGTTTAATTGTGGCGGAAGTGTTGATGGGAGATGAGGTTACCTCTTGTATTATCAGCAAAATACTTATCCCAATTACACCGGGCCATGCATTGTGCCCGGTATTCCGGCAGGCATCGGGACAGGTGCATGGATGTACAGGACAGAGGTGCTCCGATCCCGCACGGCGCCGGCCTTCCCGGATGCGACCCGGCCGAAGGTGACCCGGACCTGTTTCCGGAGGAAGAAGGGGTTTTTGGAGCGGAGCCGGAACATTCATCCAACATACGGATTCCTCCCGGGGGGTTCTGCTGCCGCTCCTGCCCTGCGCGGCGAATCCATCCCCACGGAGGCACTTTTCAAGAGAATTTTTATGGGATTATGTCCTCCCTACATAAAAATATTATATTATAAATATTAAAAAAAAAATTCGTTGTCGTGCGATTCTCATATAAATATTCTTAGAACATGCCACCAGAGATATACTTTTGAATCTTTTTTCTATGAGAGCATATACGCCCATAAAAAGCTTAATATTACTGAATAATAATAAATAATTATTAAAATAGAAATTTAATTGTATTTATCTATTAGAATTCCAATTAAGCAATTAAGTACGAATTTTTTGTCCCTTCATCCGGCCCATTCATGGAGATTTCCTTCTGCAGCAGCCGGGTCTGCCTTGCAAACTAATGTGAAATATAAATATCAACGTAATGTATGTTCGGATTAGAGCATCCCAAAAAAACCATCGACCTGAATCTGCAGGTCGTGTTAGATTATCTACTGTACAGCTCGCTCTTCCTTGCCATTGCGGCAGTATCAAAGGTATACGTCTCTTCCGTGCTGCAGGACATGCCGATATCCGCGGGTGCGTGCCTCATCATGGTTCTCGGCACCTTTTCGATATACAACATGAACCGGAAGACCGATGAAAGTGAAGATGCGGTCAACCACTCGAGGCGCTTTGCCTTCACCCAGAAGCACGCAGGACTGCTCTGGTATTCCTCCCTTGCGGGGTACGGGCTGGCGTTTCTGGTCGCCAGTTTCTATGGGCCCGTGGCCATCGTGGCCACTGCCTTCCCACTCGCAAGCGGCATCGCCTACAGCATTCCCCTGCTTCCCGCAGGGTGCCGGTACCGGCGCCTGAAGGACGTTCCGCTCGTCAAAAACCTCCTCGTGGCAGGTGCGTGGGCGGTTCCGGTGGCGTGTCTGCCGGCCGCGTGCACCGGCGCCCCCTTCGGCATGATGACGCTCGTCGTCGGCCTCTTATTTTTTCTCCTCTCGTTCATCAACTCCACGGTCTTCGACATACGCGATGTAGCAGGCGACGCCGATTCGGGAGTACGGACGCTCCCCGTGATGCTCGGCATCCGCCGGACGAAGATGCTTCTTACGGTCCTGAACCTCTTAGGCATCGCGGTGGTGCTGTGGCTCTGCAACGGCACCCTGCCCTTCCTCGAGACGGTGGTCATCGCCGCCCTCGCCCTCTATGTGCAGAGCTATATCGTCTTTTTCAATGGCTCGGAACTCAACCGGATCCTCTACGACCTCGTCGCCGACGGGCAGAACCTCCTTCTCGGGGGGCTGATGTACCTGGCCGTGGTCTGCGTGGTGTAGAGAGGAGATACCAAAGAGTTTCTTCCCTCTCTCTTATTTTGCCGGGTGCCGGTCGTTCTTCGAATGATTCAAGGCAAACGACGCGAGAGAGGTTCATAACAGGCACGCTTCGTTATTGTAGGCATACCCGGCATTTGCATTGGACGTCAGGTCGGGATCGTACTTCTTCGCATTTTCAAAGCACGGCAACGACTCGCAATGCCGGTCCAGGTCCGTCAGGATAATTCCTTTCACGAGCCAGGCGAGGCCGTATTCCGGGTCCAGTTCCAGCGCTTTTTCGCAGCTTTCCATAGCCACGGCGTATTGTTCGTAACTACTGTAATACATGGCCCGCTGGCACCACGCATAGGGGTCCTCGGGATATATCGCGACCTGTGTATCATAATATTCCCTACTTGCACCGAACTGTTCCTGAAATTCCTTCGACGCCGTTTTCTCCGGGGAGGTGGTGCCATCCCCGACGCAGCCGACCGAGAGGATACAGCAGAGGAGCAGCAGTACAACGAACCCACCCCATTTCAGCATGCAGCCATTCACGAGAGTTAGTTTAAATTTTAAAATATAATCTATTTGCTAAAAATATATTGTTCAAAAGAACTAAGGTATCCCAGATACGACGAGAGTAGTAAATGCGGCATATATCGATGGCATCCATCAATAATACCAGAATACTCAGAGGTGACAGGGTATTGCTGCGGGAGAAGGCTGTCCTATGAGAGTTCCCGCATCATCAGGGGAGACGATCCGGCCGGTGCGTCACCTCCCGGACGGGGAAGCCGCACCCGGCATCTCATCCACCGGCTCAACGATCACCTGCGTCGCATTCTTGTGGTGGAAGATGGTGGGAAGGCCGTAGACGATCACATCGACGGGCGTCCCGTTCTTCCGGTAAATTTTCTCGTGCAGCGGAGTCGGGGCTTTCCCGTTCTCATAGGACGCCTGCACCCGCTCTCTTACGACCTCGATATAATCGGGATGAATGAGATCGTCGAGACAGATACCCTGCCATTCATCATTCTCCGAGTACCCGAAGAACTGCTGCATCGCCGGATTTGCATAGACCATCTTCCCTTCCGAATGAATGCCGATCAGGCTCTTCGAACGGTTGAGCAGGTCGATGTACCGCTCCTCGGAAAGGATCAGGGACTCCAGCACCTTGCGGTGACGGATCATGATCGCCGCCTGGTGGACGATCGTCTCGATGAGGGAGGAGTTCCCGTTCACCCGGCCCTTCTCTTTGATGAGAAGAACGGTGCCGAGCATCTCCCCTCCTGAATTGATGCCCATCGAGGAGAAGTGCATTCCCTTCATATTTTTCAGCTCCATGGCGAGCTGCCGGGCTCCCGATGATGCAAGCAGCCGGCAATAATCCCCGAGGGCACATTCCTCGAGATGGGGAGAGGAATATCTCAGCAGTTCCCTGTCGATGCACTGCATACCAAGGAGTTCCGATGTATGGAGGTACTCATAGATCTGATCGTCACTCCATTCGTTCCCCTTTCGGACCGCCTCTATGGTATAGAGACCGTCGTTGTATGAGGAAAGGACAACCACGGCGTCAGGTGCCGCCCATGAAAGGGATTTTGCGGTATAGAAGAAGATATTCTCATTCTCCCCAAGCATCATGAGACCGGTCGCCGACTCGGTGAGGATGGTCATCTCCTCCATGAGCTCTTCCTGTGCCTGCTGGATGTGCCTGATGGCGGTGATGTCCCGGCCCACCGACTGGTACCCGATGAGCCTTCCCGATGCATCGAAGATCCCGCGGTTGCTCCACCGGTGCCACGTCTCGCTTCCGTCGGGCATGATGATCGGATTTTCCACGGTGACGACGGAATGGTCCGGGGTGATGGCAGCGAACTGTTCGAGCACCTCGTTCAGGTACGGCTGCGGGATCCGGGGGGAGAAGGTGGTCCCTGCAACGGTGGCCGGGTCCAGGCCGAAGGCACGGCAGTAGGCCTGGTTGGCAAAGGTGATGCGGCGGTCCGGGCGGTAGCGGATGATGAACTCGGTCTGGTCCTCGACGACGGCCCGGTAGAGCTGTTCGCTCCTCGCCAGATTCTCCTGGCACAGCCGTTTTTTGGTGATGTCTTCATAGAGGAGGGTGATCCCTTTCTTCCCGTTCTCGAGCACCGTCTCTATCACCTTGGCACGGAAGATACGGACGCCATCGCCCGAGTCCAGCTCGATCTCCTTCGAGAAGGTCTCCCAGGACACCGTCTCGATCTTCGAGGCAATCTCATCGTCGACCAGGCTGAAACATATCTCAAAGAACGGCTGTCCGATGATGTCCCTGCGGCTGACGCCCTCAAGGTGCAGAAATGCGTCGTTTGCAAAGGTGATCACCTTATCGTCATCGAGGACGAGAATGCAGTCCGATGTCAGGGAGAGCATCTCGGAGAGCGGGACGCGGTGCGAGAGGAAATAGAGTTTTGCCGTGCAGACCTTCTTCATCTCCACCTCGCCGGAGGTGAGCATGATATCGAGATATTTGGCGACGGAGTTCCGGTTGGTATCGAGGCTTTTCGAGAGATCGGTGATACTCATCCCTCTCGGGTGGGACCTGAGCGTCCGCTTTATCTTATCCATCTCCGGAACGTACTGCTGCACCGTTTATCCCCCGTTCTTTAATGATCTATCATGAACAACGCACATGAATATTCGGTCGGTGAAAATGTGCGTGGGGAAATTATAAATACGAAATATTCTTGAGGTATTACCGGATTCCGGCATAAATAGGTTTCGGGGAGCCGGACCGGGACACCGCCCGACAATGACCATTATCGGGCATATTTAAAAAAAAGATAAAAATTATTCTGTCTTTGTCTCCTTTTCAT
>JAENZA010000234.1 GCA_016841485.1 Methanobacteriota archaeon
CCTGCGGGACGGTTCTTCAGGACGGTAAGTAAAAGAGACCTCGCCTCGTCTCTCTCGATTACCCGTAAGGCGGGCCGGTAACGATGCAGGATAGCCCGTGCGACCTCTTCCGGCGTTCCGACGAGGTCGGGGAGAAAGGGTATCCCGGCCTCTCTCAGTTCGTCCCGCAGTTCTCCCGCGAGGCGCTTGGTCGGCAGGATAAGTGCGGTGCGGAAGGGGTCAGCTGCGGCGGCGTTCCGGAACTGCGCGAGACAGAACGGCCGTCCCTGGCCGGGAAGAATGGTATAGATGGTGGTATGGGCCATAGACTCCAGTACCAGTACCTCGTCGTGCCTTTCCTATTAGGTTGACGCTTCTGCGGGGCTGGAAAAATGGAGGAGTGGTCCAGCCCGCGGGCATGCGGTCCCGGATCGCCGGCTTACCCGAGAGCGGCGATCTTTGCGGCGATCTTCTCTGCCTCTTTGAGTGCCTTGCTGTCCCTGAGGATCTCACCCTCCTCGGCTGCATGCCCCTCAATCTCGCCGATGAAGGAGAATTCGTGGGTATTGGCAAATCCTTCCAGCGTCTCGAGCGCCCGGTCTGCACCCTTCTCGGCCTGGATTGCAATGGTCACCACATACTTGCCGGTCAGTTTGCGGTCATGATACATGCTGTAGGTGCGGTCGATGAAGTTCTTCAGCTGACCGCAGACGTCGTAATAATAGACCGGGGTCCCGATGACGAGCACATCGCAGTCCAGCATCTTTTCAGCAACACGGTCCCAGGTGTCGTTGGTGAGTACGCACGTCTTTTCCTCTTTGCATTTCATGCAGGCGATACAGGGTCCGATCTCATAGTCGGCGAGGGAGATATACTCGGTGGCGATGGAATCGCTCTTCTCTGCGACATCTTCCAGCACCTTCTGCACAAGAATGGCGGTATTTCCCTTCCTGCGCATACTCCCGGATATACCGAGGACTTTCATAGGTGCAAAGTCGTAAGGCTGACTATATCAGTCTTTTGCACGTACCAAAAAATCAGGCACCCTGTCTCCCGGCCGGAAGAGGTGCGGGACGGTTCCCGCAGCCGTGAAGGCCCGGCAGACCTCCGCCACGGGGTCGCCCTCACGGGAGAAGAGATGGGTCGGGCACCGGCAGTCGCTGCACCCGAATTTCCGGATCCCTGCCCCTCCGATCGCCCGGGCGACGGTGCATTCAAGCCGGTCTCGTGTGATGGCCCAGACGACCGCCTCTGGCGTAAAGCGGGGGTCCGTGAGCAGATAATCGATATGCCACCGGGGCGGCCGATCCCGTGCCTCTGCAAGATGCAGGTGGCGACGGACGCGGAGGAGTCCGCCCGGACCGAGAGCAGATCCTATATAGCAGTGCCGACCGGCGGGAAACCGGCATTCCCCGAGCCGTCCCACCCCGACCGTGCATGCGGCGTTTGCGAGAATCAGGCAGTACATGCCGGGGGGTGCCATGGTCCCCGTCAGCAGAACGCCAGCATCCTGAGCGCCGCTTTGATGTTCACCGCCCCG
>JAENZA010000235.1:0-193 GCA_016841485.1 Methanobacteriota archaeon
TCTGCCCATCATTGTTGAAGTCGAAGTACCATCTCCCGGTCGACGGTCGGAAGATGGCGATTCCATCGTCCCCATCTCCATCCCAGTCTCCGATGACCGGAATGTCGCCGTTCATTCCCCAGTAGAGGGCTTGGTCTGTCTGCCCATCATTGTTGAAGTCGAAGTACCATCTCCCGGTCGACGGTCGGAAGAT